>VAWY01000299.1 GCA_005888335.1 Actinomycetota bacterium
CGGGCCGAGTTCTTCGCCCGCGACCGGCTGGGCGACGCCATCGCCCGCTTGTACGAGCGCTACGTCGACCTCCTCCTCGACAGCCCCGCGCGCACCCGCGCCGCGGCGACGGCGCGCTCGGTCGCAACGATGCTGGGATCGTTCGACCCCGATCGCTACGCGACCGCGTACGCACCGGCCATCGAGTCCGTCGATCACCGGACTCTGGGGACCTGGTCCGCGCGGGGGGCGGAAGCGCTGCTGCAGCACCACCGCGCCATGCTCGAGCTTGCCGACGACGTCGTCATGCGGGAGGACGCCATCCTCGACCTGCGGTCCGATGCATTCCTCATGAGGAGGACTCACCTTGGCACCGCCCGCGCCGGCGGCGGTGCCTATGAGCGACCTTTCCTCTGGCTCGGGGTCTTCGGAAGCGATGGCCTGCTGACGCGCAACGAGATCTTCGACGCCGATCGCGACGCCGAGGCGCTCGCCCGCTTCGACGAGCTGACGGCGGAACCGCCGGCGACCGCCCGCATCACGAACGCGGCGACGCGGTCCTGGGACCGCTTCAGGGAGGCGTGGGAGGCGCGCGACTGGGACCGCCTCGCCGCGATCTACACGCCGGGGTTCCGGCTGATCGACCGCCGGCCGATGGTGCGTCTCGACCTCGATCGCGAGCGGTATCTCCAGGGCTTGCGCTTGATCTTCGATATGACCTCGTCCCGGTTCACGGCGAACGTCCTCGCCACGCGGGGTGAGCGGCTCCTACTCTCCCGGCTGCTCTTCGAGGGCACTGACGGCGACGTCGGACCAAGCGAGGTCGAGTGGCTCGTGGTCGTCGAGGTGGACGACGCTGGCGATCGCGTGGCCATGGTCCATCTCGACCCCGACGACCTCGACGGGGCATACGCCGAGCTCGACCGCCGCTACGCCGCCGGGGAAGCCGCCCCCTACGCTCGTACGTGGGAGACCTTGCAGCGCTTCGCGGCCGCGGGTGACTGGGACGAGCTGGCCTCCGTCTTCGACCCCGACCTCGTCCTCGAGGACCATCGTCCGATTGGATGGGGTACGCTGCACTCGCGCGACGAGTACCTGGAGATGATCCGCGCGCTCGTCGATCTTGCACCCGACCTGAGCCTGCGCTTGGAGCACGTCCTCGCCCTCGATGACCGCCGGACGCTCAGTGTCGGGCGGGCGGCGGGGAACTGGGAGGGCGGACCCTTCGAGATGCCCTTCGTCGCCGTGGTCGTGTTCGGCCCGGACGGGCGCATCCAACGGTTCCACCAATACGACCCCGAGCAGCTCGACGCGGCCCGGGCGTGCTTCGAAGCCATCCGGGTGGGCGCGGCCCGCGATCCGCTCGCCGCCCTGGCGCGGCCGAACGCGGTGAGCGCAACCGGGGATCGGCTGCAGGCGGCGTTCGCGGCGCGCGACTGGGGCGCCGTGCGCGCGCTCTGCGCACCGGGTGCGAAGTTCGAGGACCGGGGGCGCCGCGCCCTGGTCTCGGGGGACGTCGACTGGTGGATCGCCGACCTGCAGGAGATCGCCTCGATGCGCAACACCCGCCTCGAGCGACAGCTCGTGGGCACCGCCGGCGATCGAGTGGCTCTCACCCGCGTCCTCCTGTCCGGCGACCCCGGCGGCGCCGCCGCGGCCGCCGCGACCGAGAACCCACCGATCTCCTCCCTGGGGCCGTTCGAGCTCGAGGCCCTCTGGGTCACCGAGGTCGACGAGAGCGGGCGGCTCACCGCCGGCGTCGCGTTCGATGTCGACGACTGGCGCGCCGCCACCCGGGAGGCATACGCTCGATGGTTCGCCCGCGACGCCGTGGCTGCAGCGTCGGCGGGACCGGTGTTCGAGCTCATCGAGGCGTTCAACGACCGCGACCGGACCCGCCTACGTGCGGCGCTCGCGGACGAGTTCGTGTTGGACGACCACCGTCCGGCCAGACTGGGCCTGATCGAGGGTGCGGACGTGTGGGCCGAGTCCTGGGCGGGGCTGTTGGACCTGGCGCCGGACGCCCAGATCGCCGCGGGCTCCACGCTGGCGTACGCCCGGTACGGCTCGGTGGGCCTCCCGCGGATCTTCGGCACGCTCCGCGACGGGGGGACCTTCGAGAACCCGACCGCGTCGGTGGCTATCGTCGCGGACGGCCGCATCACGCGGCTCGAGCTGTTCGAGCCCGAGCACGTCGAAGCCGCCCTGGCGCGCTTCGCGGAGCTCCGCCCCGATCCGCTGCGCATCCGACCGAACGCGTTCGAGGAGCTGCGCCCGGACCCCATGCGTATCCCGCCGAACGCGGCGTCGCGCGCGCGTGATCGCACGTTCGAAGCCTGGACCGTCGGCGACTGGGCCGCGCTCCGCTCGCTCGCGAGCGACGACTTCACGTTCGAGGATCGCGGCAAGCGTGCGCTGGTGAGCGGCGACGTCGAGCTCTGGATCAGGAACAACCAGTTCGTGCAATCGGGGTCGGGGGTGCGGCTCGTCCGCGAGTTGATCGGTACGGCCGGCGATCGGATCGCGCTCGAGCGTATCCTATGGACGGGCGGGGCTGACGGGAGTCCCGTCGAGCGAGAGCACCTCCGGCTGACCGAGGTCGACGCCGACGGGCGGCTCCGGGCGTCGATCCGGTTCGACCTCGACGATCGCCGCGCCGCGTTCGCGGAGGCGCACGCTCGCTTCGCCGCCGGCGAGGCGGCCTCGACCGTGGCGCAGGCGCCCATCGTCGCGTACTTTGTCGCCTCCTCACGCTCCGACTGGGAGACCCAGCTCCGCGGATGTCTCGCCCGCGACGTCGTGGTCCACGACCACCGCACGCTCGGCTTCGGCATATCGACCGGCGACGAGTTGATCGAGCGGTGGCGGGCGATGATGAACCTGGCGCCCGACGTGCAGGCGGAGGTGTTCCGCATCCTCGCCTGGAACCGCCACGGTCGCGTGGAAGCGGTCCGGATAGGCGGGACGATGCCTTACGGCGGCGGCCCGTTCGAAAACGTTATCGTCCGCGTCATCGTGACCGACGGCGATCGCATCCAACGCTACGAGGTCTTCGACACCTGTGACACCGACCGGGCGCTCGCGCGCTTCGAGGAGCTGAGCGCCGATCTCCCGTCGCGCCGCCCCGGCGACGCAGCGCTCAGAGAGCTCGGATGACACTGAAGTACACCGGCGAGGGCATCATGGCGCTCTTCGGGGCCAGGTGCGCCGAGTCAGCGCAGCCGCCGAGCCGCTGCGGCCGAGCTGAGCTCGAGCGCCTCCTTCAACATCGCTTCGATCCGGAGCAGGTCCTCCTTGGCGATGCGGCCCAGGACCCGTCCGACGATGCGCTTGTCGACCGCGACGATCTTCGAGATGCGCGCGCTGCTCGGGTGGCGCAGCCGCGCCATCCGCCACTGTCGGAGCGGACAGTCGCCGGGGCCAGGGTTTCGGTAGTATCGCGGCTGACTGCTGATCGGACACACGATCACGTCGGAGAGGGTGCGATGAAAGCGTTCGGAGCTGAC
>VAWY01000300.1 GCA_005888335.1 Actinomycetota bacterium
TCAGGAAGGCCGAGACGATGGCATCGGCGACGCGCGACATCGCCGAGCCCATGACGCGCACAAGCTGCAGCACCGCGTCGTCGCCGAACATGTGCTCGGCGGCCGCGATCCCCGACGCCAGCTCGACGAAGCCCGGGCCGAAGAACCGGTCGTCGGGGCCGGGTTCCGGGAATCCCGCCGCGCGCGTCAACCGGCGCACCTTGTCCTCGGAGAGCCCCGACCGCTCGACGGCTTGGGTCACGGTCAGCGCCGGTCCGCCGCGGATCGTCACGACCGACGCCAGCCCGGGCAGCTGGTCACGATAGACGAGCAGCTCCTCGACCGTCGCCCCGAGGCCGAGGAGGACCGTCAGCAGCTCGAGAGTCGCCGCCGCGTGCGGGGCGTCGGCGTCATAGAGCCCAAGGGCCTGGAGCTCGCTCGCGTCCGGCTTGGGCACCGGGTCAGTTTCGCAGCGCGCCGCGCGGCAGCTTGACGCGGCCGCGCACCACGTCGACGACGAGCATCAGGGTGCGCGCCAGGCCGAGCGCGCGCGGCAGCTCGAGCGAGTCGGTCACGCCGTAGTCTTCGACGATCCGGCCGTCGCGCAAGCGGCTGATGACAATCCCGTGCAGGGCGACGGCCCGCCGCCGGTAGGTCCCGTGCAGCGTCCAGCGCGTGGCGACGCGATCGCCCTCGGTGACCTGATCGTCGATCTCGAAGCGCAGGTCGCCGAACAGCGAGCGGTAGAAGCCGACCGACTCGCGCGCGCCCGGGTGCCCGCGAAAGACCATTGAGTTGACGTGGTCGACGAACTGCTCGTCGTAGAACTCGGGCAGGCGCTCGAGCTGGCCGGAGCACACGAACTGCAGCGCCCCGCGCGCCGTGGCGGCGAGGTCGGTTTCGGTGGACGTGCTCATCAGTGTCTCCTAGGCGGGTTGCTCGATGACGGGACGGCGAAGCGGAAGGTCGAAGGCGACCCACAGGCCCGAGGCGGCGGTGGCGGCGGCGATGACCGCGATGGTGGCGCTGAAGTCGATGGCGTCGGCCAGCAGCCCGGCGGCCAGGCCGCCGGCCACGTAGCCCATGTCGCGCCAGAAGCGATAGACGCCCACCACGGAGGCCCGGGCCACGGGCGCGACCGCGTCGGAGATCGCCGCGATGAGTGTCGGGTAGACGAGGGCGGTGCCGACGCCCAGCCCGATCGCAGAGCAGGCGGCGAGGGCAACCGCGCCGTCCGAGGCCGCGAGCAGCGCGAGCGCGGCACTCTGCACCAGCATCCCGGCGACGATCAGCGGCTTGCGCCCGACGCGGTCGGACCAGTGGCCGGTCCAGATCTGGCCGGCGCCCCAAACGGCCGGATAGAGCCCCGCAACGAGCCCGATCTGCGCGGCGTCGGCGCCGTGGGCGGCGAGAAAGAGCGGCACCAGGCCCCAGGCGAGCGCGTCGTTGAGGTTGTTGACGAGGCCGGCCTGCGAACACGCGCGCAGTGCCGGCTCGCCGTAGCTGGCCTGCCGGAACGCGTCGCCCAGCGACGGCGGCCGCTCGTCGGCGTCGGCCTGGCCGGACTGCTCGAGCGCCACGTGCGCCGCGGTGTCGCGAACGAACAGCACCGACAGCGCGAACCCGACCAGTGCGACGGCGGCGCCGGCCGCCACGAGGACGTCGCGCGCCACCAACTCGCCCGCCAGCCAGCCGCTCAGGGCGGCGGCGACGGCAACGCCGCCGTAGCCCGCCGCCTCGTTGAGCCCCAGGGCGAGACCGCGACGGCGTGGCCCGACGAGGTCGATCTTCATGACGACGGTCATGGACCAGGCGAGCCCCTGGTTGACGCCGAGCAGGACGTTGGCGGCGACAATCCACGCCCAGCTCGGAGCGACGGCGATCAGCAGCGGCACCGGCAGGGCGAGCGCCCAGCCGGTTATGAGCAGGCGCCGTCGCCCGAGCCGCGCGGCCGAGGCGCCGGCCGCGAGGTTGGTCAGCGCCTTGGCCAGCCCGAAGGCGACGATGAACGAGAGCACCGCGGCGCTGGAGGCGACGCCGAAGTCCTCGCGGCCGATCAGCGGCAGCGTCGAGCGCTCGAGCCCGACCATCGCCCCGACGAACGCGTTGATCGCGACGAGCAGCGAGAACTGCGCGACGTTCTCGCGCAACCCGAGCCGGATCGTCGGCGCCGCCGGCACGCGCGTCGGTTACGCGCCGACGCGCGACGCCGCGCGGCCGGCGCGGTTGGCCGCGACGATCGCCGCCTGGTCGGCGGGCGCCGGAGGGATGTCGCGCACCAGGGCTTCGACGAAGGCGTCCTCGGAGTCGAACTGCAGCGCGCGGTTGTGCCGGCGCTCGAACCCGATCGTGGAGATCGGGTTGGCCGACAGGCCGCGACCGCAGACCGAGCCGGAGTAGTGCGACGGGTACATCACCAGGTGGTCGGGGAGCGTCAGCAGCCGCTCGGTGAGCGAGCGGTAGAGCGCGCGGGCCATCTCCTCGACTGTGTGCTCGTCGTGGGCGTGGAGGTCGGGGCGGCCGGCGTCGCCGACGAGCAGCGCATCGCCCGTGAGCACGAACCACGGCTCCTCGCCGCGGGTGTGGTCGGTGACGAGGTAGGCGTGATGGGCGAGCGCGTGCCCCGGGGTCGCGATCGCGCTGACCGCGGTGTTGCCGAGGGTTACGAGCTCGCCGTCGCGCAGCACGTGGTGGTCGAACTCGACGCCAGCGCCCTCCGGAAGGTACGCCGTGGCGCCGGTCCGCGCGACCAGATCGGGCAGCCCCGAGACGTGATCGGCCTGGACGTGCGTATCGAGGACCGCGGTGATCGCCGCGCCCTGGACCTCGGCGAGCGCGATGTAGTCGTCGACGAGCTCGATGTGCGGGTCGACGACGGCGAACGCGCTGTGCGTCTTGCACCCGAACAGATAGGAGGCGCACGCGCTCTCGTCGTTGAGCAGCTGCCGGAAGTACATGCCTTGACAAGCTATCAAGCGATCTATTGAATAGCAACGAATGGGGTCACGCCGCGAGAAGGACGCCGTCTTCGAGGCCATCGCCCTGATGGGCAAGGCGTTCGCCAGCCCGCGCCGCCTCGAAATGCTCGACCTGCTCGCCCAGGCGCCGCGCACGGTGGACGAGCTCGCGCGAGCGAGCGGCCAGTCGACGGCCAACGCGTCCCAGCACCTGCAGGCCCTCCACGCCGCCGGGATGGT
>VAWY01000301.1 GCA_005888335.1 Actinomycetota bacterium
GCCACCGGGCCGAACCTGCGCGCGGTCCCTGACGCGCAGGCTGCGTAGGCGATGGCCGGGGGACGACGCCGCGCGGGCGCCGCCCACGAGGAGCACGCCGACGAGCGGTGGCTGCTCACGTACGCGGACATGATCACGCTGCTCATGGCGCTGTTCATGGTCCTGTTCTCGATGTCGGTCGTGAACAAGAGCAAGCTCGCGTCCCTGCAGGCGTCGCTGCACAACGCGTTCTCGCCGCACGTCATCCCCGGCGGCGAGGCCATCAAGCGGACGGGCGGGGACGCCCAGACCAAGCAGCTCAAGCCCGAGACGCAGACGAACCCGTCGCGCGCCGACGCCAAGGCCGAGGAGGACCGCCAGCTGCGGCGGCTCAAGAGCGAGGTCGACGCCCGCGCGCAGCGGCTCGGCATGTCCGACAAGGTGCAGACGCACGTCACCCGGCGCGGCCTGGTGATCGACATCCTCACCGACAACCTGCTCTTCGACTCCGGCCAGGCGCGCGTCAAGCCCGCCGGCATGGACCTGCTCGAGCACCTCGCACCCCTGCTGCGCCACCAGCGCGCGCACCAGGTCGACGTCGAGGGCCACACCGACTCGCAGCCCATCCACGGCTCGGTCTACCCTTCCAACTGGGAGCTCTCGACCGCCCGCGCCTCGGCGGTCGTGCGCGCCCTCATCGCAATGCAGATGGCGCCCGGCCGCCTGACGGCGACCGGCCGCGCCTACCTCGATCCGTCGGCGAGCAACGCCTCCGCCCAAGGCCGCGCGCGCAACCGGCGCGTGGAGATCGTCCTGCCGCGTCGCGGCTCCTGACCCCCGAACAAGGTCCAGCTCCCCATGAAGAAGAAGCTGATCATCGCCCTGCCCGTCCTCCTCGTCGGCCTCGGCGGCGTCTACAAGTTCGTGCTGGCCAAGCCCGCGCCCGCGCCCAAGCCGAAGGTCGACGGCGAGGTCTACGTGCTGCCGCGCGACTTCCTCATCAACCTGTCCGACGGCCGGTTCGTCAAGCTCGACGTCGCGCTGGTGCTCAAGCACGGCGCGCTGCCGGTCGCCGGCGGCGAGGCGGCCGCCGCGGCGCCGCCCGAGGGCTTCGGCGCCCTGCCCCAGGAGGCCGTCGTCCGCGACATCGTCACGAACTCGCTGACCGGCGTCTCGGGCGCCAAGCTCATCCACCGCAAGGGTCGCGAGCAGCTCAAGAAGCGCATCCTGCGCCAGATCCTCAAGAAGACCGACGTCAAGGCGGAGGACGTCCTGTTCACCGACGTCGCCGTCCAGTAGGAGGCCACCGTGTCCGACGCCATCGACTTCGCCCCCCTCCAGCCCACCGCCCCGGCGCCGGCCGAGTCCGTTGAGCTCGAGCGGCTGACCGACGTCACGGTCGAGGTGTCCGTCGAGATCGGCCGGACCACGATGACGCTCGGCGACGCGCTCGCGCTCGGCCCCGGCTCCGTCGTCGGGCTGCACCGCATGGCCGGTGAGCCGGTCGACCTGCTCGTCAACGGACGCGTCATCGCCCGCGGCGAGGTCGTCGTCATCGACGAGGAGTTCGGCCTGCGCGTCACGGACGTGGCCGGGCCGCGCGGGGCGGCCGGGGAGGAGCCGGCGCCCGCGGCCGAGGCGCCGGTGGCCGAAGCCGCCTAAACGGGGGATCGACGAAGTCGATCCCCGTCCCCCTCAAGTCGCTGGACGTTCGTCCGACCACCGGGGCGTGAAGCGCTCCCTCTTCCTCGCGGCCACGAGCCTCGCGCTCGCGCTCGCCGACCCGACGGGCGCCCTGGCGACCGTCAAGGGCCCGGGCGAGGACAAGCCGCTCAACCTCCCGTCACCCGACAGCGCCCGCGCGCTGGGCTCGGCGGGCTCGTCAGGCGGCTCGCTGGTCAAGACGTTCCTCGCCCTCGGCGTGGTCGTCGCCGTCATCTACGGGCTGTACTGGATCCTCAAGCAGGTCAAGAAGTCGCGCGAGGAGCGCTCGCACGGCACCGGCCTGCACATCGAGGCGACGGTGGCGCTGGGCCCCAACCGCTCGCTGCACCTCGTCCGCGCGGGCCGCGAGCTCGTGCTGGTCGGCGTCGCCGAGCAGGGCGTCGTGCCCATCCGGACGTACACCGAGGAGGAGGCCGACGCCCTCGGGCTCAAGCCGCCTCCGCCTCCCGCCGGCTCGCCCAGGACGGACGCGCCGGATCGCAAGCCCCCGCTCGTGGCCGTGCAAGGACGCATGCGCGAGCTGCTCGACGGTCTGCGCGAGCGGACCGTTCGCGGCGGCTAGCGCCCCATGCACGGCTCCAACGCCGTCCAGCTGCTGCTCCTCATCGCCGGGCTCACGCTCGTCCCGGCGATGCTGTTCACGGTCACCGGGTTCACGCGGATCCTGGTCGTCCTCGGCTTCATCCGCACCGGCCTCGGCACGCCCACGGCGCCGCCCAACCAGGTCCTTGTGGGCATCGCCTTCTTCCTGACGGTCTTCGTGATGTCGCCGACCCTCACGCAGATCAAGAAGGACGCGATCGACCCGCTGACGGCCCACAAGATCTCCCAGACGACGGCGATCGAGCGCGGTCAGGAGCCATTGCGCGACTTCATGTTCCGCCAGACGCGCGAGAAGGACCTGGCGCTGTTCGTCGACCTGGGCCACCTCAAGCGGCCCGAGACGCGGGCCGACGTGCCGACCTGGACGCTGATCCCGGCGTTCGTCATCTCGGAGCTCAAGACGGCGTTCCAGATCGGCTTTCTGATCTTCCTTCCCTTCCTCGTCATCGACCTGGTCGTGAGCTCGACGTTGATGTCGATGGGCATGGTGATGCTGCCACCCGTCTTCATCTCGCTCCCGTTCAAGATCCTGCTGTTCGTCCTGGTCGACGGCTGGAACCTCGTCACCCGATCGCTCGTGGAGAGCTTCCACTGACATGAACCAGGACGTCGTCGTCAACCTGTCGACCACGGCGCTGACGCTCGCCTTCAAGGTCGCGATGCCGATGCTCGCCGCGGGCCTGATCGTCGGCCTCGTGGTCTCGATCTTCCAGGCCGTCACGCAGATCCAGGAGCAGACGCTGGCCTTCATCCCGAAGGTGATCGCGCTCGCCGCGGTGCTGATGCTGCTCGGGCCGTGGATGCTCAACCAGATGCTCACCTACACGGCCGACCTCTGGGGCGGCATCCCGCGCCTGGTGGGCTAGGCACCCGCGCGTGGACGTCCTGCTCAAGCAGTTCGGCGAGCAGTCGGTCGTCGGGTTCTTCCTCGTGCTCGCGCGCGTGAGCCCGCTGTTCGTGCTTGCGCCGCTGTTCTCCAGCAAGCTCGTCCCCGCGCGCGTGCGCGGCATCGTGGCCGTCGCGCTCGCCGTCGGGCTCTCACCGGTGCTCGTCCGCGGCCACCACCTGCCGACCGCGCCGGTCGAGCTCGCGTGGCTGGCCGGCAAGGAGCTGCTCATCGGGCTGGCCTTCGCGTTCGTGATCGGCGCGGTGTTCACCGCGGTCGCCGTCGCCGGGTC
>VAWY01000292.1 GCA_005888335.1 Actinomycetota bacterium
TGCGGGCACCGCCTCGTGGCGGGATGCGCAAGCTGCGGCGCCGAGAACCCGCCGGGCTTCCGGTTCTGCGGCGGATGTGGCCGCCCGCTCGTCGCCGAGCCCCGCCCACCGCCACCACCTGGCTCCGACGCCGCGGCCGCGGCTCGCAAGGTCGTCACTATCGTCTTCGCCGACCTGATCGGATCGACGTCGCTGCACGAGCGCCTCGACCCGGAGTCCGTCGGTCGCCTGATGGACCGCTACTACGAGGTGGCGCGCGAGCCGGTCGAAGCCCACGGGGGCAGCGTCGTCCAGCTCCTCGGTGACGGCGTCATGTGCGCCTTCGGCGTGCCCCACGTGGCCGAGGACGATGCCATCCGCGCCGTGCGTGCTGCCGTCGGCATGCAGCGCGCCTTCCGCGAGTTCGCCCGTGAGCAGAGTGACGTGGTGGGCAGCCTCGGTCTGCGGGTCGCGGTCAACACCGGCGAGGTCGTCGTCAGCGACGAGCACCGCGCCGGCCTCGGTGATCCGCTCAACGTCGCGGCGCGGCTCCAGCAGGAGGGACACGACGGCGACGTGCTGATCAGCGAGTCGACGCAGCGCCTGGTGAGCGAGCTGGTGACCCTCACGCCCGTCGGTGTCTTCTCGCTGAAGGGGCGGTCCGAGACCGTGGCGGCGTACCGCGTGGTGTCGCTCGATCGGCCGGCGGGCGCGCCGGCGACCGCATTCGTCGGGCGCGAGAACGAGCTGCGCCGCATCATGACGGTCTACGACGCCGCCGCCGCGGCGCGCCGGGCGCGACTGGCGGTGATTCTGGGCTCGCCGGGGCTCGGCAAGTCGCGGCTGATCACCGAGCTCGCACGGCGGCTCGGTGAGCGGGCCACCGTGGTCACCGCGCGGTGCGACGCGGCCGGGGGTGCCACGTTCGCGCCCCTCGCCGAGGCGTTGCGTGCGGTGCTTCACCTCGACGCCGGCGCCAGCGGCGATGTCCTGCGCGCGGCCATCGAGGCGGTGGTGCCCGGCGAGGAAGCCGAGCGTGCGCGCATCGCCGGCGGCGTCACCGCGCTCCTCGCCGGAACGCCGGCGCCGCCGGAGGAGACCTTCTACGTGGTTCGCCGCTTGCTCGCGGCGCTCGCGACGGCGCAGCCGGTGGTGCTCGCGATCGACGACCTGCAGTGGGCGGAGCCACTGCTGCTCGACCTGACCGAGCACCTCGTGCAGTGGAGCACCGAGGTGCCGCTGCTCGTTCTCGTCGCGGCGCGACCCGAGCTGCGCGACACGCGCTCGTCGCTGGCCGCACCCGGCGGCCTCGTGAACGAGGTGGTGACGCTCACCGGGCTCGACGCCGGCGCGGCGACGCGGCTGGCCGCGAACGTGGTCGGCGCCGACGAGCTGCCGGCGGCGGTCGCCGGACGGGTGCTGGCCACGAGCGAGGGCAACCCCCTCTTCGTCGGCGAGCTGGTGCGCATGCTCGTGCACGACGGCGCGCTCAAGCGGGAGGGCGACCGGTGGGTCGCAGGCGTCGAGCTCGCCGCCCTCGAGATGCCGCCGACCATCCAGGCGCTGCTGGCGGCCCGTATCGAGCGCCTCCGTCCGGAGGAGCGTACCGTGCTCGAGCGGGCCGCGGTCGTCGGGCGGCAGTTCTCGCGTGCGGCCGTCGCGCACCTGCTGCCCGGCGAGGCCGGCAACCTCGACGCCCGGCTCGAATCGCTCCGCCGCAGCGAGCTCGTCGAGCCCGACGCCGGCTGGTTCCTCGGCGAGCCGGCCCTGCGCTTCCATCACGTGCTGATCCGCGACGCGGCCTACCGCCGCCTGCTGAAGAACACGCGGGCGGAGCTGCACGGCCGTTTCGCCGAGTGGGTCGAGGGCCGGGTCGGGGAAGCCGTCGAGCACGACGAGACGATCGGCTGGCACCTCGAGCAGGCGCACCAGCACCTGCGCGAGCTCGGCCCGATCGACGCGCAGGGGCGCGCTCTGGGCGAGCGGGCGGCGCGCTACCTCGCGGCGGCCGGCCGGCGCGCGCTGGCGCGCGACGACCTGCCGCTGGCGGCGAGTCTCCTCGGCCGCGCGGTCGATCGGCTCGACGCGGCCGATCCCGCCCGCGCCGACCTGGCCCTCGACTGGTGCGAAGCGCTGCTCGCCGCCGGTGACGTGGGTCCCGCACAGAGCGCGATCGCCGAGCTCGGCCGGTTCATCGGGGGGTCGGAGCGCCTGCGGGCGTGGCACACCTGCTTCACCGGCCAGCTCGCCGCGCTCACCGATCCGCAGGCGCTGCGCACGACGGGCGACGCGGTCGCGGCCGCCGCCGAGGCGCTCGCGTCGCTGGGCGACGCCGCCGGCGAGGCGAAGGCCCACTTCGTGCACGCCGTTGCCCTCTCGCGTCTCGGCAAGGTCGGGGCGTGCGAGGCGGCACTCGACCGCGCCCTCGCCGCCGCCCGGCGCGGGGGCGACCGGCGGCGCACGAACGCGGTGCTGGCCGGTGCGCCGCTCGCCGCGCTCTCGGGACCGAGCCCGGTCACACGGGCCAGCGGCCGCTGCCTCGACGTCGTGCGCGTGCTGCGCATCACCCAGGGGGCGCCCGCCGTCGAGGCTGTGGCGCTCCGCTGCCAGGGCGTGCTCGAAGCGCTACGCGGTCGCACCGAGGCGGCGCGTCGGATGATCGCGGCGTCCCGGCGCATGGTCGAGGAGCTCGGCATCACGCATCGGCTCCTCGAGGCCGACGTCTTCGCCGGGCGCATCGAGCTGCTCGAGGGCGACGCCGCTGCTGCCGAGCGCCGCCTGCGCCCGGCGTACGAGGGGCTCCGGGAGCACGGGCTCGGGATCGACGCCGCGCAGGCCGCGGCCCTGCTCGGCCGCGCGCTCCTCGCACAGGGGCGCGCCGCCGAGGCCGAAGCCTTGAGCCACGAGAGCGAGGCGCTCGCCGGCGACGACCTGCAGGCGGCGATCGCCTGGCGCGGCGTGCGGGCGGAGGCGTTGGCCCGGCGTGGTGAGCACGCCGCTGCCGTCCAGTTCGCGCGCGCCGCCGTCGACATCGCTGCCGCGACCGACGCGCTGCTGGACCACGCCGACGCGCGACTCGCGCTCGCCGCGGCGTTGCGTGCGGCCGGCCGGAGCCACGAAGCCGCCGCCGAGGAGGCGCGCGCGATCGAGTTGTGGGAGGCCAAGGGCGCCACGCTGCTCGCCGAGCGCGCCCGCCGTGATGGTGGGCGCGTCGCCCAGGTTGATCACGCGCTCGGTGAGGTCCGCCCCGTGCGCCGCAGGGTGCAAGCGAACGCCGCAACTGCGCACGTGGCTCGCCTGGACGCCGTGATTGCCGCCCGCGACGCCGACGCACTCCCCACGCTGTTCGCCGAGGGCCTGGAGGTCGTGCACCATCTAACCGGCGCCGAGCACGGCCGGGAGGGAGCGCTCTTCTCGTTGCGCTCTCTGCTGAAGGCTCAAGACCCGACGTTGTCGCACGAGCCGCTGGCAACCCTCGGCGACTCG
>VAWY01000182.1 GCA_005888335.1 Actinomycetota bacterium
CGTAGGCGAAGGCTTCCGGGCGCAACGTCCGACGCACGTACCCGCTACCGCCCGACGTCTCGCTTTGCGTCACGCGGAGCATCCTGCCCGACTCGCTTCTGCGCCGGACCGCGGGGCGGGCTGTGCAGTCAGCACCGTGGCCGCGCTTCCGCAATGGACGATGACCGGAAGCGCATCCCGGCTCGGCGCGACGTGGCGCTCCGGCCTGCTGCTTCGCATCGGGGTCGTGTCCCGAGACATGTCCCCAACTTGGCAGATTTGACCTCATCGAGGTGGACCGTACCTGACAAAAAGTGCTGCAAATGGGCAGTTCTCGACGCCAAAAGGCCGCCTCTTAATCCCAAGGTTGCAGGTTCGATTCCTGCACGGCCCACTCTCGCTCAGCCGCGCCGCGCAGGCCTCCGAGCCCCTCGCTGATCCGACTGTTGCCGAGTCCTGATGATTGGGACTCAGGACCCGGGGGGTGTCGGCCGACTACAGGGCCGCGAAATCGATCGTGACCCGTCGCTGACCCCGCCATGCGCTCGCTACCCCTTGTCGCCATCCGCCGCCGCGCCGCCGTCGCGCTGCTGCTGCTGACCGCGCTGACGGGCGGGTCCTACGCGCTGCAGCGTGTCGGTGCGGCGCACGAGCAGCGGTCGGACAAGATCCTCGACGTTGCGGCGCGCCAGGAGATGCTCAGCCAGCGCATCGCCCTCCTCGTCCAGGCGCTCGGCGGCGAGCTGACGCCGGGCCAGCGCACCGCCGCGCGCCAGCGCCTCAACCGCGCGATCACGCTCCTGGCCACGTCGCACCGCGCCCTGCTCGACGGCAGCGACGGCATCCCCGCGGTCCAGGCGCCGGCCGCCCGCCGCGAGCTGCAGGCGCTCGACGGGCCGATCAACGACTTCCTCAACCACGCCCGCACGGTGTCGTCGCGCTCGCTCTTCCTGCCCGGCGACGCGGACGTGCGCTACGTCCGCGCCGCCGCGCAGACCGCGCTGCTCAACGGCCTCAAGCAGGTCGTCGCGCACCAGCAGGCCGAGGCGGCGAGCGACCGGCAGACGGCCGAGCGCGGGAGCGTGGCCATCGTGGTCATCACGCTGCTCGTGCTGCTGGCGGCGACCCTGATGCTCATCCAGCCGCTGCTCGTGCGCCTGCGCCGCGAGGTGGCCTTCGGCGAGCTGCTCCAGGACGTCGCCGTGGCCGCGAACGCCGCGACGAGCGTCGAGGAGCCGATCCGCGAGTCGCTGCTGCGCGTCTGCTCGCTGATGGGCTGGGCGGTCGGGCACGCCTACCTGCTCGACCGCGCCAACGGCGTGCTCGCCTCCTCGGCGATCTGGCACCTCGAGGACCCCAAGGCGCACGAGGGCTTCCGCCGCGCCTCGGAGGCCATCCGCCTGTCGCCGGGCGTCGATCTCCCCGGCCGCGTGCTCGTCCAGCGCCGGCCGGTGTGGCTCGCCGACGTCACCGAGGACCACAACTTCCCGCGCAAGGCGGTCGCCCGCCAGCACGGCCTGCGCGCCGCGGCGGCCTTCCCGGTCCTCGTCCAGGACCAGGTCGTCGCCGTGCTCGAGTTCTTCTCGCTCGAGGCGCTGCGCCCCGACCGCGGCCTGCTGGAGATCATGGGCCATGTCGGAACCCAGCTCGGCCGGGTCGTGGAGCGCGTCGCCGCCGAGCAGCGCCTCCTGCGGCAGGCGCGCCACGACGGCCTCACCGACCTCGTCAACCGGGCCTCCTTCCACGAGCGCGTGCGCCTCGCGCTGTCGCGCCCGCGCCGTCCCGACGAGGGCGTGCCCGCTGTGCTGTTCATCGACCTCGACAACTTCAAGGAGGTCAACGACGGCCTCGGCCACGACGCCGGCGACCGCCTCCTGCGCGAGGTCGCTGCGCGGATCGCCTCCGTCACGCGTGACGCCGACGCCGTCGCCCGCCTGGGTGGCGACGAGTTCGCCGTGCTGCTGGCCACCGTGCGCAAGGAGGAGGAGGCCGTCGCGGTCGCCGAGCGCATCACGCAGGTCCTCGCGGCGCCGATCGCGCTGCGCGACGACGAGGCGCTGGTCGGCGCCTCGATCGGCATCGCGATCGCCGAGCGCGACGGGGACCAGGACCTCGGCGCGCTGATCCGGAACGCGGACGTGGCGATGTACACGGCCAAGGCGCGCTCGGCCCCGTATCACCTGTACACGCCGCAAGACGACAACTTGACCCGCTCGCGCGTGGAGCTGGTCGCCGACCTGCGCCGCGCGATCTCCGCCGACGAGCTCTTCCTCGTCTACCAGCCCAAGGTCGACCTGCAGACGATGCAGTGCAAGGGCGTCGAGGCGCTCGTGCGCTGGCGCCACCCGACCCGCGGCGTGCTCAGCCCCGACGCGTTCCTCGAGCTGGCCGAGAAGTCGGGCCAGATGCGCAAGCTCACCCGCGCGGTCCTCGATCAGGCGCTGGCCGACCAGGCCCGCTGGCAGGCGCAGGGGCTGCCGCTCGACATGGCCGTCAACCTCTCGCCGTCGAACCTGCGCGACCCGCGGCTGGTCAAGGACCTGCAACGGATGCTCGACGCGCACGGCGTCTCGGCCGGCACGCTCGTCCTCGAGATCACCGAGAACGTGCTCATCGTCGACGAGGCCCAGGCCGCCGAGACGGTGGCCGAGCTCGGTCGGCTCGGCGTGGCGCTGGCCATCGACGACTTCGGCACGGGCCACTCGTCGCTGACCCGTCTGCGCGACCTCCCGCTGGCCGAGCTGAAGATCGACCGCTCCTTTGTGACGCGGATGCAGGAAGTGCGCGACGACGAGAAGATCGTCCTCTCGACGATCCAGCTCGCGCACTCGCTCGGCCTGGCCGTCGTCGCCGAGGGCGCCGAGACGCCCGACGTCATCCGGCGCCTGACCGAGCTCGGCTGCGATATGGGTCAGGGCTACGCGTTCTCGCGGCCGCTCGAGGCCGACGCGCTCGCCGACTGGGCGCGCGTGCACGGGGTCGCCCCGCGCGAGCAGCCGCAGCTCAAGGCCGCCTAGCCGCGCCTCCTAAACTCGCGGGCCATGGAGCTCGCCTGCCTCGACGGAGCGGTGTTGCCCGTCGCCGAGGCCCGCATTCCCGTGACCGACGCCGGCCTGCTGCGCGGCGACGGCGTCTTCGAGGTCGTCCGGCTGTACGGCGGGCGGCCGTACGCCCTCGACGAGCACCTTGCGCGCATGACGCGCTCGGCCGACAACCTCCGGCTCCCGTTCGACGCGAGCGCGGTCGAGGCCGACGCGCGCGCCCTGCTCGACGCCGCCGCGCCGGGCGACGGGCTGCTGCGGCTCGTCGTCACCCGCGGTGGCCACCGGCTGGCGCTGCTCGAGCCGCTGCCCGACTACCCGCCGGCGATCTCGCTCGGCTTCGTCGAGTACGTCCCGCCGCGCGTGCTCGACGGCATCAAGTCGCTCTCCTACGGCGCCAACATGCTCGCCACGCGCCTGGCGCAGGAGCGCGGCTTCGACGAGGCGCTGCTCGTCACGCCCCACGGGCGCGTCCTCGAGGGACCGACGTCGTCGATCTTCGTGGCCTTCGACGGGCGCCTGGTCACCCCGCCGCTCGACGAGCACGTGCTCGACTCGATCACCCGCCGGCGCGTGCTCGAGGTCACCGACGCGGTCGAGCGCCCGGTCACCGTCGACGAGCTGCGCTCGGCGAGCGGCGCCTTCCTGGCCTCGACGACGCGCGAGGTCCAGCCCGTCCACCACATCGAGGACATCGAGCTCGACGTCAACGACGCGCTCGTGCGCGAGGCGGTCCAGCGCACCCGCGAGGCCATCGCCGGTTCGTGAAGATCGTCACGGTCATCGGCAACCGCCCCCAGTTCGTCAAGGCGGCGGCGGTGTCGCGCCCGTTGCGCGCGCGCCACCACGAGGTGCTCGTCCACACCGGCCAGCACTACGACGACGAGCTCTCGACGATCTTCATCGAGGAGCTCGGCGTGCCGCGCCCCGACTACGAGCTCGGGCTCGGGACGGGCACCAACACCGAGCAGACGGGGCGGATGCTCGGCGCGCTCGGGCCGCTGCTCGCCGACGAGCGCCCGGACGTCGTGCTCGTCTACGGCGACACGAACTCGACGCTCGCGGGCGGGCTGGCCGCCGCGCAGGCGGGCTTCCCGGTCGCGCACGTCGAGGCCGGGATGCGCTCGTTCGACCGCCGCATGCCCGAGGAGCTCAACCGCGTGCTCGTCGACGGTCTCAGCGCGCTGCTGCTGTGCCCGTCGAAGACGGCCGCCGCGAACCTCGAGCGCGAGCACGCGCACGGCAGGATCGAGCTGGTCGGCGACGTCATGGTCGACATCGCGCTGCTCTTCCAGCCGCGCGCTCGCGAGCGACCGCTGCCCGTCCCGGTCAACGACGGCTTCCTGCTCGCGACCGCCCATCGGGCCGGCAACGTCGACGACCCGGAGCGCCTGCGCGCGCTCGTCGAGCTGCTATGCGCGATGCCCGGTCAGGTCGTGCTGCCGCTGCACCCGCGCACGCGCGCGCGGCTGGAAGGGGCCGGCCTGCTCGACCGCGTCGAGGCTCGGCTGCAGGTGACGCCGCCCCTCGGCTACGTCGACTTCACGGCGCTGCTCGTCCGCTCGCGCGCCGTCCTGACGGACTCCGGCGGCGTGCAGAAGGAGGCCTATCTCGCCGGCGTGCCGTGCGTGACGATGCGCGACACCACCGAGTGGGTGGAGACCGTCGACGCGGGCTGGAACGCCCTCGTCGACCTCGACGCCGGCGCGGCACGCGCCGCGCTCGAGCGCCCGCTCCCGGCCGAGCACCCGCCGCTCTACGGCGACGGGCGCGCCGCCGAGCGCGTGGTCGCGGCGCTCGAGCAGCTCATGGCCGCCCGAGGCGCTTGACGCGGCCGGCGAAGCGCTCGGCGTCGAGCACGCCGCGGCCGTCGACGATCGCCTGCGCCGGGAGGTCCTCCGGGCCCAGGTCGGCGTACTCGCGGTGGTCGGCCTGGACGATGGCGGCGTCGACCGGCTCGCCGTGCCAGGGCAGGAAGTCAAGCGCCTCGAGATCGGCGTCGGAGAGCAGCGGGTCGTGCCCGAGCACCTCTTCGGCCCCACGCGCCTGCAGCTCGTCGCGCAGCGCGAGCGCCCCGCTGAACGCGGTCTCCTTGACGCCGCCGCGGTAGGTGACCCCGAGGACGAGCACGCGCCGGCCGGCGACCTCGCCGAGCAGGTCGACGGCGTAGCCGGGCATCGCCTCGTTGATCTCGCGGGCGACGCGGGGGAGGCGCGCGTCGGGCGCCCCGGCCAGCAGGAAGCGCGGGTAGACGGGGATGCAGTGGCCGCCGACGGCCACGCCCGGCTGGTGGATGTGGCTGAACGGCTGCGAGTTGGCGCCCTCGATGGCGCGCGCCACGTCGAGGCCGTGGTCGTCGGCGATGCGCGCCAGCTCGTTGGCGAAGGCGATGTTGACGTCGCGGTAGGTCGTCTCGGCGAGCTTGGCCAGCTCGGCCGCCTCCGCGGAGCCCATCGACCAGACCTCGGCGTCGAGGAACGCGCGGTAGAGCTCGACGGCGCGCGCCTCGCCGGCCGCGCTCAGGCCCCCGACCAGCTTGGGGTACGTGGCGAGGTCCCGGAAGACCCGGCCGCTGTAGACGCGCTCGGGCGAGAAGACGAGGTGGAAGTGGCGCTCGGCGATCAGCCCGCTGGCCTGCTCGAGCAGCGGCGCGAGGCGGCTGCGCGTCGTGTGCAGCGGGACGGTCGTCTCGACGCTCACGGTCGTCCCGGGCTGCAGCCCATCGCCGATGGCGCGGATCGCCGCGTCGAGCGCACGCCAGACCGGGCGCGCGCGGCGGTCGACCGCCAGGGGCGGGACGGCGACGACGAGGTCGGGTCCGGCGGCCACGGCGTCGGTCGTGCGCGTGCTCGCGCGCAGGCGCCCCGCGCCGACCGTCTCCTGCAGCGCCTCGGCGAGCCCGGCCTCGCCGGGGAACGGCGGCTCGCCGGCGTTGACGGCGTCGACCACGGCGGGGTCGATGTCGCAGCCGACGACCTCGTGGCCGGCGCGGGCGATCTGCGCGGCCAGCGGAAGGCCGATCTTGCCCAGGGCGACGACCACCGCTCTCATGACGGCACCCGTACGGTCTCGCCGGTGGCCGCGCTGCGCAGGACGCTCTCGGCGCAGATGACCGTGGCCAGGCCCTCCTCGAGGCTGACGACCGGCGGGCCGGGCTCGCCGCGCAGCAGCGCGGAGAACGCCTCGAGCTCGACCAGCAGCGGCTCGCGGCGCGAGAGCGCGTAGCGCGTCGCGTCCCCCTCGGAGACGCCCTTGAGCGCCTGGGCGGCGCCCCACTCCGACGTCACGTCGCCGTTGGCGAAGAACGTCAGGTCCGCGGTCAGCGTGTCGGCCAGCAGCATGCCGCGCTCGCCGAGGATCCGCGTCCGGCGCGTCTTGGTCGGCGTCAGCCAGTCGACGGTGGCGCTGAACACCAGGCCGCTGGCGACACGCCCGCTGACGACGACGAGGTCCTCGTGCTCGCGGCCCATCTTGTGCGCGGTGAGGGCGGCGACGCTCTCGACGCGCGAGTCCGACAGCCAGCCGACGAGGTCGAGGTCGTGCGTCGCGAGGTCCTTGACGACGCCGACGTCCCGGACGCGGTCGGGGAACGGGCCGACGCGCTCGGTCGCGAGCAGGAAGACCTCGCCGAGCTGGCCGGCGCCGACGCGCCGGCGCAGCTCGAGCAGCGCGGGGTTGAAGCGCTCGACGTGGCCGACCGCCGCGTGGACGCCGGCGGCGCGCACGGCGTCGATGATCGCGCGGGCCTCGTCGGCGCTCGCGGCCAGGGGCTTCTCGACGAGCAGGTGCACGCCGGCGGCGGCGAGCCGCTCCACGACGGGCAGGTGCTCGTCGGTCGGGACGGCGACGACAGCGAAATCGGGGACGCCGGCCGCCAGCAGCTCGTCGATCGAGCCGTGCACGAGCGAGCGGTCGTGGACGGCGCCGAAGCGATCGCCGCCGGGGTCCACGGCGCCGGCGAAGCGGACGCCGGGCATGCCCTGCAGCAGCCGCGCGTGATGGCGGCCGATCATCCCGAGCCCGAGGAGCGCGGCGGTCAGCATCGCGGGAAAGCTACGGACTAACCTGCCGCGGCGGATGGACGCCCCGGGCCTCGTCCTCAGCCCGGCCGCCACGGTCGGTCGCGACGTTCGCTTCGGCGCGCACGTCGTCGTGCACGAGGGCGTGGTCCTCGGGGACGGCTGTGTCGTGCAGGACCACGCCGTGCTCGGCAAGCCGCCGGCGCGCGGGGCGCACGCGGGTGCCGACATGCCCGGGCTCGTGCTCGGCGCGGGCGTCAGCGTGGGCGCCGCCGCGGTCGTGTTCACCGGCACGACGATCGGCGACGGCGCGGTGGTCGGCGAGCAGGCCTACGTGCGCGAGCGCGTCTCGATCGGCGGCGAGACGCTCGTCGGCCGCGGCACCACGGTCGACAACGACGTCCGGGTCGGTGCGCGCGTCTCGATCCAGACGGGCGTCTACCTGACTGCGTGGTCGGTCGTCGAGGACGACGCGTTCCTCGGGCCGAGCGTGACGACGACCAACGACGACACGATGGCACGCCACGAGCGCGGTCGCGCGCTGCGCGGGGCGACGTTGCGGCGCGCCTGCCGGGTAGGCGGCGGGACGGTGCTCGTGCCCGGCGTGGAAGTGGGCGAGGAGGCGTTCGTGGCCGCCGGGGCGGTCGTCACGCGCGACGTCCCGCCGCGCACCAAGGTGCGCGGCGTGCCGGCCCGGCCGTACGCCGACGTGGGCGACGAGGAGCTGCTCGAGCGGTGGCGTTGAGCGTGCCTCGCCGCGCCCGCCGGCGCTCGCGGCGGACGGCCGCGCCGGTGACCCCGGCCCGCGTGGGCGCGGCGCGCGGGCGCTCCGCGCTCGCCAAGTGGCTGGGGCCGGCGCGCGTGCCGGCCGCGCTGCTGCTCGCGGCGGTGGTCGGCGTCCAGCGCGTGCCGCCCGGGCTGCGCCCGCCGGGCGCCGTCGAGCTGCCGGGCTCCCGGCGCCGGCGCGCCCGCGCCGAGCGGCGCACGATCGTGCTCGGCTTCGCCGCGCTCGTCACGACCGGCGCGGTCCTCGGCGGCGAGCTGACGCGCGTGTGGCGGCGCGGCTCGGCGCCGCTGCCTTCGGAGACCGACCGGGTGATGGTGGCGGCCGAGGAGGCGGCCCGCCAGACCGTCGAGGTCGCCGTCGCCGGCTATCGCCAGGCCAGCCACGCCGAGACCTCGCTGCTGAACATGCTCGGCGCGTTCACGCTCTCCTTCGCGACGGTGCGCGCCTCGACGCACACGATCCGCGTACGTGGGAAGTTCGGCCCGTTTCGCAACGTGCGGCTGCGCGGCAGCCACGTCCACCACTTCGTCCCTGGCATCCTGCTCGTCTTCGCGTCGGGCGGCGCGGCCGTGCTCGCGCGCGACGCAAGGGCGGACCCGTGGCTGGCGATCCCGTTCGGGGTCGGCATCGCGCTCACGCTCGACGAGTCGGCGCTGCTGCTCAAGCTCGACGACGTCTACTGGTCGGAGGAGGGCATCGTCTCCGTGCAGATCACGCTCGCCGCGCTGGCCCTGCTCTCGACCACCGTGATCGCGCTGCGCGTGCTGCGCCGCGGCGAGGAGCGCGTGCTGCAGTCGCAGCTCTAGGCAGCGGCGACGGTCGCCGCGCCCGCCTTCGTCCAGATGATCTGGTCGCGCCCGGGGCCGACGCCGATGAGCGTGACCGGTACGCCGATGAAGTCGGCGATGAAGTCGAGGTACTCGCGCGCGCTGTCGGGCAGGTCCGCCTCGGTGCGGCATTCGCTGAGGTCCTCGTCCCAGCCGCGCAGGTGCTCGAAGATCGGCGTGACGTGGTGCAGGACCGACTGGTGGTAGGGGAAGCGCTCGAAGACGGCGCCTTCGGCCCCGCGGTACTTCGTGCACACGGGCAGCCGCTCATGTCCGGAGAGGACGTCGAGCTTGGTGATCACCAGCGACGTCAGGCTGTTGATGCGCGCGGCATAGCGCAGCGCCACGAGGTCGATCCAGCCGGTGCGGCGCGGGCGGCCGGTCGTCGTGCCGAACTCGCCGCCGCGCTGACGCAGCTCCTCGCCGGTCTCGTCGTCGAGCTCGGTGGGGAACGGCCCGGCGCCGACGCGCGTGGCGTAGGCCTTGGTCACGCCCCACACCTCGTCGATGTCCTTGGGGCCGACGCCCGCGCCGATGCACGCGGCGCCCGCGATCGGGTTGCTCGAGGTCACGAACGGATACGTGCCGTGGTCGATGTCGAGCATCGCCGCCTGCGCGCCCTCGAAGACGACGGTGCTCCCGCTGTCGAGCAGATCGTGGACCAGCGACGTCGTGTCGGCGATGTACTGCTCGAGGCGGTGGCCGAAGGTCAGGTACTCCTCGGTCATCGTGCGCAGGTCGAGCGCCGGATCCTTGGCGTACGGGCGCAGCGCCAGGCGCTTGGGCTCCAGCGCGGCGACGATCTTCTGCTTGAGGATCTTCTCGTCGAGGAGGTCCTGGACGCGGATGCCCAGCCGCGCGGCCTTGTCGGCGTAGCAGGGCCCGATGCCGCGGCGCGTCGTCCCGATCTGCAGCTTGCCGAGCCGCGCCTCGCCCGCCGAGTCGAGCAGGAGGTGGTAGGGCATGATCAGGTGGGCGTTCGCCGAGACGCGCAGGCCGCTCGTGTCGATGCTGCGGGCGCGCAGGTTGTCGATCTCGTCGGTGAGCACGCGCGGGTCGACGACCACACCGTTGCCGATGATGCAGCGCTTGCCCGGGTAGAGGATTCCGCTCGGGATCAGGTGGAACTTGAACTGCTCGGTGCCGCGCACGATCGTGTGCCCGGCGTTGTTGCCGCCCTGGAAGCGGATGACGGCGTCGGCCCGCTCGGCGAGCAGGTCGACGACCTTCCCCTTTCCCTCGTCGCCCCACTGGGCGCCGACGACGACGATTCCCGGCATGCGCTGTCGAAGTGTATGCGTGCGCCAGGTGCGCCCCGGCTCCGTGGGCCGCGAGGAAG
This sequence comes from Actinomycetota bacterium, assembly GCA_005888335.1. The sequence continues at coordinate 9,993 of VAWY01000182.1, forward strand.
CGCACGTGCGCCTACGCGGGCCGCAGGTCGGGCAGCGACCGCCGGCGGTCGGCGCCGAAGAGCGGCAGCGGGTCGCCGCACATCTCGATGAGGCGCGACACCGTGCGGGCGCCGATCTGCTTGGCCAGCTCGTCCGGCTGGAGGTTGGTCGTCACGACGATCGAGCGCTGGTCCTCGTAGCGCGTGTTGACGATTGAATAGAGCTGCTCGAGCACCCACTCGCTCGTGTGCTCGGCCCCGACGTCGTCGATGTGCAGCAGGTCGACGGTGCCCAGCCGGTCGAGCAGGTCGAGCTTGCCCTCCTCCGAGCCGATCGCCTCGCGCACGAGGTTCAACAGCCGCGGCAGCGAGTAGATCGCCACCGACCGGCCCGCCTCCAGCGCGGCCTTCGAGACGAGCATCGCCAGCGTCGTCTTGCCGGTACCCACGTCGCCGACGAACCAGATCCCGCGCCCCTCGTCGAGCCGGCGCTCGACGTCGCGGACGAAGCGCCTGACCTCCGCGACGACCGGCGCCGGCATGTCGGTCACCGGCCAGCGGTCGAACGACGCATCGCGGTACTTGCGCGGGATGCGCGCCTCGAGCCGCCGCGCCTTGGCCTGGCTGATCCGCTGCGGCCGGCAGCGGCAGTCCCGCGCCGTCAGTATCGCCTCGTCGATCACGAACCCCGATCCGTCGCACAGCCCGTACGGGCAAGCGCTGCTCACTGCCCGTAGCGCTCCCCGGCGTAGTTGAGGAACTTGGGGTACTCCTTGCGGAACGTCAGCGTGACGTCTCCGAGCCCGCCGTTTCGGTGCTTGGCGATCAGCAGCTCCGCGAGCCCCTGCTCCTCGGACTCCTCCTTGTTGTAGTACTCGTCGCGGTAGATGAACATCACCAGGTCGGCGTCCTGCTCGATCTGGCCCGAGTTGTGCGAGACGATCCCGTCGGCCAACCAGCAGCTCGGCCCGGGCACGGTCAGGTCGTATACCTCCTCGACGCCGTCAGGCTCGATGGCGACGACGCGGTCCCAGAACAAGTCGTTGGCGGCGGTCGCTCCCAACGACTCGTCACCGAGAAGCCGGGCGTAGTCGGCCACCGTCGTGCGCGAGGGCGCGAAGCGGAAGTGCGACGAGCCGCCGTACGACGTCCCGCGCGCGGACGCCATGGCGCGGTGCGTGACTCCGGCTTCGGCCATGGCGGCGCGCACGGTTGTCCAGGTCTCGTGCGGGAGGGTGTCCACGTTGGTGCAGGCTCCATGTCCGGCCAGGCGGGCTTTCAGTGCCGCCGCGGCCAACACGCGTGGCCCGAAGGCCCCCACGGTCTCGAGGAAACGCAGTTGGGCATTCCGGCCGGACACGACGACATGGTGGGCTGGGCGATGCTCGCCCTGGCGGACGACCTGCGTCCGCGCCAGGATGCCGAGTCGCAGGAGCAGGGCCGCGATGTCGCTCGCAAGGCCTCGACTGTTCGTCCCGTAGGCGACCCGGGTGATCGGGCGTCCGTCGGACCGCTCGCCCGTCCGGATGGACCCGTCCGTCGCCCAGAGGTGGCGCAGCAGGAGCGCGATCTGGTCGGCACCGAGCCGGAAGGCTTGTTCAGGAACGCGTTTCCGATGCGAGCGCTGGCCGAAGATGCCCAACTCCCGAAGCCAGGCGTTCACACCGGCCGGCGCCCAGCGATTGCCGTTGCCTGACAGCACGAGCTGGTGCCAGCTGCCGCGACCCTGATGGCGATTCACGATCGCTCCGAACTCCCGCGTCGCCGCCTCGGCGACGGCGCGACTGTTGTCCTCGGACGCCGTCGTGTAGCGCAGTGGAGCGCCTGACACGTAGCTGCCGTCTCCGATGAGCTGGCCGAGCAGAACGACGCTGTCGTCGGACCAGCGGTCCGGCGCCATCGGCTCGGGCAGCCGTCGCGCGAGGGCGACGCGCTCGCCGACCGCCAGGTCGCTCACGCGCCGCCAGCCGGCGCCGCAGCGGATCCGGTGGTCCGCGGTCGCGCGTAGGACGCGGCCGGTGGCGAGGCGCACCGCGAACACTTCGCGACGGCCGACCAGCCACACCTTGTCGGCGCGGGCGCTCACGAGGCAGTCGTGCTCGTCGACCGCGACCACCTCCGGAGTCGTTCCGACGAGCTCGCGGATCGGGCTGCGGCGGCCGTCGGCGAGACCCACCGGAGTTTCGCCGGTGACGCACTCGCGCAGGTCGGAGAGGATCGGCTTCTTGTCGTGGCGCTGCTCGACCGCGCGGGAGAGCTGAGAGAGCGCGATGACGGGGACGTTGAGCTCGCGGGCGAGGATCTTGAGGCCGCGGCTCATCTGGCCCACCTGCTCGACGCGGCTGTCCGCCCCGGGCTCCGGGCGCAGGAGCTGCAGGTAGTCGATGACGATCAGGCCGAGGCCGTCCTTGTGCTGGGAGTGCAGGCGGCGGGCCTTGGCGCGGATGTCGAGGATGCCGATGTCCGACGAAGGGGGGCGCGGGCGAGGCGCTGGGAGGCCTCGAGGATGCGCGGCCACTCCGAGTCGGGCACGCGGCCCTTGCGCAGCTTGTCGCCGAAGATCCGGCCCTGGCTTGCGACGAAGCGCAGCGCCAGCTCGGTCTCCGACATCTCGAGCGAGAACATCGCCACGGCGCGCTCGTGGTCGATCGCGGCGTTCTCGGCGATGTTCGTGACAAGCGCCGACTTCCCCATGGATGGCCTAGCCGCGAGGATGACGAGGTTGCCGGGCTGGAAGCCGCCCGTGATCTCGTCGAGGTCCTTGAAGCCCGACGGCGTGCCGGTCAGCGCGGTGCCGTGCTTGGAGAGGAGCTCCATCTTGCGGAGCTCGTCGGAGAGGATGGCGCTGATCTCGCGGAAGTCGGCC
>VAWY01000184.1 GCA_005888335.1 Actinomycetota bacterium
GCCGGGGCGCTCGCCGGCGTGATCGCGTAGGCGAAGGCGGCGACGGGGCTCGCGTTGACCGCCGGATCGATCGCGATCGCCTTGAGCGTCTGCGAGGCGGGCACGCGGACCGGGCCCGCGTACGCGGGGCTCGCGGCGGTCGGATCCGTTCCGTCGGTCGTGTAGCGGATGCTCGCGCCGCTCTCTGCGGCGAGTTCGACGCTCTGCGCCGACGCGTAGCTTCCGGCGGGGACGCTCGCCGCCGGCGGGGCGGGCGCGACCGTGTCCTTCGTGATCGTTCTCGGCGCGCCGTGGAACGTGCCCGC
>VAWY01000183.1 GCA_005888335.1 Actinomycetota bacterium
GGACCTCGACCACCGCGTCGCCGATGAAGCCGGCCGGCGGCGCGGGCGCCGTCGGCGCGGCGGTCAAGAACGGGCCGAACCGCCCGCCGAGCGCGGCGGCGAAGTCGCACGGCCCGACCGCGGTCACGGCACAGCCGATGTCGATCGTCGTCCGGCCGCGCCTGACGCCGTCGGTGGTCACGGTGTCCGTGCCGTAGGGATGGGTGATCGTCCACGTCCCCGCCGGGAAGCCGTCGAGCTGGACGCGAACGCGGTTGAACGATGCCGGGTCACCCGAGGCGTTGGGGGCCAGCGTCATGTTGAGGATCAGCGACGCGGTCCCGCCGTTGGGCGCCGTGAACGTCGATGTCGCCATGTAGTAGAAGTCCTCGCCCGGCACCGCGGGCCCGCAGTTGACGGTCCCCGGGTGGCACAGGCCCAGCTTCAGCCCGTTGGCGTCCTGGTAGAACGCGGGCGCCTTCGTCGCCGGATCGATCGCCCCGGCCGCCGTCAGTGCCGCCTGCGCGGGCGCGGGGAGCGCGCCGAGCGCCACGATCGCGGCCGACAGGACGGGCAGACGGTTCGCCCGGCGACCGAGGGGGCGGTTGGGATCGCCGGCTTCGGCCTTCGATCCCCACTCAGATATGAGCACGCAGTCTCCTTTGAGACAGATCAGTGCGTCCGATCCTCGGCCCAGCCGGGCGTTCACCAAAAGCGCACACATCGCGAGATTCCGTGCGATCCGCGTGAACGCGCGATGAAGGCAAGGCCTACGTAGTTCGCGCACCTCGACGCGCAGCCAGCGCGGCCGTCGCTCCCTAACTGACGAGGTGCTCGATCGCCCAGCGCGCCAGCAGCGTGCGCCGGCGGACGCCGGTCTTTGCGCGGATCTGCGCGAGGCGGCTCTGAACCGTGCGCGGGGACATGTAGAGCGTCCGGCCGATCTGGTCGTCGGTGCACCCGTCGGCGATCAGGCGCAGGACGTTGAGCTCACTTGCGCTGAGCGAGCCGGTCGTCCGGTCGCGGCCCTCGGCCTCGTCGCGGCGCAGCTGGTGGACCAAGCAGGCGGTCAGCGAGGGGCTCAAGACCGCTTCGCCGCGTGAGATGGCGAGGACTGCCTCGGCGAGAGCGGCGCCGCCGGTGCGCTTGGTGAGGAAGCCGGCGGCGCCGGCCGAGATGGCGTCGACCACCGTGTCGGGCTCTTCGCACGCGGTGAGCAGCAGGACACGCGCGTTCGGCAGCTCGGAGGCCAGTCGCTTGAGGACCACCAGGCCGCTCATGCGTGGCATCTGGAGATCGAGAACCACGACGTCGGGCTGGTGCTCGTGGGCGAACTCGAGGGCTTCGATTCCATCGGCGGCCATGGCCACCACCTCGATGTCGGGATGTCGCTCGAGCGCGGCGGTCAGTGCCTCGCGAACGAGCGGGAAGTCATCCGCCACCAGAACCTTGGTCATTGACCATTCGAGTCGCCGCGGCGGTCTCCGTTACGGACGCGAAGACGGTATGACGAAACTCTGCAACAGTCTCGCCCGGACGGCTGCGATTCCCCGCAAGACGCGCACGAGAGGCCTCACATCAGCAGAGGACCGGCGCAGTATCGGTACGCAAACCCGGGCGAGTACCACCCCAAGCTCTACGTCGGCGGGAAGGATTGCGTGGACCACCAGGAGCTGGGCCGGATCCTCGTCCTCCCCCCGGTCTGATGGGAGATCCCGTCCGGTCGCCGTGACGTCGGCGAGGTCCGGGCCGGCGTTCGCGACCGGGGCGCCCGCAACGTCCGCGCGCGGAGCGCGTTGCAGGGGCATGCGATCGCTCGTCGCCGTCCTGCTCGCCACCCTGCTCGGGCCGGCGGTCGCGAGTGCCGACTGGGGTGCGCCCGTGGCGCTCTCGCCGGCCGGCGGCGACGCCTACGCCGCCGGGGTGGCCGCCGCCGGCGACCGCCCGGCCGCGCTGATCGCCACGCGCCGCGGCGGCGCGCGCGGGTGGTCGCTGGACCTGCGTACGAGCGAGGCGCGCGGGCGCTTCCGCGCGCCGGCCGCGGTCGCGGCGTCGCGCAACGCGTTCGAGAGCGCCGGGCTGTTCGCCGGGCCGGACGGCGACCTCGTTGCCGGCTGGCTCGAGATCGTCAACGGCTCGCGGCGCCCGGTCGTCGCCACGGGCCCGCGGCTCGCCGACCGCCAGGTGCTGGCGCCCGGGCCGCGCAGCACGCAGGTGCTGCGCCTCGCCGCCGACCGCCGCGGCGACGCCATCGCCGCCTTCTGGCGCTACGACGGCCAGGGCTACGCGATCTTCGCGGCGTACCGCCCGGCCGGCGGCGGCTTCGGGGCCCCGCAGCTGCTCGCCACCGGGTTCCCGGGCGACCCCGCGGTCGCGATCGACGAGGGCGGCGTCGCGGTGGTCGCGTGGACCGACCGCGACGGCGCGCACGTCGCCGAGCGCGCGGCGGGCGCCGACGCGTTCGCGCCGCCCGTCTCGATCAAGTCCCCGAGCCGTCCGACCAGCGACGCCGGGGTGGGCGTCGACGGCCGCGTCGTGGTGTCGTGGGTGGTCGGCGCGATCAGTGATCCGCGCACAGTCCTGGTCGCCGAGCGCCCCTCGGCCGGCGAGGGGTTCGGCGCGCCCGTGGCGCTCAGCGCGCCCGGCGTGCGCGTCCCGCACTGGATCACGCCGGTGGTTTCGCTCGGCGACGCGCGCGCGCTGGTGGCCTGGGTCGAGGGCGTGCTGCACACGACGACCCACGACCGTGCCGCGCTGGCCGTCTCGCGGGCGGGCGGGCCGTGGGCGGCGCCCGTCGTGCGCGGCGTCCGGGCGCCCGCGCACGTCTACGTCGTGGATCTCCTCGCCAGCGACCCCACACGCCCGCCGATCCTCGCCATGACCACGTCGCAGCGCTTCCGTCTGGCCGCGCTGACGGCGACCGTGCGCCCCGACGGCACGCTCGCGCCGTCGCGCCCGGTGCCCGCGGGCGGCCCGGTGGGCTTTCGCCCGTGGCTGGCGCAGGGCGCCGGCCAGGCGTGGCTGGCCACCGAGCGCACGAGCGGCCCGGCGAGCCGCCCGCGCCACCAGGTGCTGCTCTTCCGATCGCGCTGACGGCGCGGCCTGGGCCGGTATCAGCGTCGACGATCTGGCTGCCGTCGACGCAAGGCTCAGACCATCGCGTGCTCGACGGCCCAGCGCGCGAGCTCCGCGCGCCGGCGCATGCCGGTCTTCTCGCGGATGCGCGTCAGGCTGTTTTGCACCGTGCGCATCGAGAGGTAGATCAGTTCGCCGATCTCGCGGTCGGTGCGCCCCTGCGCCAGCAACCGCAGGACCTCCTGCTCGCGGTCGGTCAGCAGCGGGCGGACGCTGACCGCCTTGCCCTCCGAGACGCGCGAGTACGCGCGCGTCAAGTGCCGGGCCAGCTCGGGCGTGATCACCGAGCCGCCCCCGTGCACGGTGACGACCGCGTGTCGGATCTCGCGGCCGCTGACGCGCTTGGTCAGATAACCCGCCGCCCCGGCGGACACCGCCTCGAGCAGCATCTGCCCGTTCTCGCTGGCGGTCACCACGAGCACCCGAGTCTCGGGTACCTCCTTGCGAATCCGGCTGAGCAGCACCCCGCCGCCGAGACCAGGCATGTGCATGTCGACGACCGCGACATCCGGACGCAGTTCGCGAGCCAGCTCCAGGCCCTCCTGGCCGTCGGCGGCCTCGCCGACCACCTCGATGTCCGGGTCCACCTCCAGCGAGGCGATCAGGCCATCGCGCGCGAGGGGAAAATCGTCGACCACGAGCACACGGATCTTCATGAGACCTCCGGATCGAGCCCGGTCTCCGGGCCTTCGTTCGCTGGGTGTTGCGCGTCCTGCTCGCTCGACGCCTCGGCATAGACGTCACGTAGTCGCTCGGCGGCCTCGGCAGCCGCCTCGCGGAGGTGCAGCGTCGCCTTCATCGCCGCCTTGATCGTCGACCCTCTGCCCCGCGCTATCGCGCTCGCGACGCCGAGCACAACCCCGAACCCCAGCGCCCACCCGGCAGCCCGCCGCGCGGCCCTCCAGAGCTCAGCCATCCGCTCGGGTCTTGCTCACGTAGCTCCGCTGCATCGCTCAGCGGCGGAGCGTGATCCAACGCTTGGCCGTCGTGCCGGTGGCGTCCTCGTCGTCGAGGACGATCCGCAGCTCGACGCGCACGCGGGCGCGCCGCTTGAGCAGCGAGTGTCCCCGCCGGTTGAGCACGACGCGGACCGTCCGCGCTCCGCCGCCGCGGAGGCTGATCGTGGCCCGTCCGATGACGCGTGAACCCACCCTCAGCGTGGCCGTCGCGACTGCGGGTTCGGTCGCCGTGACCCGCACCGCGAGGCCGCGGGTGCGCACCGAGCTCGATCTCGTCGAGCCGGCGACCTTGACGAGGACGACGTCGTCGCGATCGCCGTCGTTGGCGACCAGGGTTGCGCCGGCGTTGCCGCTCGCGCCGCCGCCGAGCTCGCCGGGTCCGCTGTTGCCCTGCCCGTGCTCGGCGATGGTGATCGGGCGGGTCGCGGTCGCCGACTCGGGCCCGATGTCGGGCTCGGCGTTGGTGTCGGTGACCTTGAGCATGACGTTGAACGTCCCGGGGCGCGCATAGGTGAAGGAGGCGGTCGGCGCCGGCCCGGACTGGTCGACGCGCCCGTCGCCGTCGAAGTCCCACGCGTACGTCAGGCTCTGACCCGGATCGGGGTCACTGGATCCCGAGGCGTCGAAGCTGACGGGCACGCCCGGGGCTGCCGAGCTCGGCGCGTCGAGGGCCGGTGAGGGAAGGTGGTTGGCCGTCACCAGCACCGCGCCGGTCATGTTGGCCCAGCCGTGGTTGACGCAAGCGAACGCGAAGCGACCGACGCCGGCGAACGTCCGGGTCGTCGAGCTCGACTTGTCGGTCTGCGGCGCGATGCTCGGGTTCGCGAACTTCAGCGGATGGCTGGTGAGGTCGAAGGTGTTGCCGGGATCTCCGGTCCAGGTGACCGACTGCCCGGGTGCGATGCGCACGACGCTGGGCGTGTAGGTCGCGTAGCGGAACGTGATCGTGGGGTCGGCCGAGGCGACAGCGGGCAAGCCTGCGAGGGCAAGCGCCCCCACGGCGAGGCTCCGCCTGATGCGTCGCCAGATGGGACGTCGGCCAGGACGAGCCGGGAAGGGTCGACGGGCTCGGCCGTCGCACGGTCGCGGCGCTGCGTTCATGGGCAGTCTCCTCTTGAAGTCTTGAGTTCGGTCAGGCGGCGGTGTGCGGCGAGTCGCCCGCCACCCGGGCGACTCGCCGACGGTCACGCTCAGCGGCTGAGCGTGACCAGCGTGGTGGCGCGGGCGCTGAGCGCGGACGCGTCCGTGCCCACGCTGACCTCGAGCCGGTAGCGCCCGGGGCGCGCGCGCTTGGCCCGCAGGTGGATCGTCTGGCGGCCCGGCGCCGTCAGGACGACGAGCTTGGTCGCCGTCGCCGTGCGAGCGCCGACCCTGATCAGCCGCAGCCGCGCGACGCTGACGCCCGCGGGCGCCGAGAACGTCGCGGTGATCCCACGGCCGCGGGCCGTTCGCGTCGAGACGCGACGCTCGACGCGCAGCGCGCCGACGCGCGGCGGGGCGGCCTTGACGGCCGTGGGCGCGGGCGCCTGGACGACGATCGGCGCGGGCGCGGGCGCCTGGATGACGACCGGCGCCGGAGCCGGCAGCGTCGCGGGCGTGCCGACGCCCATGAGCGCGATGGTCTGAGGCGGCCCCGCGTTGCTCGTGATCGACAGCGTCGCCCTGCGCGTGCCGGTCGCCTGCGGGGCGAACGTCACGGCGATCGGGCAGCTGGAGCCCGGCGCGACGGCGCCGGCACAGCCGTTGGACGCGACCTGGAAGTCGGCGGCGTCGGCGCCGCCGATCGTCGCCGCCGTCACGGTCAGGTTGGCGGTGCCGTGGTTGCTGAGCATGACGTTCTTGGCCGGCGTGGTCGTGCCGACCTGGCGCGAGGCGTAGTCCAGCGCGGTGGCGTCGGCGATCGCGAACGGCGCCGGGGCGGGCGCGGCTCCGGCAAGCTTGCCCTGCACCAAAAACTGGCTGGTCTCGCCGACGGTCGCGGCGACGAGGCCGCCCGCGGTGAGCTCCTCGAGGCGCACGAAGTTCGTGCCCGCGGGGCTGCCGATCACGGCGTGCGGCACAGCGAAGTTGCCCACGTAGCCCGTCGGCGCGGCCGGCGCGACGGTCGGGTCCCACTGCAAGAACGCGCTGATGCGCCCGTAGTTGGCCGCGGCGAAGTCACACGGCGGCCCTAGGCAGCCGAGGTCCTCGGTCTGGTTGACGATCCCGCTGCCGTCGGCGATGACCTCGTCGACCCCGAACGGGTGGGTGACGCGGTACTTCGTTCCGGGCTTGAGCCCGCCGAAGCGAAAGCGGATGCGCCCGAACATGATCTGCTGGCCGGCGGTCGGGTCGGCCGTGGTGAAGGCCTGCTCCAGCGCGAAGCGGGCCAGGCCGATGCCGGCGTTGGGCACGGTGGCGTCGGCGAGCTGGTAGAAGGCCTCGCCGTCGGGCGTGTAGTTGCCCGGGACCGACAGCGGCTGCGTCGGGTTGGGCGCGGGCGTCTCGACGCAAAACCCGCTGGTGTCCTGACACGACATCAGGCTGATCCCACTGCTGGCGTCGGTCACCGACGCCGGAAAGCCGAGCTGGGGGGCGTTGGGCTGGACGGTCAGCGCGGCGTCCGCCGCGGCCGGAAAGACCGCGAGGGAGGCCAGCACACCGGCGACGGCCAGGCGCGCGCCCTTGGTATTTCGCGCGCTGCTGGCCCGGCGTCCATCCCCGGAACCCGCAATGAGGCTCGAGTGCACAGAAGCTCCTTGCTCCGTGATGTGAATCCCTGCCGAGGCCAGTCTCGCCCCCGCCCAGAACCCCGCGACACCGCGCATCACGCACTCTCGACCCCGCCTCGACGCACATTGCCTGCGCAACGAAAGTGCCGCCAAGAGCTCTGAAACGCCCAAACTGCGTCTTCGGGCGAGCAACGCGCGCGCTCGGCTAGGTAGTAACGGCAAGCACCGTGCGATCGCGTCCGGGGCCGACCGCGGCCGGAATATCTCGACCCGGCGATGACCTCAGCGGCATCGAGAGAAGCGGTTCGCCCGCGAAGGCTCTGTGGAGGTCTCGGCCGGTGACCTCCTGAGCGAACAAGACGAGGCAGCCGACCCAGCGGCGGTGTGAGCGGCTCAGCGAGGACCGTGAGTCCGTCGAGTCGCTGCGGCTGTCGCCGAGCACGAAGACCGAACCGGCTGCGACCGTGACCGGGTGGAGGTCCATGCCGTCGATCGCGTCGGCGTCCGGCCGATCTCCCGTTCCACGTCATCGTCGGCCCCCGAACCTCATGGGCCGCGTCGGTGCCGACCGTCGCTGCGAAGACGCGAGAGCCCGCGGCCGCCGGAGCGGCCGCGGGCTCGTCACCGCGGGTGGTGTGGCGTGCGCGCTAGCGGACGCGGATGGTCCGCTTCGCGGTCACGCCGTAGTGCGTCGTGTCCTGGCCGGCGGTCACCTGGATGGTGTAGGTGCCGCGGCGCAGGGCACGGCGGGCCTTCTTGGTGCTGGGCAGGACGATCGTCATGACGCCGTCGCTGCTGACCTTGCGGACGGTCCGCGCGATCACGTGGCCGTTGCGCAGCAGGCGCACCTTGACGACCTTGGCCGTCTCCGGGGCGAAGACCACCGCGTGGATGCCGCGCTTGCGGGCCGTGCGCAGGCTCGTCCGGCCGCTGACGGTCAGCGCGTCGAGCTTGAGCTTCGGCAGCGCGACGGGCGCCGGGGCCGGCGCCGGCGCGGGCGCCGGAGCGGGCTTGGCGATCGTGTAGTCGAACGACGCGACCGAGCTGGTGTTGCCGGCGGCGTCGATCGCCACCGCCTTGATGGTCGTCGTGCTCGAGACGTCGATCGCCTTGCTGTACGCCTGGCTCGACGCGCTCGGGTCAGAGCCGTCCGTCGTGTAGCGGATCGTGCCGTCGCCCGCCTTGAGCGCCACGCTCTGGGCGGACGTGTAGGTGCCCGAGGCGACGCTCGCCGTCGGGGCGGCGGGGGCGGTCGCGTCCTTGCTGAGCAGGCCGTTGACCGTCTTGCCGGCGCCGATGCTGTACGTGCTGGCGATCTGGATCGCGCCGTCGGCCAGGCCGGCCAGCGCGGCCGCCGGGATCGTCGCCGTCCACGTGCCCGCGCCGCTGGCCGGAGCCGCGACCGTCCGGCCGCTGGAGTCGATCAGCGTGACGGTTGTCGCGCTCGCGCCGGGCTGGGACACGCCGGTGACGGTGAGCGAGGCGCTCGTGCTGTTGATCAGCGAGCGGCTCACCGACTTGGCCTCGTTGGGCGCATACGGCGTCCCGCAGCCCGGGACCGGGCCGGGGGTCGCGCCCGCCTCGTAGCCGACCGTCATCACCACCGGCGGATCGACGGCGGCAAGGGCGGCCGGGTCCCAGACGATCGATGCCGTGCCGCCGGCCGCGAGGGCCAGCGAGCCCGCATCCATGCCGCTGAACGTCGCCGTCCAGTTCGTCGCGCTGCCCGCGTCCATGGCGAACGAGGCGGCGAAGCCGCGCGGGACGAGCGAGGACAGGAACTGCCCTCCGGATGAGCCGACGCCGCCGGCGAACTTGCCGGCACCGGCGGGCGCGATCTCGACGTCCAGCAGTGAGGTATCGACGCCGCTCACGGTGCCGTGGACGACCACGTTGTCGCCCACGCGGACGGGCGGCTCCGCGGTGATGTCCGGAACGGTGACCGGATCCTCACCGGCGACCGTGATGACGTCGCCGGGGAGGATCTGGGGCACGAACGCGTCCCAGCAGCCCGTCGGCGTGCCCGCAAGCGCGAGGTGGAACGAGTTGACGCCGAACTCGGCGACCGCAGGGTCGCCGTCGAAGGTCCCAGTCGCGATGGTCGCGGGACCGCGCTTGACCGTCACGGTCGCCGGCGAGAGATCGCCGGCCGTGATGTCAGCGGTGTTGTAGTTGATGGCGACGGCCGGCGCCGGGGCGCCGCCGACGGGCGCCTGCGCGCCCGCGGGTCCGGCGACCGCCGCCGACCCAAGAATGGCCGCGGTGAGGGGCGCCCAGCGCCCCACCGACCGTGGCAGCTTCAGAGGATGCATTGATGCCTTTCGTGGAGGCTGGTTTCCACGGGCATCCTCAGGCCGCCGCGATCCCGCTTGGAGAGCAGGGATCGCACATGTCGCTTGTCGCGAAGCGCAGCGCCGCTGGTGCGTTCTCGCAGTCGAGAGGGGCCGGCGAGGCGGCCATCTCGCCTCGCCGGCCGCGATTCTCCCGATTCCTGCGGTATTTCGCCGGTCGTGGCGTCTCCGCAGTTCCTGCACCGGCGTGGATGCTTCGCGCAGGAGCCCGCGGCCGGCGCCGGGTGCCGGACCGCGGGCCCCGTGCCGTGCGCTACCGGACGCGCACGGTGCGCGAGGTGGTGACGCCCAGGTTCGTCGTGCTCGTGCCGGGCGTGACGAGCAGACGGTAGGCGCCGCGGGCGAGGTGGCGCTGGCGCTTGCGGGTGCGCGGCAGCGCCACGGTCAGGACGCCGTCACCCTTGACCACGCGGACCACCTGGTCGATCGTCCTGCCCCCACGGAGCAGGCGCACCCGGACGACCTTCGCGCCGTCGGGCGCGAAGATCACCGCGTGCAGCCCATGGCGGCGCGCGCTCGACAGGGTGACGCGGGTCGGCACCGTCAGGGCGTCGAGCCGGAGCTTCGGCGCCGGCGCGGGCGCGGGCGCCGGCGCGGGAGCCGGCGCTGGGGCCGGCGCGGGCCGCGTGATCGTGTACGCGAACACGGAGACCGGGCTGGTGTTGCCGGCGGCGTCGACCGCCATCGCCTTGATCGTCCCGCTGTCGGCGAGGGTGATCGCGTTGGAGTACACCTTGCTCCCGAGGTTCGGCTCCGAGCCGTCGGTCGTGTAGTGGATCGTGCCGTCGCTGGTGCTCAGCACGATCGTCTGGGCGGAGGTGTACGCCCCCGCCGGGACGCTCGCCGTCGGGGCGGCCGGCGCGATCGTGTCCTTGACGATGCTCAGCGTCTTGCCGTGGAAGGCGCCCGACGCGTTGGTGTAGACGGCCGAGGCCAGCAGCGTGCCCTCGGGCAGGCTGCTCGCCGGCACCGTGGCCGACCAGCTGCCGCCGGCGACGATGGCGGGCACCGCGACGGTGCCGAGCGTGAGCGTGACGGACCTGACGTTGGGGTCCGTCGTGCCGGTCACGGTGACCGGCGTCGTCGCGTTCGCCGCGTTGATCGTCTTGACGCTGGTGCCGGTCACCGCGTCGCTGCCCACCGCGGCCAGGCAGCCCGCGACCGGACCGGCGGTGCCGGGGTTGTCGAACAGCGATCGCATCGTGATCGGGACCACCGGCGCGCCGCGACCGGCGGCGATCACCGTCGCGGCCTTCGCGGTCGCGTTGAGGCCGTTGGCGAAGTCGACGGGGGTCAGCCCGACGAAGTGCGCCGTCCAGTGCGTGGAGGCGGGAGCGTCATAGGCGATGGTGCCCGCGAAGCCCTTCGCGAGCGCGACCGACAGCTCCGCGCCGCCGTGCGTGCCGACGCTGAAGCGCGCGAGCTTGTTGTAGAGGACGCCGTCGACGGCGACGAGCGGCGCGCCCGTGATCGCATCGGCGGCCGTGCCGTGCAGGCCGATCTCGGCGCCGCCCGCGACCGGGCGGTCGACGCTGAAGTCCGGCATCGTGATGCTGTTGGTGCCGGTGGTCGCGTCGGTGACCGTCACGGTGTCGCCGGGCAGGATGTCCGGCGTGAAGCCGGTCCAGCACGCGAACGTCTCGGGCGGGAGGATGTTCGGCACGTTGAGGTTGAGGATGCCCACCCCGTCCGTGGTGCCGGTCGCGGTCGCGATCGGGACGCCGTCGCGCGTGACGGTGATGGTCTCCGCCGAACCGGACGGGAAGCCCGAGAGCGTGACCGCCCCGATGTTGTAGTCGACGTCGACGTTCGGGACGACGACGCCGGCGGCATAGGTGGGTGAGGCCAGGGCGGCGAGCCCCAGCAGCGCTGCCGCGACCGGCGCGGCACGGCGCAGTGCACGGTGATGCATCGATGGCCTTTCAGGGTTGTGGACGGCCTTTGCGGTGCATCCTGCGCTGCGCGCGGCGCCGCGCCGAGGGCAGGGAGCGCCATCGTTTCGCGACGGCGCGTTCACTCGCCTCGGCGATTTCTGCAACTCGTGAAGTTCGTACGCGGTTCGTGAAGATCGCTTTCACAAAGCGCACGGTTCGTGCACAAAGATGACCGTCCGATGACAAAAAGAGCCCGCGGCGCAGGCCGCGGGCTCGTTGTTCGCCTGGGTGCGGTGGCGGCCGGCTACCGGACGCGGACCGTCCGCCTGCTGGTCTCGCCGTAGTCCTGGCGGCTGCGCCCGGGCGCCACGGCGACGCGGTACGCCCCGCGGCGCAGCCGATGGCGGCCCTTGCGCGTGCGCGGCAGCACCACGGTAAGCAGGCGCCCGCGCGAGACCGGCCGGACGACCTCGGCCACGACGCGCCGGCCGCGGACGAGACGCACGCGGACGACGGTGGCGCCCTCGGGGGCGTAGAGCGTCACGCGGATCCCCCGGCGGTGGGCCGCCCGCAGGGTCAGCCGCGACCGGACCTGCAGCGCCTCGAG
>VAWY01000122.1 GCA_005888335.1 Actinomycetota bacterium
GGCCGGGCGCAGGCCCGGCGCCTGGCGCGCGGCGTGCTCGTCGTAGGCGTCGACGATGCGCTGGACGAGCTTGTGGCGCACGACGTCCTCGCGGCCGAAGCGGATGAAGTCGACGCCCTCGAGGCCCTCGAGGATCTCGCTGACCACGATCAGGCCCGACTGCTGGTCGCGCGGCAGGTCGACCTGCGTGATGTCGCCGGTGACGACCATCTTCGAGCCGAACCCGAGCCGCGTGAGGAACATCTTCATCTGCTCCGGCGAGGTGTTCTGCGCCTCGTCGAGGATGATGAAGCTGTCGTTGAGCGTGCGCCCGCGCATGAAGGCCAGCGGCGCGACCTCGATCGCCCCGCGCTCGAGCTGGGCGGCGACCTTCTCGGGGTCGAGCATGTCCTGCAGCGCGTCGAACAGCGGGCGCAGGTAGGGGTCGACCTTGGCCATGAGGTCGCCGGGCAGGAACCCGAGGCGCTCGCCGGCCTCCACCGCCGGGCGCGTGAGGATGATCCGGTTGACCTCGCGGCGCTGGAGCGCAGCGGCCGCCATCGCCACCGCCAGCCACGTCTTGCCGGTGCCCGCGGGCCCGATGCCGAAGGTGATCGTGTTGCGCCGGATCGAGTCGACGTAGCGCTTCTGCGTGATGCTCTTGGGCGCGACCTTGAGCGAGCGGTGGCGCCAGATGATGTCCTCGAGGACGCGGGCGGGCGACTCGTGGTGAGCCAGCGCGCCGGTGACCGCGGTGATCGTGCCCTCGGAGAGCTCATGGCCCTGGCGCACGAGGTCGGCCATCTCGAGCAGGACCTGCTCAGCGGCCTGCACGGCGGCGGGCTCGCCGTCGAGCGTCACCACGTTGCCGCGCAGGAAGACGCTGGCCTCGAGATCGCGCTCGAGCGCCTTGAGGACGGCGTCGCCGCTGCCCGCCAGCTCCTTGGCGGTCTCGTTGTCGACCTCGATCTGCGTTCTCATCCGGTCTGCAGCTTCTCCTTGACCTTGTCGGAGACGCGCCGGCCGTCGGCGCGCCCGGCCACCTGGCGCATCACCACGGGCATGACCTTGCCGAGGTCGCGCGGCGAAGACGCGCCGGTCTCGGCGACCGCCCCGGCGACGATCCGGTCGAGCTCGTCGTCGGACATCTCGGCGGGCAGGTAGGCCTCGATGACCGCCCGCTCGGCCTCCTCGGCGTCGGCGAGATCGGGCCGGCTGCCCTCGCGGAACGCGCGCGCCGACTCCTCGCGGCGCTTGCGCTCGCGGCGCAGGACGGCGACCTCGTCGCCCTTGCCCTCCTTGGCGTCCTTCTGCAGCTCGGAGAGCACGAGGCGCAGCGTCCCGACGCGGTCCTTCTCCCCCGCCTTCATGGCGGCGGTCAGGTCGGCTTTCACCCTGTCGGTCAGCGTCACGATCGCTGTTTGAATGGTAGCTGCGCTCAAGGTCGGCGCCGCAGGGGCCGAGGAACGTCCTCGTGCGCCGCCTCTTCGCCCTCACCCTGGCGCTCGCCGCCGTCGCCTCGCCGGCGCGCGCCGCGACGCTCGCCACGTGGGATCGCCCCGACCAGCACGTGGCCGCGCAGGCGGGCCTGCTCCACGTGCTCGACGACGGCGACTTCCACGGTGACCGCCCGCTGACCGGCGGCCAGCTGCGCCAGGCGCGCGACGCGCTCGCCGCCCGCCTCGCCGTGCCGCCCGTCAACCTCGGCGGCCTCGGGCCGCGCGTGTCGGTCGCGGCGTTCGATCGCGCCCTCGTGCGCCAGCTCGGCCTGGCCGACGTCGCCGCCGCGGTCCAGGACCAGGCGCGGCGCCGCGGCCTGCACCCGCCGGCGCGCTTCGGCACCGAGGTCGTCGCGCGCCAGCTCGGGCTGCGCTTCAACCACCCCTGGCCGCAGGGCGAGCGCCTCGAGCTCGACCCGTGGGACGCGATCACCCGTGCCGAGGCCGCGTACTCGCTCGCCCGCGTCGCGCAGTTCGGCGGCTGGGAGGTCCAGGCGGCCCGCGACACGCTGGCGCGCTTCGTCCTGCCGCGCTACACGGCGGCCCAGCGCCACGCGCTGCGCATCGCGGTCTCGCGGATCGGCATGCCCTACATCTGGGGCGGCGAGACCGACGGGGCTTCGGCCGGCCAGGTCCACGGCGGCTATGACTGCTCGGGCTTCGCCTGGCGGGTCTTCAAGCTCTCCGGGCTGCCCGCCGGGCGCCGGATCCGCGGGCGTACCGCGGCCCAGCAGGCCGGCGAGATCCGCCGCTCGCAGCGCATCCGGCCGAGCGCCGTGCGCCCGGGCGACCTGCTCTTCTTCGGCCCCGGCCGGTTCTGGCAGAAATCGACCGAGCGGCGCGTCGTCCACGAGGCGATCGCGATGTCCGGCGACTTCGCCATCCAGTCCTCGGGCCAGGGCGTCTACGTCTCGCCCCTCTTCGAGGGCTGGCTGCACGACGAGTTCACCTGGGCGCGGCGGATCCTCTAGCCGTCTGGACCGGGGTCCCGCCCGCGGAGTGCTCCTCCAGGCGCGGCGGGTGACCGAGCTGGCCGAGCTCGGCCGAGTCGCGCCCGAAGAACAGCCCGACGTTCCAGTCGACCAGCAGCCGCACGCGGCGGCCGACGCCGGGCATGAGCCCCAGGTGGTACGTGCGGGCGAGGAACCAGGCGAACCAGCCGCGCCAGCGCAGGCCGACGGTCTGCGCGACGGCCTGGCGGCGGCCCATGTCGACGAAGACGCCGAGCGTGCGGTAGTTGAACGAGCGCCGCCGCCCGCGCCCGAGCGCCGCGGCGACGTTCTGGGCGGCGACCTTGCCCTGGCGCATGCCGTGCTGCGCGGTCGGCGGCGAGGCGTCCAGGCGGCGCTTGGCGGGATCCGGCACGGCGGCCGCGTCGCCGACCGCCCACACGTTGGCGCGTCCGGCCACCTGGCAGTAGCGGTCGGTGGCGATCCGGCCGCGCTGGAGCGGCAGCCCGAGGCGCTCGACGACCGGGTGCGGCTTGACGCCCGCCGTCCAGGCGACGGTGCGCGTGGGGATGACCTGCCCGTCGGACAGCCGCGCGCTGGTCTCGGTGACCTCGGCCAGGCTGGTGTTGGCGTAGACCTCGATCCCGCGCCGGCGCAGCTCGCGCTCGGCGAAGTCCGACAGGCTCGGCGGGACCTCGGGCATGATGCGCTCCTGGCGCTCGACGAGCACCCAGCGCATGCCCTGCACGCGTGAGCGCGGGTAGCGGTCGATGATGTCGGCGGCGAGGTCCTGCAGCTCGGCGAGCCCCTCGACGCCCGCGTAGCCGGCGCCGACGAAGACGAAGTTCAGGTACGACGCGCGGGCCTCGGGGTCGTCGAGCGTCTCGGCCGCCTCGAGCGAGCGGATCACGCGGTTGCGCAGCGCGATCGCCTCCGGCAGCGTCTTGAAGCCCACGGCGTGCTCGGCCAGCCCGGGGATCGGCAGCGTCCGCGACACCGAGCCGAGCGCGACGATGAGGTGGTCGTACTCCAGATCCTCGATGTGACCCTCGAGCGCCTGGACGCGCAGGCAGTTGCGGTCGGGGTCCGCATCGACGACGGTCCCCACGCGCAGGTCGGTGCGATGGAGCGCCTCGCGCAGCGGGACGACCACGTGGCGCGGCTCGAGGGTCCCGCCCGCCGCGCCGGGGAGCAGCGGCGTGAACAGGAAGAAGTTCGTGTCGTTGACGAGCGTGATACGCGCGCTGGCGGGCGGAAGCTTGCGCTCGAGCGCTCGGGCGGCGTACAGGCCGCCGTAGCCCCCGCCCGCGATGACCACGTGCCACGCCACGGCCGGACCGTACACGCCCGGGCTGGAGCGGCGCGGGTGCCGGCCGTGGCGCCGCCATTCCTCCGGCGCGTGTCACACGCGACCGAGGTCTTCAAGCACGGCGCGCGCCGCCAGGTAGCCGGGCGCGCCGGTGACCGCGCCGCCGGGATGCGCGCCCGAGCCGCACAGGTAGAGGCCGTCGATCCCGGCGAAGCGGCGCGCGGGAAAGCGGCGCTCCAGCAGCTGGCCGCCGAGCATCTCGCCGTGGAAGATGTGACCGCCGGTCAGGCCGAAGCGCGCCTCGAGCTCGCGCGGCCCGAGCGCGAGGCGGTCGACGATCCGGTCGGGCAGTCCGGGACAGGCGTCGGCGAAGCGGGCGATCGCCGCGTCGGCCGCGACGTCGGCGGCGACGGAGGGCGGGAAGCACTGGCAGAACAGCGAGAGCACGTGGCGGCCCGGCGGCGCGAGCGTCGGATCGGCGGCCGTCTGGCAGGCGGCCTCGATCCAGGGGCGGGCGGCCGGGCGCCCGGCGCGGGCGTCGGCGGCTGCGGCCGCGAGGTCCTCGAGCGTGAAGCCGATGTCGATGGTCCCCGCCCACGGCTCGGGCCCCGGCCAGGCGGGAAAGTCGGGCAGGCCGTCGAGCAGCAGCATGACCTTGACGGTCGGGCCGTCCTGGCGCCAGCCGTGCGGCGCTTCGGCGCCGGCCAGGCGCGCGGTGCGCAGCGGATCGGCATTGGAGAGCACTGCGCGCGCGGCGATCTCCTCGGCCCCGCCGCCTGACAGGACCACGCGGTCGCCGGCGATGCGCTCGACCTCGGCCCCGGTGCGGATCTCGGCGCCCGCCGCGCGGGCGGCGGACGCCAGCGCCGCCGTGACCGCCCCCATCCCGCCGCGCGCGAAGCCCCACGCCCCCGGCGGGTCGGTCGCCTCGCCGAGGTCGTGGTAGAAGGCGACGAAGGCCGTCCCCGGGTCGTCGGGCGCGGCGAGTGTGCCGATCAGCCCCTGGATGGCGAAGGGGACGCGAACCTCGGGCGACGGGATGGCGGCGAGGTCGCCCGCGATCGAGCCGTCGAGCAGCTCCGGGCCGATCGCCTCGAGCCAGCGCCCGCGGTCGGCCGGCTCGAGCAGGAGCGGCCGCGCGCGCGTCGCCGCGCGCGCCCAGCGCTGCGACCACGCCACGTACGCGTCGGCGTCCGCCGCCGACCAGTCTTGCGCCAATTGCGCGTGCGTCCGCGCCCGCGACGACCACGTCACGACCTTGCGCCCGTCGGGCAGCGGCGCGAACAGGTACGGCTCGTGGACGTCCACCCGCAGCCCGTGGCCGGCGAGGTCGAGGTCGTCGATGATCCGGCGCCGCAGCAGCGAGAGCGTGTAGGCGCCCGGCGAGGCGCGCACGCCCGGCCACAGCTCCTCGGTCACGCACGCGCCGCCGACGACGTCGCGCCGCTCGAGGACGACGACGTCCAGCCCGGCACGGGCGAGGTACGCGGCGGCGACGAGGCCGTTGTGGCCCCCGCCAACGACGACCGCGTCGCGGGTCACGCGGCGGTCGGCGTCGCCCCTTCGACGCCCTCGTCCAGCAGCCGCGCCGGCGCGATCGTCGTCAGCCATTCGGCGAGCTCCGGCATGCCGGTCGCGGCCTCGACGGCGTACTCGCCGTCGGCGAGCGTGAACGGCCGCCGCGGCGGGTGGGCGTCGGTGGCGAGCACTCTGGCCAGCCGGCGGCGCAGGACGTGGAGCGCCGCCGCGTGGCGCTCGGGGCCCTCCTCCCCGGCCAGCGGCGCGACGTTGGCGGCGACGACCGCGCCCGCGTCGAGCACCGGCGCGAGCGCGGTGAGCCCGCCGGTGAGCAGGCCCTGGCTGCGCTCGGGATGCGCGCAGACGAGCCCGAAGCCGCGGTCGCGCAGCTCGCGGGCGCCCTCGACGAACAGCTCGTCCACCCCGCGGAACGGCACCTCGTAAAGCACCCAGCGGCGCCCCGGCGGGCCGTGGGCGATGATCTCGAGCTCCGCCTGCCCCAGCGACCAGACCGAGCGCGGCTTGAGCTCGCCTCCGCACTCGACGGCGAGCGGTATGCGCTCGCCGGCCAGCGCGGCGCGCAGCTCGTCCACGCGGTCGGGCAGCTCGCGCACGTCGACGCGCTCGACGTGCGGCGTGGCCACGATCCGCGACGTCCCCGCCGCCACCGCCGTCATCGCGTAGTCGAGCGACTCCTCGATCGTCGCCGGGCCGTCGTCGACGCCGGGCAGCAGGTGGCAGTGCAGGTCGGTGAAGCTCACGGGCGCGACTCCTTCGTCAACAGCAGCGCCGCCCATCCCTCCGCCTCGCGGCGGTCCGCCTCGCGCAGGCCGTGGCGCAGCGCGAACGCGCGCGCCACCTCGTCGGCCTCGTCCGCCAGCAGCCCGCCGGCGACGAGCACGCCCGGCGGCGCGGTCATCCGGTCGGCCAGCGTGAGCAGCAGCGAGCGCACGAGGTTGGCCAGCATCACCGGCGCCGCCGGCACCGGATCGGTCCGCAGGTCCCACCGGCGCGCGTCGACGGCCACGCCGTTGACCGCCGCGTTGGCGCGCGTCGCCGCAACCGCCTCGCGCTCGTGGTCGAGCCCGGCCACCGGCGAGAAGCCGAGCTTGGCCGCCGCGATGGCGAGCACGCCCGACCCGCAGCCGACGTCGACCAGGGCCCCGCCGCGCGGCAGCCCGAGCAGGAGCTCCAGGCTCAGCCGCGTCGTCGCGTGGCCGCCGGTCCCGAACGCCTGGCCCGGGTCGATGACGACCTCGGGGATCGCGCCCTCCGCCGGCGAGTGCCACGGGGCGCGGACGAGCAGCCGGTGGTCGACGAGCACGGGCCGGTGGAACTGGCGCCAGCGCTGCGCCCAGTCGTCGCCGACCTCGCTCGTGCGGACGTCGACGAGCGCGCCGCCGGCCGCTGCGCGCAGGTCGGGCAGCTCGGGCAGCTCGCCGGGCGCACCGTAGACGGCGTACTCGACGAGGTCCTCGTCGGGCAGGTCGACCTCCTCCACGCCGGCGGGCGCCAGCGCCAGCAGGTCGGCGAGCGCCACCTCGGCGTCCTGGCGGCGGACGCGAACGGCCAAGCGGATCATCGGGTGCGCCAGACTAGGGCGCATGTGGCCGCCTGAGGCACTCGAGTTCCTGCGCGAGCTCGAGGCCAACAACGATCGCGACTGGTTCAAGGCCAACCGAGCGCGCTACGACGCCCACCTGCTCGAGCCGGCGCGCGAGCTCGCCGAGACGCTCACCGACCTCGGGCAGCCGCACTTCTTCCGCCCCTACAACGACACCCGCTTCCACGCGCGCCCGCCGATCAAGGAGCAGCTCGGCGTGGCGGTCGGCTACGGCGGCGCCGGCGGCTACTACGTCGAGCTTTCGCTCGACGGCCTGCTCGTCGCCGCCGGCCTGCACCAGCCGGCCGGCGACCAGCTCGACCGCTACCGCCGCGCCATCGACGACGGCCGGCGCGCGGCCGGCTTCGAGCGCGCGGTCGAGCACGCGGAGTCCGCCGGCCTGGAGCTGGCGCGGCCGGAGCTCAAGACCGCCCCGCGCGGCTACCCGACCACTCACCCGCGCATCCGCTTCCTGCGCCTGCGCGAGCTCACGGTCTCCCGCCGCCACGCCCTGGAGCCGTGGCTGCACGCCCCCGAGGCCCGCGGGCGGATCCGCACGGAGCTCGAGGGCGCGCGCCCGCTGGTCACCTGGCTCGGCGAGCACGTCGGGCCGTCGCAGCGCTCCGGTGATCAGCGGGGCCGGCGGGCGACGAACAGGTCGAACCAGGCGAGCACGCGCCGGTAGGCCTCCGCCGCGGCGGGGGCGTTGAAGCGCGCGCCGGTGTCGTTGAAGAACGCGTGATCCGCGCCGCCGAACGTGACGAGCTCGTGCGGCAGCCGCGCGGCCTTGAGCGCCGCCCGCGCCGCGTCACGGGTCGCGCCGACGCGGGTGTCGAGCGCCCCGTAGACGCCGAGGACCGCGGCCCTCGAGCCGCGGAGGCCGGCGTTCTCCGGGAAGGGCCCGTAGAAGGGGGCCGCGGCCGCCAGGCGCCGCTCCCTGGCCGCGAGCAGCCGCCAGACCATGCCCCCGCCGAAGCAGAACCCGATCGCGGCCAGCCGAGCCCGCGGCAGCCGGCGCCGCAGCTCGCTGACGCCGGCCTTCATGTCGGCGTCGAAGCGCTCGGGCGGGACGCCGGCCAGCGCCGCGCCGACCTCCGCCTCGCCGGGGAACGCGCCGGTACCGCCCTCCTCGGAAAGCAGGTCGATCGCCAGCGCGGAGTAGCCGCTCGCCGCCAGCCGGCCGGCGACGAGGCGGATGTGGTCGTTGAGCCCGCGGTTCTCGTGGATGACGAGGACGCCGCCGCGCCGCCTGGCCGCCGGCGCCCACGCGCCCATCAGCGTTCGCCCCTCGGGCCCGGCAAAGGTGATCGGCTGGGTGACGACAGGCGTCCACTCCGTGGAGGTGCCCTTGGCCGGGGTCTTGGCGGCCGCGGCGGGCGGGCCGGCGCCGGCCGCCGGCTCTGCCAGCAGCGTGGCGGCCGCGGACGTGCTCAGGCCGAGCAGGCCGAGGCGCCGTAGCGCCTCGCGCCGCGTGAGGATGCCGTCGGCGTGGTCCTCGGCGATCTCCTCGGCCAGGTAGCGCTGGAGCTCGGTCATGGACCGATCCTCCCACCACGGCGCCGTCAGAACGACGCGCGAACGAAGTTCGCGCTTGAAGGATCGACGAAGTCGATCCTCACGCTCGCAACGACCGCCGCAACTTGGCGAAGATCGACTCGTCCGAGCGCAGGTTGTCGTCGGTGATCGACTCGGCCAGCTCCTCGAGCAACCGGCGCTGCTCGCGCGAGAGATGGCGCGGGATGACCACGTTGACGACGATGCGCAGGTCGCCGCGCCCGCGCCCGCGCAGCGCCGGCATGCCGTGCCCGCGCAGCAGGATCTGCTCGCCGGGCTGCGTGCCGGCGGGCACCTCGACGTCCTCGTCGCCCTCGAGTGTCGGCACCGTGAAGCGACCGCCGAGCGCGGCGAGCGGTGCGGGGACGTCGACCACCGTGACGAGGTCGTCGCCGTCGCGCACGAAGCGCTCGTCGTCGCGGACGCGGACCTGCACGTAGAGGTCGCCGGGAGGCCCGCCGAAGTCGCCCTCGTGGCCGCGTCCGCTCAGCCGGATGCGCTGTCCGTCGGCGATGCCCGCCGGCACGTCGACCTTCAGGGTCCGGCGGCGCACCCGCCGGCCGCGCCCGCGGCACTCGCGGCACGGCTCGCGCGCGACGCGGCCGTCGCCGCCGCACACGTCGCACTCGACGGTGCGCACGACCTGCCCGAACGGCGTGCGGGTGACCGCCTGCAGCCGCCCGGCGCCGCCGCAGCGCGAGCACGTCTCGATCGGCGTGCCGGGCTCCGCGCCGTTGCCGTGGCAGCGCTCGCAGCGGGCGATCGCGTCGAAGCTCACCTCCTGCGAGGCGCCGTGCGCGGCCTCCTCGAGCGAGACGTCGACGGCGACCGCCACGTCGCCGCCCTGGACGGCCATCCCGCGCCCGCCGCCGCCGAACGCGCCGGAGCCGAAGAACGCGTCGAAGATGTCGCCGAGCGAGCCGAAGCCGGAGAAGTCCGGCGGCGCGTAGCCGCCCGAGCGCAGGCCGTCGAAGCCGTAGCGGTCGTAGGTCGCCTTGCGCTCGGGGTCCGACAGGATCTCGTAGGCCTCGGCCGCCTCCTTGAAGTCCTCCTCGGCGGTCTCGGCGGAGTTGACGTCGGGGTGCAGCTGGCGGGCCAACCGGCGGAAGGCCTTCTTGATCTCGGCGTCGTCGGCGTCGCGTGAGACGCCGAGGACCTCGTACGGGTCGCGCGGCACTCGCTACTCGCTATTCCTCGTACACGTCCGCCACGAAGCGCGACAGCTGGTGGGCGGCCTCGCGGACCGTCGAGATCGCGGTGCCGTAGTCCATCCGCACGGGCCCCAGGACCGAGACCGCCCCGAGCGGCCGCCCCGGCAGCCCGTAGCCCTTGGCCACCAGCGCCAGCGACCGCAGCGCCGGGATCTCGTTCTCGGCGCCGATGCGCACGACGACGTCCGGCGTGGAGAGCGCATAGGCCAGCGCGCCGAGCAGCTCGACTCGATGCTCGAGGACGCTCATCAGCTCGTTGATCTGGGCGATCTCCTGGAAGCGCTGCTCGGTGAACAGCCGCGCCGTGCCGTCGACGTAGAGCCGCTCCTCGGCCGTCGCGGCCAGCTCGGTGAAGGCCGGCGTCAGCGCGTCGACGAACCGCCGCTCTGTGGCCGGCAGCGACGGGTCCGCGATGCGCTTGGCCAGCGTGCGCGCCCCCAGGCCGAGGCCCACGAGCTGCTCGTTGAGGTACTCGCCGGCCCAGCTGACCAGGCCGGGGTCGACCGGCGCGGGGAAGGTCAGCACGCGCTTGGCCACGCCCCCGGTCGAGGTGATCGTGACGACCATGACGACCTGCGGCTGGAGCTGGAGGACCTCGACATGGCGGATGGTCGCGGTCTCGATCGGCGGCGCCGTGACAACCGCCAGCAGCGAGTTGACCTGCGACAGGGTCTCGGCCGCCACGCGCATCGCGTCGTCGACCTCGCGGCGGACGAGCTCGAGCTCGAGCGGGGACTTGCGCGGCGCGGGCAGCAGGCGGTCGACGAAGTAGCGGTAGCCGGCGTCGGTGGGGACGCGGCCGGCCGAGGTGTGGGGGTGGGCGAGCAGGCCCTGCTCCTCGAGGACGGCCAGCTCGTGGCGCACCGTCGACGGGCCGACGCCGAGCTCGGTGGCGGCGGCGATCGCCTTGGAGCCGACCGGCTGGCCGGCGGCGAGGTAATCCTCGACGACGCGCGAGAGGATGCGCTCCTGGCGAGGGCTGAGCACCCCTCGAGTCTAGGCCGCGCGGTGGCGCTCCCTGGCGGCCTGGATCTCCTTGACCGCCTCCTCGCGCGAATACCAGCCGTCGACGGTGACCGTCTTCTGCTCGAGGTCCTTGTAGACGCTGAAGAAGTGGGCGATCTCGTTCTGCAGGCCCGGGGCGAGATCGTCGAGGCTCTCCAGCGTGTTCCACAGCGGGTCCTGCAGCGGGACGGCGAGGACCTTGTCGTCGATGCCCTTCTCGTCCGTCATCCGAAACAGCGCGATCGGCTTGACCGCGATCCGGCAGCCGGGGAACGTCGGCTCGCTCACGCAGACCATGACGTCGAGCGGGTCGCCGTCGAGGCCCAGCGTCTCTGGGATGAACCCGTAATCGGTCGGATAGACCATCGACGAGAACAGGAACCGGTCGAGCTTGAGCGCCCCGATCTCGTGGTCGAACTCGTACTTGTTGCGCGAGCCCTTCGGGATCTCGATGAAGGCGACGAAGGATCCGTCCGGTTCGGCCACGGACAGCATTCTGCCTACACCGGCGGGGTAGTCGTCAGTGAGCGGATGTTTTCCGGCACGGACGCCCCGATATGGGAGGGATTCTCATGGAAGCGGCCACCGTTTCCCGCCGTGAGCCGACCGCGGGCGAAACTGCGCGTGCCCGCGAGGCCGCGGCTCCTCCGGCGACACCTGTCGCCGACCCGGGCCCCCTCGGCCTTGCTGCCTTCGCGCTGACGACGTTCGTCCTCAGCATGTTCAACGCCGACCTCGTCGGCAAGGGCGGGGAGCCGATCGTCTTCGGCCTCGCCCTGGCCTACGGCGGGCTCGCTCAGCTGCTCGCCGGCATGTGGGAGTTCAGGACCGGGAACACGTTCGGCGCCGTCGCCTTCACGTCCTACGGCGCCTTCTGGCTTTCGTTCTGGGCTTTCGTGCAGTTCTTCGAGAAGGAGGTGCCCAAGGCCGACGCCGGGCACGCGCTCGGGCTGTACCTGATCGCGTGGGGCATCTTCACGACCTACATGTTCATCGCCTCGCTGCGGACGACGGCGGCGGTCTCGCTGGTGTTCGTGCTGTTGGCCGCGACGTTCCTCGTGCTCGGCATCGGCAACGCGGGCGACCACACGAACATCGTCAAGGCCGGCGGCTGGATCGGGCTGGCGACCGCGGCAGCGGCGTGGTACGCGTCCTTCGCGGCGGTGACGAACGCGACGTTCAAGCGGACGGTGCTGCCCGTCAAGCCCCTGATCCGGTAGAGCAGGCCAGGACCCGCCGAGCTCGCCGGCGCCCCGCGGCGCCGGCGAGCGGCACGCCGCGGCTACATCTCCAGGCCGCCGTTGACCGCCCAGACCTGCCCGGTGATGTATGCCGACGCGTCGGCGCACAGGAAGTGCACCACGCGCGCGACCTCCTCGGGCATGCCGAACCGCCGCGCGGGGATGCGGTTGCGGATCGACTCCAGCACCTTCTCAGGGACGCTCTCGATCATCTCCGTCTGGATGAAGCCGGGCGCGACGCAGTTGACGGTGACGCCGAGGCACTCCGGCCCGGTCTTGCCGGCCTTCGCCATCGCGTGCGCGGCCTCGCGGGCCAGCGTCATCGTGAGGCCGAACAGGCCGGACTTGGCCGCGGCGTAGTTGGCCTGGCCGATGTTGCCCTGCTGGCCGATGACCGACGAGATGTTCACGATCCGGCCGCTGCCGCGCTCGATCATGTGCGCGAGCGCCGGCTTGGACATGTAGAAGGCGCCGTTGAGGTTGACCTGGACGACCTTGTTCCAGTCCTCCTCGCTCATCTTCAGAGCCGGCTTGTCGTTCGTGATGCCGGCGTTGTTGACGAGGATGTCGAGCCGGCCGTGCTGATCGATGACCTCCTCGACGGTGCGCTGGCAGTCGTCGCACGAGGCGATGTTGCCCTGGTGGACGGAGGCCTCGATGCCCTGCCGCTCGAGGTCGTGCAGGAAGCTCTCGGCCTTCTCGCGGTTGGAGCTGTAGCCCGCGGCCACCGCCGCGCCCTGCGCGGCGAGGCTGCGGGCGATCGCCGCTCCGATGCCCCGGGTGCCGCCCGTGACGAGCGCTACATGCCCCGCGAGCTTGTCACCGCGCCTGATCTCGGTCGCGACCTGTTCGATCGTCGCTGCCATCGGGCAGCCCTCCTTCCTCAGCCGGACCGTTCTTCGAGCCAGCGCGCGATGTCCGGCCAGATCGCATTGCGCGCCTTGGAGCCCGCCATGAGCCCGATGTGGCCCCCCGGGCGGTCGAAGTGCGTGACGTCCTCGCTCCCCACCATCTCGAGCAGCGGCAGCGTTCCGGGCGGCGGGGCGATGTGGTCGGCCCCGGCGGTGATCACGAGCAGCGCCTCGTCGATCTTCGAGAGATCGACCAGCTCCCCGCGCAGGCGCAGGCGGCCGCGCACGAGCCGGTTGTCCTTGTACATCCACGTGATCCACTCGCGGTACGCGCGCGCCGGGAACGGCGGGTTGTCGGCCACCCACTTCGCCATCGCCTGGTAGGCGTCGCGCCGGTCCGCGCCCTGGAGCAGGCCCTGCCACAGCTGGCGGTACGTGGTCCAGTAGTTCGTGACCGGCTTCATCATCTTGTTCGCCCAGTCGATGACCCCGCCGGGCACCGAGGGCAGGACCTCGGCGACGAGGTCGGCGTCGAACGACGGCCGCCCGACCCAGCGCTGGTACAGCGAACCGGTGGTGTCGACGGGCGTCGTGAGCAGGACGAGGTTGCGCACCGGCGAATCGGGGTGCAGCGCCGAGTACATCGCGCACAGCGTCCCGCCGATGCACCAGCCCAGCAGCGTCAGCTCCTCGGCCTCGGCGGCCCGCAGCGTCTCGCGCACCGCCCAGTGCAGCTCGTCGCAGACGTAGGAGTCCAGCCCCATGTCGGCGTCCTCGTCGTCGGGCACCCCCCAGTCCACGAGGAAGACGTCGTAGCCCTCGCCGAGGAGGAACTCGACGAACGAGTTGCCCGAGCGCAGATCGAAGATGTCGGGGCGGTTGATCAGTGCGAAGACGAGCAGGATCGGCACGGCGTGCCGCCGCGCGCTGCTGCGATAGCGGTACAGCGTCGTCTTGCGGTGCGTCCAGACGACGTCCTTCGGCGTCGTGCCGATCGGCGCATCGCCCTGCGTCAGGACGATGTTGGTGAACTCGACCGCGGTGCGGGGGACGCGCCCGAGCTGCTCGAGCGTCCCGGCCATCAGGACTTCGCGCGCGTCGCGGCCTGGCCGCCCGCTCTTCGCCCGTTGGTCGCGCGGCGGTCGGCGCGCTCGGCGGCGAGCTCGTCGCGCAGGCGCTCGACCTCCTGGAGGACCATCTCGAGCTTGTCCTCGGCGCGCGCGAGCTGGCCGGCGAGCTTGGTGATGTCGCGCCGGCCGGCCAGCCGCAGGTTGCGGACGACGAGGTCGAAGGCGTCGTTGGACAGGCGCGTGAGCGCCATCACGTTCTCGGTCGTCCGCGCGAGCAGCTCCCCGAACGCGTCGCGCTGGACGACACCCTCCCAGGCGCGGGCGGTCTGCGCCTCCGCGTCCTCGTACAGGCGTCGCAGCTGGTCCTCCACCGAGGGCGAGCGGTCGTCTCCCATCCCTCCCTGGCTTCCCGCCGCGTCGGGTTTCAAGCGTGCCCCGTCCGAAAAAGACCGCCCCCTCGGAGCTCGATTTTGCGGTCCGCTACGTCGAGTGCGCGAGCACCTCGGCGAGCAGCGGCGGCCAGTGGTCGCGTAGCGCCTCGGAGCCCATGAAGAGCCCGAGGTGACCGCCGCTCGTCGTCCGCAGGACGATCTGCTCGCGCGGCGTTGAGACGTGGTCGGCCATCGCGAAGACCTGCGCGGGCGGCGTGATGTGGTCCGTCGCGCCGCCGAGCAGATTCACCGGACACGTCAGCCGCGACAGGTCCACGGTCTTGCCGCGGATCTCGAGCTCGCCCTTGATGAGCGCGTTGTCGCGGAAGAGGTGCTCGACGATCCACAGGTAGAAGCGCCCCGGGATGTCCTGGACGTGCTTGAACCAGGTCTCGAAGGCGCGATAGCGCTCCACGTGCTCGGCGTCGTGGAGGTTGGCGAGCAGCTGCGCCTGCTTGGCGACCTCGTTCTCGGGCTTGATCAGGATGAAGCCGTTGAGCATGTACTCGCCCTTGAGCACGCCGCCGCCCAGCGCGACGACGCGGTGGTAGAAGGCGAGGTCGCCACCCCCGTCGAGCATGCGGACCCAGTCGTGGATGACCGCGTCGCCGGCGTGGAAGTCGACCGGGGCACCGGCGATCGTCAGCGTGTTGACGTGCTCGGGTCGCAGCGCGGCATAGATCGCCGCGAGCCAGCCGCCCTGGCAGTCGCCGACGAGGTTGACCGGCTCGCCGATGAGCTCGACGGAGCGCTCGATCACGTCGAGGTAGTCCTCGATGCCGGCGTCCTTGGTCTCGCCGGTCGCGCCGATCCAGTCCAGCGACCACACGCGCTCGAGCCCGGCGGTTCGGATCGTCCTGATCTGGCTCTGCTTGGCGGAGTAGTCGACGATGCACGAGTCGTGGCCGGCCTGCGGCGGCAGGACGAGCGTGGGCGCGACAGCCGCGCGGCTGTCCTGCGAGAAGTCGCGCAGGCGCGCGACCGGCGACGTGAGCACCACCTCGTTGGCGGAGTGCCAGCGCGGCCGCTCGCGCCGCGTCGCCGTCGACCACCAGCGCGCGGCGTCGGCCATGACGTCGAGCGGGCCCGCGCCGCGCGCGACGGCTTGGTGCCAGTACTCGCCCAGGGCGAGACCGCCCGCCCGCCAGGACTCGGCTGCCGATTCGATCATGCGCGCCAGGACCAGCGCGGGCGGGGCTTCGGCGAGGGAGGGAAGGTCGCTGGTGGGCATCCTGTTCCTTTGGCAGGTTTGGTGCGCAATACACCGGAGAAGCGATGAACAAGGTAGCCCCCGCATGACGGATCTCGATGGACGGGTCGTCGTGGTGACCGGTGCCGCGAGCGGCATCGGGCGCGCCATCGCGACACGACTCGAGCGCGACGGCGTGAGCGTTCTCGCCGTCGACCTGCGCCCCGACGGCAGCGGCCCGGGCCACGCTCACGCCGCCGACCTGACGACACGCGAGGGCAATCGCTCGGCGGTGACCGCCGCCCTCGAGCGCTTCGGGCACCTCGACGCCGTCGTCGCCAACGCCGGCTTCCAGCACGTCGCGCCGGTCCGCGAGTTCCCCGAGGATCGCTGGGACGGCCTGGTCGCGATCCTGCTCACCAGCCCGTTCCTGCTCGCCAAGTACGCGTGGGACGCCCTGGCCGCGTCCGGCGAAGGCCGGTTCATCGTGATCGCGTCGGCGCACGCGCTGGCCGCGTCGCCGTTCAAAGCGGGATACGTCTCCGCCAAGCACGGGGTGCTCGGGCTCGTCAAGACGCTCGCGCTCGAGGGCGCCGCCGACGGGATCCTGGCGACCGCCGTGTGCCCGGGCTTCGTCCGCACCCCGCTGGTCGAGGGCCAGATCGCGAGCCAGGCCGAGGCGCACGGCCTACGGGAGGACCGCGTGCTGGAGGACGTCATCCTCGCGCCGCACGCTGTCAAGCGGCTCATCGAGCCGGAGGAGGTCGCCGGCGTCGTCGGCTTCCTCATGGGCCCGGACGGGCGCGCGTTCACCGGCGTGCCGGTCACGATGGACCTCGGTTGGACCGCCCGCTGACGACCGTGAAAGACGGCGCTCGTTAGGTCCCCCGTCGGCCGGGTAGGCGACAAGCACTGGAAGGCGATAGAGGGAGGGAGGATGAAGAAGACCGTCATCCTCGCAGGCGCCCGCACCCCGTTCGGCAAGCTCGGCGGGGCCCTCGCGAGCGTCGATGCCACGGAACTCGGCGCACGTGCGATCGAAGGTGCCCTCGAGCGCGCGGAGGTCTCGCCCGACGAAGTGCAGCACGTCGCCTTTGGCCAGGTGCTGCAGGCCGGCCAGGGGCAGATTCCCTCGCGGCAGGCGCAGATCAAGGCGGGCATCCCGAAGGAGGTCTCCTCGGAGACGATCAACAAGGTCTGCGCGTCCAGCCTGCGGGCGGTGACGAGCGTCGACCAGGCGGTCCGGGCCGGCGACCTCGACATCGCCGTCGCCGGCGGGATGGAGTCGATGTCACGCGCGCCGTACCTGCTGCCGCAGGCGCGCTTCGGCTACCGGATGGGCGACGCGACGGTCGTCGACGTCATGACGCACGACGGGCTGACGAACCCGTTCACCGGCAAGCAGATGGCGCCGGAGGCCGGCCACGTGGCCGACGAGCTGGAGATGACCCGCGCGGACATGGACCGCTTTGCGCTGCGCAGCCACCAGCTGGCGGTCGAGGCGACCGACGCGGGCCGATTGCCGGAGGAGATCGTCGACGTGACGGTCAAGGGCAAGAAGGGCGACACCACCGTGGAGATCGACGAGGGGCCCCGGCGCGACGCCAGCCTCGAGGCGCTCTCCAAGCTCAGGCCGATCCCGGGCAACGACTCGCACACCGCGGGCAACTCGCCCGGCGTCAACGACGGCGCGGGCGCTCTCGTGCTCGCCTCGGAGGAGTGGGCGCGCACGCACGGCCGGCGGCCGTGGGCCCGGATCGTGGCGCACGCGGCGGTCGCCGACGACTTCCCGTATCTCGCGAAGACGCCGGCGCTGGCCACCAAGGCGGCGCTGAAGAAGGCCGGGCTGGACGTCGACGACATCACGCTCTTCGAGATCAACGAGGCGTTCGCGTCGGTCGCTCTGAACTCGATGCGGATGCTCGGCGTCGACGAGGAGCGCGTGAACGTCAACGGCGGCGCGATCGCCCTCGGCCACCCGATCGGGGCGAGCGGCGCCCGCATCCTGACCACGCTGGTTCATGAGCTCCGCCGCCGCGGCGGCGGGCTGGGCGTGGCCGCGATCTGCTCGGGCGGCGGCCAGGGCGACGCGGTCATCGTCGAGGTCGACAACGCGTAACGGGAGAGAGAACAGATGGCAGGCACGACCACGAATGGCGCCAAGCCCACGAGCGAGGAGGCGCTCGAACAGGAGCTCAAGCAGCTGCTCGAGCGCGAGGTCTTCGAACCGCCGGAGGAGTTCAGGCGCCAGGCGCTGTGGAACGACCCGGCGGTCCATGAGGAGGCCGAGCGCGACGTCCTCGCCTGGTGGGCAAAGCAGGCGGAGGACCTGCACTGGTTCGAGAAGTGGGACAAGGTCCTCGACGACTCCAATCCGCCGTTCTACAAGTGGTTCACCGGCGGCAAGATCAACGTCTCCTACAACTGCGTCGACCGGCACGTCGACGCCGGGCGCGGGGACAGGGTCGCCTTCCACTGGCGCGGCGAGGAGGGCGAGGAACGCGACGTCACGTACGCCGACCTGCACCGCGACGTCCAGCGGTTCGCGAACGCGCTGAAGGACCTCGGCGTCCAGAAGGGCGACATCGTCGGGATCTTCCTCCCGATGATCCCCGAGGTCGCCGTGGCGATGCTCGCGTGCGCCCGCATCGGCGCGGTCCACAACGTGGTGTTCGGCGGGTTCTCGGCGGGCTCCGTGCGCGAGCGCATGGAGGTCTCCGAGGCCAAGCTGCTCGTCACCGTCGACGGCGCGCGCCGCAAGGGCAAGGCCGCGCCGGTCAAGCAGGCGGTCGACGAGGGGATGAGCGACCTGGAATGCCTCAAGACCATCGTGGTCGTGCGGCACACGGGCGTCGACTGCCCCATGCAGGAGGGGCGCGACCACTGGTTCCACGAGGTGATGGAGCGCGCCGCCGACGAGTGCCCGCCCGAGCCGCTGGACGCCGAGCACCCGCTCTACATCCTGTACTCCTCGGGGTCGACCGCGAAGCCGAAGGGCATCCTCCACACGACCGGCGGCTACCTGACCGGCGTCGCCTACACGCACAAGTACGTCTTCGACCTCAAGCCCGACTCCGACGTCTATTGGTGCTCGGCCGACGTCGGCTGGGTGACCGGCCACTCGTACATCGTCTACGCGCCGCTGGCCAACGGCTGCACCTCGGTGATGTTCGAGGGAGCGCCCGACTACCCCCACAAGGGGATCTGGTGGGAGCTCATCGAGCGCTACAAGGTGACGATCTTCTACACGGCGCCCACGGCGATCCGAGCGTGCATGAAGTGGGGCATCGAGCACCCCAACAAGCACGACCTCTCATCGCTGCGGCTGCTGGGGACGGTCGGCGAGCCGATCAACCCGAAGGCGTGGCTGTGGTACTGGCGGGTCATCGGCGGCGGGCGCTGCCCGATCGTCGACACCTGGTGGCAGACCGAGACCGGCATGATCATGATCTCGCCGCTGCCCGGGATCACGCCCGAGAAGCCGGGCTCGGCCACCCTGCCGCTCCCGGGCGTCACCGCCGCGGTGCTCGACAACGACGGCAACGAGATCGACGAGGGCCAGGGTCTGCTCGTCATCCAGCGGCCGTGGCCGGCCATGCTGCGGACGCTCTTCGGCGACGACGAGCGCTACGTCGAGACGTACTTCTCGCGGTTCGGGAAGGAGACCTACGTGGTCGGCGACGCCGCGCGCATGGACTCCGACGGCTACTTCTGGATCGTCGGGCGCATCGACGACGTCATCAACGTCTCCGGCCACCGCATGTCGACCGCCGAGATCGAGTCCGCGATCGTCTCCTACGAGAAGGTGGCGGAGGCGGCCGTGGTCGGGCAGACCGACGAGGCCACCGGCCAGGCGATCACCGCGTTCGTCACGCTCGAGGGCGAGCTCGAGGGCTCGGACGAGCTCATCGTCGAGATCCGCGAGCACGTCTCCAAGCGCATCGGCAAGCTTGCGCGGCCCAAGCGCGTCATCTGGGCCGACGACCTGCCGAAGACGCGGTCGGGCAAGATCATGCGCCGGCTGCTGCGCGACATCGCCGACGGCCGCGAGCTGGGCGACGTCACGACGTTGCGCGACCCGAGCGTGATGGGCCAGCTCGAGGACAAGATCAAGGAGCGCCAGACCCAGGGCGCCGACCAGTAGCACCCCCGTGCGCGCGGGGCCCGGGCGCCGAGCCCGGGCCCCGCCGCGTCACCACGTCTTGACGCGCGGGCGCGGCTGGCGGCGCTCGGCGCGCATGCGCGCGTCGAGGACGACGCAGCCCTGGCGCAGGACACGCACCGGGTTGAGGTCCACCTCGACGAGCTCGGGGAGCGCCTCGAGCAGCCGCGCGAAGCGCAGGATGAGCTCGCGCAGCGCCGGTTGGTCGAGCGCGGGGGCTCCGCGGTAGCCGGCCAGCTGCGCGGCGACCGGCGTGGCGGCCTCGATGAGCTCATCGGCGTCGACGTCGGTGACCGCCGCGAGGCGGAAGGCGACGTCGCCCATGAGGCCGGCCTGACGCCCTCCCAGGCCCAGAGCGAGGACCGGCCCGAGGTCCGCGTCGGCGAGCGCGCCGACGAGGACGTCGCCACCCGGCGGGATGAGCGGCTGCACGACGGCGCCCTGCCACTCGCGGCCCGCTCCGTGGACGCGGCGGCCGAGCTCATCCCAGCCGGCGCGGACGGCGTTCTGGCCCTCGAGGCCGAGCAGGACGGCGTCGATGTCCGACGCGTGCGAGGGCGGCGGGAAGTAGGCCTTGAGCGCGACCGGCCCGCCCACGCCGGCGGCCGCCCCGACCGCATCGTCGGCAGCCCCGCAGCGGCGGCTCGGGGCCACGCGGATGGCGTGCGACGCGAGCAGGCGCTCGGTGACGTCGGGCTCCAGCCAGACCGAGCCGGCCGCAGGGATGACGGACTCGAGCGCCTCCCGCGCCGCTGCCGGGTCGATCCCGGGCAGCGCGGGCTGCTGGCCGAGCGGGCGGGAGAGCCACCGACGGCGCTGCACCGCCTGGGCGAGCGCGGCGACGCACGCCTCGGGGAAGCGGAAGTTGGGGACGCGGCCCTCCGGCGGGTGCGGCGGACGTCCGTCCGCGCCGAGGACCGAGCCGGCCACCGGCTTGCCCGTGCCGGCGCGGCCGCGGTCGATCGCGCTCAGGATGCGCGCCGGCTCGGTGCCCGATACCTGCACGTAGAAGGCGAGCACCGCGTCGATGCCGTCGTCGGCGAGCAGCACGTCGAGCGCGGCGGCGTAGTCCTCGGGCGTCGCCTGGATCCCCATGTCGACCGGGTTGCCGGTCCGGTCGCTGCCGGGGACGGCGTCGAGCAGGCGCCGCTGCGCGTCGTCGTCGAGCCGCGGGACGGCCAGCCCGCGCGTCGCGCAGGCATCCACGGCCAGCGTCCCGAGGCCGCCGGAGTTCGTGATGATCCCTACGGAGCCCCCGCGGGGCAGCGGCTGGCCGGCGAGCAGCTCGGCGGCGTCGAACAGCTCCTCCGTGCTGGCGCACCGCAGGACGCCGGCCTGGCGCAGGAGCGCGTCGACGACCGCCTCGCCGCGCAGCGCGGACGCCGTGTGCGAGCTCGCGCCCGCGGTCGCGAAGGGGCTGCGGTTGCCCTTCACCGCGAGCACCGGCTTGCGCCGCGACACGCGCTGGGCGAGCGCCGAGAAGCGCCGCGGGTTGCCGAAGGACTCGACGTAGAGCGTGATCGCCGCGACGCCGTCGTCCTCCTCCCAGTACTCGAGCAGGTCGTTCGTGGAGACGTCGGCGCGGTTGCCGAGCGAGACGAAGCTCGCCACCCCCATGCCGCGGGCGGCGGCATGGCCGAGCAGCGCCAGGCCGAGCGCGCCCGACTGCGACGAGATGGCCACCGTCCCCGCCGGCGCCTCGAGCGGGCCGATCGTCGCGTGCAGGCGCACGACCCCCGCGTTGCTGATGACCCCCAGCGAGTTGGGGCCCACGAGCCGCATGCCCTCCGAGCGGACGACCTCGAGAAGCTCCTCCTCGAGGCGGGCGCCGTCCTCGCTCGCCTCCGAGAACCCGCTGGCGACGACGACGAGCGCTTTGACGCCTGCCCCGGCCGCATCGCGGGCGGCGGCCAGCACCTCGGCCGCGGGGACGGCGAGGACCACCAGCTCGGGCGTCTCGGGAAGGTCGGAGACGCGCGGCGCCGCGCGCGTCGAGTGCACAACCGCGCCGCTGCGGTTCACCGGCGCGGCGACGCCCGGGAAGCCCCCGTGCACGATGTTCGCGAAGATGCCGCCGCCGACACTGCCGAGCTCACTCGACGCCCCGACCACGGCGACGGCGGCGGGCGCGAGGATGTGCCGCAGCGAGGCGACCGTCGCGACGTGGTCGCGGCGCGCGATCCGCTCCGCGAGCTCCTCGCTCGGGCGCAGCTCCAGCGCCAGGCGGACCTCGTCGCCCAGCCCCTCGCGCTCGATGCCGAAGCCGGCGCTGCGGAAGACGCCCAGCATGCGGCGGTTGTCGGAGAGCACCTCGGCGTCGAAGCGCCGGATGCCGCGCGCGGCCGCGTGCTCGGCGAGCTGCTCCAGCATGCGCGTGGCCACCCCGCGGCCCTGGAAGTCGTCGGCGGTCGCGAAGGCCACCTCGGCGGTGCCGGGCTCGCGCAGGCGGTCGTAGCCGGCCACGGCGACGATGCGATCGCCGTGGCGGGCGAGCAGCGCCACCCGTGCGTCACCGTCGGCCTGGGCGTACGACGCCGCGACGGCGTCGGTGCGCCCGAAGCCGTGGAAGCGCAGGTAGCGGCTCTCGGCGCTCATGCCGTCGAAGAACGCCTTGATGTCGTCGTGGTCCTCGGGCGTGGGCGAGCGCAGCCGCAGCGTCGTGCCGTCGCGCAGGATGACGTCGCGGACGATCGGCTCCGCCGTCGCCGCCACGGTCAGATGAGATGCCAGTAGTGAGACACGAACGACGCCGCCCGCGGCGTGTGGATGGGGTCGGGGGCGAGCATCTCCGCCTCGCCCTCGCCCCCGAGCGCGGCAAGCGTGGCGACCACGCCGCTCGCCACCGCGCCCACGTCGTAGCCGCCCTCGAGCACCGCGCCGACGGGAGCGCCGCAGCGCGCGCCGAGGTCGCGCACGTGGCACGCCATGTCCGCGAAGTCCTCGGTCTCCAGGAGGCAGCCGGCGAGCGGATCATCGCGATGGGCGTCGTAGCCCGCCGAGATGAGCACGAGGTCGGGGCGGTAGGCCTCGGCCGCGGGGACGACGACGTGCTCGACGAGCGACCGCCAGACCTCGCCGTCGCTGCCGGCCGGGACGGGCAGGTTGATCGTGTACCCCTCCCCCGGCCCCGACCCCGCGTCGCTGAGCGGGCCGGTGCCGGGATAGAGCCCGGCCTGGTGGATGGAGGCGAACAGCACCGCGTCGGCGTTGCGGAAGATCTCGTTCGTCCCGTTTCCGTGGTGGACGTCCCAGTCGAGGATGAAGACCCGCTTGGCGCCGAGGCGGTCGAGCGCGTGGCGAGCCGCGACGGCGACGGAGTTGAGCAGGCAGAAGCCCTGGGGGCGGACGCCGTCGGCGTGATGGCCGGGCGGGCGCATGAGCGAGAAGCCCGTCGGCGCGTCGCCGCCGAGCAGCGCCTCCGCCAGCGCGCAGGCGCCGCCCGCGGCGTACAGCGCGGTGGCCAGCGACTCGTCGGTGACGGCCGTCTCGCTGCCGAACGGCAGCCGCCGCTCGGCCGCCGTGCGCAGCGCGTCGACGTAGGCCTGCGGATGCACCGCGGTGATCTGCTCGAGCGTCGCCGGCCGCGCCTCGGCGCGCCGGCAGCCCAGCCAGCCGCGGCGCTCGAGCTCGGCCTCGGCCGCCTGGACGCGCTCCGGGCGCTCCGGATGGTGCTCGACGTCCAGCCCGCCGTCGTGCCGGAAGGTCCCGCACGAGGGGTGCGCGAGGAGCACGGGCGCGCTCACGCTTACGCCTTTACCCTGCGGGGCGGAACACCACCTTGTCTTCCGCGCGTGGCGTTCGAACCGCGCCGCGGCGGGTAGCCGAGACCGTGCACGCTCAGAGAAGGAGGGTTGAGATGGTTGACCCCGACGAGCCAGGACGCGGCAAGGAATCGCGGTTCACGCGCCGTTCTGCGAGCGCGGAGGCGGCGGCGCTGCGCTGGAGCGAGCGTCATCCCGACGAGGACTCGCTCGAGAGTGTCCCTCCGTCGCGTCCCGCAGGCCGCAGCGACGACCAGGGCAAAGACCCTCCGCGGCGCTCCGCGAGCGCCGAGGCGGCTGCCCTGCGCTGGCAGGAGACCCATCCGGACGACGACGCCTGACGTCGAGCCGCTCGGGGGTGCGCGCGCTCGTGCCCCCGGCGGCGAGACGGCTACTTCAGGAACTCGCGCGTCTGCGCGCTGAGCTTGAGCAGCTCCCGGGTGAACCTCGCCTGCGCGTCCACGACCGCTGAGATCCACTCGACGCCGACGCCCTTGGCGAAGCGCTCCTGGCCCTCGGCGATGGACTCGAGCGTCCTCTCGTAGACCTCCAGGTACTGCTCGCCGGCCTTGCGCGCGGACTCGAGGATCTGCTCGTTGAGCTCACGGATGCGCTCGACGCGATCCTTGGCGGCGCCATCGCCGCCCTTGCTGGTGCTGGTCGCCATGATGATGGTCCGTTACCCGAAGGGGATGCTTCGATGCACGGCCAGCCGACCAAGTAGGAGGACGCTCATGGCGACGGAGCAGACGCAGGCCGACCTCGAGCGCGAGCTCGAACAACTCCTCGACCGCGAGACCTTCGAGCCGCCCGAGGAGTTCCGCAAGAGCGCCTTGTGGAACGACCCGGCGATCTACGAGAGGGCCAACGCGGACCCGGAGGCCTGGTGGACCGAGCAGGCCAAGGAGCTGCTGGACTGGTTCGAGGAGCCGACCCAGGGCCTCGACGAGTCCGACCCGCCGTTCTACAAGTGGTTCGCCGACGGGAAGATCAACGCGTGCCACAACTGCCTCGACCGGCACGTCGAGGCGGGGCGCGGCGACCGCGTCGCCTTCCACTGGCGCGGCGAGGAGGGCGAGGAGCGCGACGTGACCTACGCGGACCTGCTCCGCGACGTGCAGCGCTTCGCCAACGCGCTCAAGGACCACCACGTCGGGGCGGGCGACGTGGTCGGCATCTACCTGCCGATGATCCCCGAGGTCGTCGTCGCGATGCTCGCGTGCGCGCGGATCGGCGCGCCGCACAACGTCGTCTTCGGCGGCTTCAGCGCGGAGTCGGTCAAGGAGCGCATGGAGTTCTCCGAGGCCAAGGCGCTGGTCACCGTCGACGGCGCGCGGCGCAAGGGCAAGACCGCGCCGATCAAGCAGCAGGTCGACGAGGTCATGGGCGACGTGAAGTCGATCGAGACGATCTTCGTCGTCCAGCACACCAAGGCCGACTGCGAGATGCAGGACGGGCGCGACGTCTGGTTCCACGAGGCGATGGAGGGGGCCGGCGCCGAGTGCCCGGCCGAGCCGCTCGACGCCGAGCACCCGCTGTACATCCTGTACACGAGCGGCTCGACGGCCAAGCCGAAGGGCATCCTGCACACCACCGGCGGCTACCTGGCCGGCGTGGCCTGCACCCACAAGTACATCTTCGACATGAAGCCGGAGTCCGACGTGTTCTGGTGCTCGGCCGACGTCGGCTGGGTCACCGGGCACTCGTACATCGTCTACGGCCCGCTGATGAACGGCGTCACCTCGGTGATGTACGAGGGGGCGCCCGACTATCCGGACAAGGACGTCTGGTGGGAGATCTGCGAGCGCTTCGGCGTGACCGTGTTCTACACCGCGCCGACGGCGATCCGCGCATGCATCAAGTGGGGCGTCGAGTACCCGCAGCGCCACAACTTGGACAAGCTGCGGCTGCTCGGCACGGTCGGCGAGCCGATCAACCCCAAGGCGTGGCTGTGGTACTGGAAGGTCATCGGCGGGGAGCGCTGCCCGATCGTCGACACCTGGTGGCAGACCGAGACCGGCCACATCATGATCACGCCACTGCCGGGCATCACGGCGACCAAGCCGGGCTCGGCGACGCACGCCTTCCCGGCCATCGACCCCGCCGTCGTCGACGAGGACGGCAACGAGGTCGAGCCCGACACGCAGGGCATCCTCGTGCTGCGCCGGCCGTGGCCCGGGATGCTGCGCACGCTCTATCGCGAGGAAGACCGCTTCATCGAGACGTACTTCGAGCGCTACGGCAAGGAGACCTACCTCGTCGGCGACGCCGCGCGCCGCGACAAGGACGGCTACTTCTGGATCATCGGGCGCATCGACGACGTCATCAACGTCTCCGGCCACCGCATGTCGACGGCGGAGATCGAGTCGGCGATCGTCTCGCACCCGAAGGTCGCCGAATCGGCGTGCATCGGCCAGAGCGACGAGGACACCGGGCAGTCCGTGGCCGCGTTCGTGACGCTCGAGGCCTCCTACGAGCCGTCGGATGAGCTGATCGTCGAGATCCGCGAGCACGTCGCCCAGCGGATCGGCAAGCTCGCGCGGCCCAAGCGCATCATCTGGGCCGACGACCTGCCCAAGACGCGCTCGGGCAAGATCATGCGCCGGCTGCTGCGCGACATCGCCGAGGGCCGCGAGCTCGGCGACGTGACGACCCTGCGCGACCCGGACGTCATGTCGCAGCTCGAGGACAAGATCAAGGAGCGACAGGCGGCGGAGGACTAGCGGCACCGGGGCGGGCCCGGCTAGGGTCCGCCCCATGGCCATCTTCAACGGGCGCCATACGGCGCGACTGGACGGCGACTTCGTCGTCTTCCTGATCGGCATGCGGTTCAACCGGCCGTGGAAGCCGCGCTCGTGGCGCGTCTTCATGGCGATGCGCCCGATGGTCAACGAGCTGAAGGCCAACCCGCAGTCGGGCTTCCTGCACGCCGAGTACGGCTTCATGTTCGGCGGCCCCGCGCTCGTGCAGTACTGGCGCACGTTCGACGACCTCGAGCGCTACGCGCGCGACCCGATGTCGCGGCACCTGCCCGCCTGGCGACGCTTCAACCAGCTCGTGGGCGGCTCGGGCGACGTCGGCATCTGGCACGAGACCTACCGCGTGCACGCCGGCGAGTACGAGGTCATCTACAGCAACATGCCGCGCGTGGGGCTCGCCGCGGCCGGCGCGCACGATCCGCTCGGTAGCGCGAGCACGGCGGCGCGTCGCATCGGCACGCGGCCCGAGGACCGCGCGCCGGTCGCCGGGTACTAGTACCGGCATTCGCAGTTACGCACGGTTCCGGGCGGCGCCGGCGACACCCGGACGACCGCACGTACTTACGAACACGTACTAGCCGGCGACTTCCACGTACTGCACGGCGATCCGCCCGAGGACGATCTCGTCGCCGTGCGAGAGCGGCGCCTCGCTCACGCGCTCGCCGTTGAGGACGACGCCGTTGAGGCTGCGGTCGTCGAGGACGACCGTGCGCCCCTCGCGCCGTACGACCAGCGCGTGGCGGCGCGAGACCGACGGGTCCTC
This sequence comes from Actinomycetota bacterium, assembly GCA_005888335.1. The sequence goes on from VAWY01000122.1 coordinate 26,856, forward strand.
GAGGACGACGTCGGCGGTGTGACTGCGCCCGAGCCGGGTGGTGGGCTCGCGCAAGGGGACGAGGGCGACCTCGTCGCCGTCGGGGATGGCGAGATAGCGGCCCGGCGCCGGCTGCGGCAGGCGTGTCGTCGCGCGCGTGCGCTCGCGCTCGACCAGCGGCGAGACGGCCGGCGCCTCGCGGGTGAGGGCGGTGGGGTCGGCAATCTTCGTGGTGTCGAGCTCGACCATGAACCGAAGTGTGATGGATCGTCTAAGGGTGTGCTCAAGCGAGGCGCAGCTCTGCCTCGGCATTACGGATGATGGCGGATCCTCCCTGATCCGCAAGTGCGTCGACGATCGCGACGCCCCCTCGCTCCTCGCGGACGGTCGACCGCACCACGATCTCCTGCTCCGGCAGGCCCATCCCGCGGAACTGGACGCTCAGGCGCCGCAGCGATTCCGGTCCACCCGCTGCCTCGGTCTGCGCGCGCGCGACCTGGGCCATCGTGTAGAGGCCGTGCAGGATCCTGCCGGGCAGCCCGACAGAGCGCGCGAACTCCTCGTCGATGTGGATCGGGTTGAAGTCGCCCGACGCGCCCGCGTAGCGGACGGTCAGGTAGCGGTCGGGGGTGACGCGCAGCTCGGGGACGTCCATCTAGCCCCCTCGCACGATGTTGGTCCAGGTGCCCACGCAGACCTCCTCGCCGTCCTGGTTGACCGAGCGCGACTCGAAGACGTAGAAGCCCATGCCCGCGCGCTCGGCGACGTCCTTGACCGTGACCGTCGTGGCGATCTCGTCCCCCGCGACGACCGGCGGCCCCCAGCGGAACTCCTGGGCGCCGTGGACCATGAGCGCGAAGTTGATGCCGACCTCGCCGTCGAAGAGCGCCGGCGTCATCGCGGGTGCGCTGTAGACGACGGCGAACATGGGCGGCGCGACGACGTCGCGGTAGCCCGCCGCGCGCGCGGCCTCGGGGTCGAGGTGCAGCGGGTTCGTCTCGCCGACCGCGAGCGCGTACTCCTTGATCTTCTCGCGGCCGACCGCGTAGGTCATCGGCGCGTAGCTCTTGCCGACCGCCTTGGTGCTGACGGGCATGAGCGCGGCAGGGTAACGCCCCAGATGGCTGATTCCGCGGCCGCCGTGCCCGGATGGCCGTGCATCGTGGATGCCGGGCGCCGCACGCCGGACCGGAACAGTGCTGGCAGCACGGGCCGGTCCGGCGGGTGGCGATCCGGCGCCGCGAGGCGCGGTCAGCCGGGTGCGGGGGTCGTGGAATCAGCCATCTAAGCTCCGCGGATGCCGGCCGAGCGCGCCGCGGCCTTCGGCCCGGGGCGGGTCAACCTGATCGGCGAGCACACCGACTACAACGCCGGCCTCAGCCTGCCGTTCGCGATCGCCGCCGGCGTGACCGTGACGGCCACCGCGCGGCCTGGCGGGGAGGTCGTCGCGCGCGCGTTGGACCTTGGCGAGAGCGACCGGTTCGCGCTCGCCGATCCGGCTCCGGCGCACGGCTGGCGCGCGTTCGTGCGCGGCACCGTCGCCGAGCTGGCGGCCGCCGGGTTGCCCGTACGCGCCGCCGCGCTCGAGATCCGCGGCGACGTCCCGCAGGGCGCCGGGCTGTCCTCGTCGGCCGCGCTGGGCGTCGCGCTGTGCCTTGCGCTGACGGCGCTCGCCGGCGTCCCGGACACCGACCGCCTCGAGCTCGCTCGGGTGGCCTCGCGCGTCGAGAACGCGTGGGTGGGCGCGCGCACCGGGCTGCTCGACCAGATCGCCTCGCTGCTCGGCCGCGACGGCCACGCGCTGCGGATCGACTTCCGGACGCTCGCGGTGACCGCGGTCCCGCTCGACCTGCGGGGCTGGCGGCTGGTCACAGTCGGCTCGGGCGAGGCGCGCGCGCACGCGGCGTCGGGCTACAACGAGCGCCGGCGCGAGTGCGCGCAGGCCGCGGAGCTCCTGGGCGTGGCGACCCTGCGCGACGCGACGGTCGACGCGGCGGCCGACCTGCCCGAGCCGCTCGGCCGCCGCGCGCGCCACGTCAGCGAGGAGAGTGGCCGCGTCGAGGCGACCATCGCCGCGCTGCGCGCCGGCGACCTGTGCGCCGTCGGCGCGCTGCTGGACGCCTCGCATGCCAGCTTGCGCGACCTCTACGACGCCTCGACGGCGGCCGTGGAGCGGACGGTGGCCGCCCTGCGCGCCGCCGGCGCGGCCGGCGCGCGGATGGTCGGCGGCGGCTTCGGAGGCCACGTCCTCGCGCTGCTGCCCCCGGGGACTGCCGCGCCGGAGGGCGCGCTCGAGGTCTGCCCGGGCCCGGGCGCTCGCCTCGTCTAGATGATCACCGCCACCGTGCCGCCGTCGGCCGACCACGCCGCGCCGGTCACCGTGCTGGCCAGCTCCGAGCACAAGAACAGGCACACGCGCGCGACCTCCTCGGGCTCCGCGAACCGGCCGAGCGGGACCTTGGCGGCCTGAGCAGCGAGGGCCTCGTTGCGCGAGACGCCCTGCTTCGCGGCGGCCTGGTCGCCCAGCGCGCCCGGCGCCATCCACAGCTCGCTGGCCACCGGGCCGGGCGCGACCGCGTTGACGAGCACGCCCTTGCCCGCCCACAGGTCCGCCCACGCGCGCGAGAGCGACAGCTGCGCCGCCTTGGTGACCGAGTAGGCGACGTTGGTCAGCGACGGCCGCTTGCCGGCCGACGAGGCGACGTTGACGATCCGCCCCCAGCCTGCCTCGGCCATCCTCGGCGCGGCTGCCCGCATGAGCCGCATCGAGGCCATCACGTGCAGCTCCCACTGGCCCTGCCAGTCCTCGTCGGTCAGCTCGTCGGGCGCGCGGGCGAAGCTCGTGCCCGCGTTGTTGACGAGCACGTCGATGCCGCCCATCTGCTCGGTCGCGCAGGCCACGACGCGGCCGGCGACGTCAGGGTCGGTGACGTCGGCGGCCAGCCACTCGGCGCCAAGCTCCTCGGCCGCCTCGCGCAGCGCCTCCTCCCCGCGCGCGATCATCAGCACGCGCGCGCCCTCCTCCGCAAGCTGGGCGCTCAACGCCCGGCCGATGCCGCGGCTCGCGCCCGTCACGACGCACACCCGATCGCGCAGTCCGAAGTCCATGGCGCAGATCATGCCTGGCGAGGTCGTCGGGTCGGCGATGGGCTGACAATCCGCGGTATGGCCTCCCATACCGCCTACCTGCAGTTCGAGACCGGCGAGCGCCGCGAGTTCGTGCGCATCACCGACGACGTCCAGCGCGCGGTCGACGAGTCCGGCGTGCGCGAGGGGCTGGTGCTCGTCAGCGCCATGCACATCACCGCGGGCGTCTGGGTCAACGACGACGAGCCGGGCATCCTCGCCGACACGCTCGAGTGGCTCGACAAGCTGGCGCCGCCCTCGTGGCAGCCGCCCGCCAACGACGTCGCGCGCGAGCTCGGGCCCGACCCGGGCGACTTCCGCCACCATCGCGGCGGCGGCGAGGACAACGGCGACGCGCACTGGAAGAACCTGCTGGTCCACCACCAGGTCGTCCTGCCGATCACCGAGGGCCGGCTCGACCTGGGCCCGTGGCAGGCGGTCTTCTACTGCGAGTTCGACGGGCGCCGCCGCAAGCGGCTGGTCATCAAGGTGCTTGGGGAGTGACCTGCGCGGTGCAGAACGCGCACCGGCGCGCCTTGACCGGGATGTCGCTCAGGCACTCCGGGCACGCGCGCACGGTCTCGTCCACCGGCGGTTCGGTCCGCAGCCGCGCCATGAGCACGTTGACCGGCTTGATGACGAAGAAGAACAGCACCGCCGCAATGATCACGAAGCTGATCAGCGCGTTGATGAAGTCGCCGTAGACGAAGCGGCTGGCGTTGATCGTGAAGGCGAGCTCGCCGAAGTCGGGCTTGCCGCCGATCGCCGCGATCAGCGGCGTGATGAGGTCCTTGACGAGGGCGGTGACGACCGCCGTGAACGCGGTGCCGATGACCACGGCGACCGCGAGGTCGACGAGGTTGCCGCGCAGGATGAACTCGCGGAAGTCCTTCAGGAGTCGGGGCATGGCGCCGCAGTCAACCGGATTCGCCCGGCCGGCTGGGTCCCGCCCCGCCTCCTACAGGCGCCGCGTGACCAGCGTCGCCGTCGATCGCTGCGTCCCGGCGACCGCCGTCAGCCGGATCCGGTAGTCGCCCCGCGCCCGCCTCTCGGAGGCCAGCCGGATGCGGAACGTCCGGTTGGCCGTCCGCGAGCCCGGGCCTGTCCGCTGGACCAGGCGCCCGGCGCGCAGCACGTCGACGGTCACCGTCGCCGGGCGCGACACCCGGAACGCGATGTCCACGGCCCGGTTGAAGCGCCCGCCGAACACCGGGGACTCGAGCTTGTAGGAGCTCACCAGGCCGCAGCTCTCGCGCCGGTCGAAGGACGGCCGGCTGCGAAAGCGGCCGTGCAGGCGCCGCAGCGCGATGCGCCGGACGTCCCGGCGGCCGCCCTGCCGCGCGGACAGGCGCACGAAGAACATGCCGTCGGTGACCTTGCGGCCGCGGACGTTGGCGTGGCCGTTCCAGCGCAGCGAGCGCCTGACGCGGAAGTGCGCGACGCGGCGCTGGCCGTAGATCAGTCGCCCGTGCGAGGACTGGAACACGTCGACGGTCACCGTCTGCGCCTGGCGCGGCGAGAAGGCGATCGCGACGCCGCGCCCGCGCGGCCGCGCCGAGGCCGACCGCAGCGCCGCGCCCGCCGCGCACGCGCTGGGCGCGCGCTGCTGGCCGCTGCTGGCGGCCGCCGACGATCCCGCGCCCGCCGCGGAGGCGAACCGGTAGGTGTACGGGCCGCGGCCGTAGGTCGACGCGACGAGCGTGTCGGCGTCACCCGGCTTGAGCTGGAGGTGGTTGACCGGGGACGCGGGCAGCCCGGTGCCGAGCGGCGCCCACTGCGTCCCGTCGCGGTCCGACGAGATGAACGCGCCGACGTCGGTGCCGACGATGACCTGGTCGCCGCGCAGGATCACCGCGTTGGCCGGCGAGTCGGGCAGGTCGCCGGTGATGTCCGTGAAATGCTGGCCGGCGTCGGTCGAGCGGAAGACGTGGCCGGCGCCGACGTTGAGCGGGTCCTCGCCGCGCGACCCCGGCGGCGCCCAGTGCCGGCCGTAGCCCGCGAGCGCGACGAAGATCGTCTCCGGGTCCTTCGGATCGACCGCGATCGAGTCGATGAACCGGTTGGGCAGCCCGCGCGCCGCGGCGATGTGCCAGCCCTGCGACGTGCCGCGCTTGGGCGGCTGCGCGCCGGCGACGTTCGTCGCGATCCCGTTGTGGAACGGCGCGTTCTGCGTCATGACGTCGCAGAAGCCGCAGAAGCCGACGTACGCGTCGTCGCCCGAGAGCTCGACCGCCGACGTCTGGTTGTTGGGGTCGTTGGGATCGCCCTGGACGGGGTCGGTGCTGTCGGGCGCGCTCGCGTCGCCCGGGTGGTTCATCGTCCCGAGGTCGTAGACCTTCTTCCACGAGGTCTGGGTCGTCTGGCACGCGGGATCCACGCACTGCGCGGTGTCGGCGCCGTCGGTCGTCTCCTCGATGTCGCGCCCCCCGACGAGCAGGTGGTTGGCCGCGGTCGGGTCCATCTTGAACGGCGTCGAGAACATCGGGCTGGTCAGCTGCGGGTCCTCGTCGATCCAGGTCTTGCCGCCGTTCTTGCTGGCCGCCATGACCCCGCCGGCGTACTCCTCGTGGACGATGTCGGCGTTGTCCGGGTCGACCGCGGTGAAGAAGCCGTCGCCGCCGAAGACCATCTTCTGCGTGCCATCGGGGAGGATCTTGGCCTCGCCGTTGTCCTGCAGGCCCATGTAGGCGGTCCCGTCCTTCGCCATCTCGACGTCGTAGGGCTGCAGCGTGTGCAGCGCGAGGTCGCCCGCTCCCTGCGCGCCCGGGCTCGGCCGCTGGTTGTTGCTCCAGCTCTGGTTGGAGAAGTCCTGGCCGGCGTCGACGTGCTGGGTGAACACGCCGCCATCGCTGCCCGCCACCAGCGTCACCCCGCCCTTGCCGTCGGGCACGAAGAGCCCGGCGTGCTGGTCGGGATGCGTCGTGAAGGTGTTCGGGTCGGCGGTGCCGTTGCCGCGCCCGGGGCCGCACTTCGGCGGCGCGGCGGTCTCGAAGTCGCAGGCGTTCCAGTAGCGCCCGATGACGCGGAAGGTCGACGGGCCGTCCTGGGGCTGCGGGCCGGCGTTGGGCACCGGGCCGTCGCTCTCCCAGACCTCCTCCAGCCCGAAGGCGACGCGGGTCGGCGCCCCGGTCGCCGACGTCTGCGTCGGGTCGGGCTGGATCCACTCGTTGTACCAGGACTGCACGCCCGGCTCGTACGACACGGCCTTGCCCGCGGGCTCGAGCGAGGAGCCGCTCGTCTGGTCGTTGGTCAGCACGTTCGAGCTCTCCATCTCGGTCCAGTGCTGGCCGAAGTCCGTCGAGACCCAGACGCCGTTGAGGATCGTGGAGAACACCCCGGTGGGCGCCTCGTCGAGCACGTCCTGGCCGATCTCGCCGTTGAAGCTGTTGGCGTCCTGGACGAGCGCGTAGACGATGTTGTGGTTCTGCGTGGGGCCGTTGGCGATGCCCAGCGCGATGCGTCCGGGGGCGGTCGGGTCGCCGTTGGTGAAGTTCGAGGCGGTCGGGTCGACGAACTTGAACGAGCCGGGAGCGCCGGTCGGCGAGGTATAGATGCCGTTGTGCGGCGACTCCGGCTTGCCCTTGATGTTCGCCCGCCGGCCCGCGCGCCAGCCGACGGCGGCCAGGACCGCCCCGGGCTGAGCGCCCTTCGTGCTGGTGTTCGACCCGGCCTGGACGACGACGTCGGTGACGATGTTGGCCAGGAAGCAGTTGCGGTCGTCGAACGTGTGCCCGGCGCACGAGCCGGTCGGCAGCTTGACGTCGGTCCAGCTGCGGCCGTCGTCGGTCGAGCGGTACAAGCCGGCGCTCGTCGCCGCGTAGACGCGCGACGGGTTGGTCGGGTCGACGGCGAGCTGGAAGCCCAGCGCGCCCGACGGCGCGCCCGCGGCGTGCTCCCAGGTCTGGCCGTCGTCGGTCGAGCGGAAGATGCCCATGCCCGCCGAGCTGTCGAAGCCGAACGCCGGATCGCCGGTCAGCGCGATGAGCGTTCCGCCCTCGGCGGTCGTGTAGGCGATCGAGCCGACGACCTGGGTGGGCAGCCCGTCGCCGATCGGGCGCCAGGTCTTGCCCATGTCGGTCGAGCGCCAGACGCCGCCGTTGACGGGCGCGGCGTAGAGCCGGCCGTGCGCCGCGTCGTAGGCGAAGTCCTCGACGCGGCCGGTGACGAAGTTGAAGCCCTCCTGGGTGGACCCCTGCGTGGCGTCGTAGGTCGTGTCGCTCGCGTCGAGCGCGCCCTTGCCCAGCGGCGTCCACGAGCCGGCCGCGCCCGGGATGGCGCGCGGCTCGGCGGCCAGTGCGGCGGCCTCGCGCGCGGCGGCCTCGCCGGCGCCGCGGCGCAGCGAGTGGAACGGCGCCACCGAGGGCGACGTCAGGCTCGCGTTGGCCTGCAGCAGCTCGGCGCCCTCGGGGTGGCCGAGGCGCACGCACTCGCCGGCGTCCCGCTCGCGCGACGCCTCGCGCTCGCCGTACGCCGCCCGTCCGCCGGCTTCGCGCTCGCGCACGAGTCCGCGCGGGCATGCGCCGGCGCGACCGGCGACCGCACGGCGGGCCTCCCCGCCGGGACGGACGGCGAGGAACGCCGCCGCGGCGAGCGCGGCGGCAAGGACGGCGAGCGCGAAGGTACGGCGATGCATCGAGGCCTCCCAGACTCTTCTCGGCGCGCTCTCTCATAGCGCACCTGCCGGCCGCGAGGCCCCGGTTCCCGGGGCGTTGCGTCCGGCCGCGGACGTGGGAGCGAGTACGCGCCGCGCTGGGCGATCAGGCGCGCGCCTTGGCCGCCTTGCCGCCGTCGCCGATCTCGAGCACCGCGAGGAAAGCGTCCTGGGGCACCTCGACGCGCCCGACCTGCTTCATGCGCTTCTTGCCCTCTTTCTGGCGCTCGAGCAGCTTGCGCTTGCGGCTGATGTCGCCGCCATAGCACTTGGCCGTGACGTCCTTGCGGTAGGCCTTGACGGTCTCGCGGGCGATGATGTGCGAGCCGATCGCCGCCTGGATCGGGACGTCGTACTGCTGGCGCGGGATGCGCTCGCGCAGCTTCTCGACCAGCGTGCGCCCGACCTCGTAGGCCTTGTCGCGGTGCACGATCATCGACAGCGCGTCGACCGGATCGCCGGCCAGGAGGACGTCGAGCTTGACCATGTTCGAGGGCTTCATCCCGATGACCTCGTAGTCGAGCGAGGCGTAGCCCCGCGTGCGCGACTTGAGCTGGTCGAAGAAGTCGAGGACGACCTCGGCGAGCGGCAGGTCGTAGGTGATCTGGACGCGCTCGGCGGAGAGGAAGTGCATCCCGGCGTGGTCGCCGCGGCGCTCCTGGCAGAGCTCCATCACCGCGCCGATGTCCTCCTTGCGGCACAGGATCGACGCGCGGATGTAGGGCTCGCGCACCTCGGCGATCCGCGCGGGCTCGGGGAAGGCCGACGGGCTGTGGACCTCGACGTCCTCGCCGTTGGTCAGCGTGACCTCGAAGGCCACCGACGGCATCGTCGCCATCAGCTCGAGGTCGTACTCGCGCTCCAGGCGCTCGCGGACGATGTCCATGTGGAGCAGCCCGAGGAAGCCGCACCGAAAGCCGAAGCCGAGGGCATCCGACGTCTCGGGCTCCCAGGTCAGCGCGGCGTCGTTGAGCGTGAGCTTCTCGAGCGCGTCGCGCAGGTCGGGGTAGTCGTCGGAGTCGATCGGGAACAGGCCGCAGAAGACCATCGGCTTGACCTCGCGATAGCCGGGAAGCGCCTCCAGATTGGGATACCCCGCCCACCCGGCCTTCGTCGTCAGCGTGTCGCCGACGCGTAGCTTCGTCACGTCCTTGATGCCGGTGATGAGGAAGCCCACCTCGCCGGCGCTCAGCCCGTCGGCCGGCGTCATCGCGGGCGTGAAGAAGCCGATGTCGTCGATGTCGGCCTCGGTGCCCGCCGCCATGGCGCGGATCGCCTCGCCCTTGGTGAAGCGCCCGTCGACGACGCGGATGTAGGCGATCACCCCGCGGTACTGGTCGAACTCCGAGTCGAAGATCAGCGCGCGCGGCGCCGCGTCGGGGTCGCCGGCGGGCGGCGGAACGCGCGCGACGAGCTGCTCGAGGACGTCGGTCACGCCCTCACCGGTCTTGCCGCTGATGCACAGGATCTGGTCGGCCGGCTCGCCGATGAGCTCGGAGACCTCCTCGGCGACCCGCGCGGGCTCGGCGCCGGGCAGGTCGATCTTGTTCAGGCAGGGAATGAGCTCGAGGCCGCTGTCGACCGCCAGGTAGGTGTTGGCCACCGTCTGCGCCTCGACCCCCTGGCTGGCGTCGACGACGAGCAGCGCGCCCTCGCAGGCGGCGAGGCTGCGCGAGACCTCGTAGGTGAAGTCCACGTGGCCCGGGGTGTCGATCAGGTGCAGCTGGTAGGTCTCGCCGTCGCGCGCCTCGTAGAAGACGCGCACGGCCTGGGCCTTGATGGTGATCCCGCGCTCGCGCTCGAGGTCCATCGAGTCGAGGACCTGGGCGCGCATCAGCCGCGGATCGACGGTGTGGGTGAGCTCGAGGATGCGATCGGCCAGCGTCGACTTGCCGTGGTCGATGTGGGCGATGATCGAGAAGTTGCGGATGTGGCGCTGGTCGGTCATGCGGATGGAGACCTGAGGATATGGAGCGCTCCGCTCCCCCCGCGGCCGCCGGGGTCCGGTCCCGCGTGTCGCGCGCCGTCGCTCGCGTCAGGACACGCCTTCGCGCCGCGGGCGCCGGGGCGCGCCCAGCGCGAGCGCGGCGCGGGCGAGGGCGGCGGTGCCGCTGTCGCCCGGCTCGGGCGCGGCGACGCTGACCGACACGCCGGGAGCGCCCGAGGCGGCGGCGGCCCGCAGGCGGCGGGCGGCCTCGTGCGCTTCGCCTGGCTCGGCGACGGCCACGACGGCGGCGAACCGGTCGCGCCCGACGCGGAAGAGCTCGTCGCCGCTGCGCAGGGCGGCGGACAGCGCCGCGGCGACGGCGCGAAGGGCGCGGTCGCTGGCCTGGCACGCGCGGCGACGGTCGCTCGCGTGACCGGCGTCGACGCTCACGAGCACGACCGCGACGTCGGCGCGGCCGTCCGCGTTCGCGAGCGCCTCGTGGAAGTCGGCGTGGTCACCGAGGCCGGTCAGGGGGTCGAGCATGGCCGGCATGGCGTCGGCAGGCCGGGGCGCGCCCTGGAGTCGCCGCGCGCATTTCTCGACCGATCAGCGAGCGAGGCGCGCGCGGACGAGGGCGCGGACCTGCTCGGCGTCGGGAAGCTGCATCCACACGACCGCCGCGACGAACGCCGCCGTGCCGGCCGCGGCGGCGGCCCCGACGCTGATGACCTGCGCCGGCACGCTGCGGCCGAAGAGCGCGTCGAGGGCGGCCCAGGTGACGTAGGAGACGAGCCCGAGCAGCGCCGACGCGGAGGCGATCGCCGCGACCGCGGCGGCGGTCCGGCGGCCCTCCAGGCGGCCGTGCAGCGCGCGGCGCAGCGCGATCGCCTGGGTGGCCGTCATGCCGGCCGACGCGACCGCGGTTCCGATGACCAGGCCGGCGATGCCGTACGGGCGGTAGAGCGCCAGCGACACCGCCGCGTTGACGACGAGGTTCGCCGCGGCCAGCGCGGTCGGGATCCAGGGGCGCTGCAGCGAGAAGAACGCGCGGGTCAGGAGCAGGTTGACGCCGGCGAACGGGAGGCTGAACGAAAACCAGAACAGCGCCAGCGAGACCTGGTCGGTCGACGAGGCGCCGAACGCGCCGTGCTGGTAGATCAGGCGGGTGATCGGCGTGGCGAGCGCGCCGGTGAACACCGCGGCGGGCAGCAGCATCAGGATGATCTGGCGGATGCCGGAGGCGGCGGTGGCGCGCAGGGCGTCGAGGTCGCCGCGCGCGGCCAGGCGTGACAGCGCCGGGAACAGGACGGTGGCCAGCGCGACCGAGAAGACGCCCTGCGGGAGCATGTAGATGCGGAAGGCCGCGTCGATCGCGCGGGGCGCCTGGTCGGAGACCAGCGAGCCGAGGCTCGAGTTGATCAGCAGGTCGAAGTTGATGACGCCCAGGCCGATCGTGACGGGGAGCATCAGCTTGAAGATGCGGCCCACGCGCGGGTCGCGCGGGTCGAAGTGCAGGTCGAAGCGGAAGCCCACGCGGCGCAGCATCGGAAGGGCCATCGCCAGCTGGACCACCGTGCCGAGCAGGACGCCGATGGCGTAGGCGTAGAGCTGCTGCTGGCCGTGGAAGAAGGGCCGGGCGACGATCAGCACGACGATGATCACGACGTTCCACACCAGCGGGGCGATCGCCGGGATCGAGAAGTGCTCGTAGGCGTTGAGGATCCCGACGACCAGGCCGTTGACGCCGAGCAGGACGACGATCGGGAACAGCACGCGGCTGAGCCCGACGGTCAGGTGATCGAGCTGGGACGTGAATTCGTGCCCGGTGAACTGCGGCATCACCACGCCCGCGGCGAGGATGAAGAACGCGGTGATCGCGCCGAGGATCGCGATGATCAGTACGAGCAGCGTGCTCGCCAGGCGGAACGCCTCGCGGCGCTTGCCGTGCTCGAGCAGCTCGGTGAAGACCGGCACGAACGCGGCGCTCAGCGCGGCGTCGGCGAACAGCGAGCGCACGAGGTTGGGGACCTGGAAGGCGATCGTGAACGCGCTGAACGCGCCCGACGTCGCGAAGTACGACGACGCGACGATCTCGCGAACGAGCCCGGCGATGCGCGACAGGCCGGTCGCGGCGCTGAAGATGGCGGTGTTGCGAGCGATGCCCCCGCCGCCCGGCGGCGCGCCGTGCGTCGGCTGCTCCGGGTCGTCGCCGGCGGCCGGCGGGGCGGTCGTGTCGGCGGCCACGGGTGCGCTATCGTACGGCGCGCCGCGGGCGTGCCCCCGTGGCCTTTGCGCGTCTATGGCCAACATCCCCTCGCAGAAGAAGCGCATCCTGCGCGCCGAGCGTGAGCGGCTCGAGAACCGCCGCTACACGTCGACCGTCAAGACCTACTTCCGCCGGCTGGCCGCCGCGGTCGAGGCGGGCGACGACGCGAAGGCCGACGCGGACCACCGCGAGCTCGTCTCGCTGATCGACAAGGCCGTCAAGACCGGCGCGCTGCACCGCAACAACGGCGCGCGCAAGAAGAGCCGCGCGGCGCGGCTGCGCCGCGGCGAGCCGTCGGCGTAGCGCTCTCGTCTACGGCTGCGGGATGGGCGCGATGCCGCGCTGCGGCGACGGCGCCGCTGGGCGCGGCGCGCAGGTGCGTCGGGCCGTGGGGCTCGGCAGCGGGCCCGACGCCGCCGGCCGGCGCGGGCGGACGGCGAGGCGCAGGCACCCCTCCGGCGCCATGGCGGGACAGCTGAGGCTGGGCCCGGCGCCGCGCGTGCGGTAGCGGCAGACCGGCAGGCAAGGACCCGCGCCCTCGCGGAAGCACGGGTCGACGCGGTGACCGGGGTGCCCGGGCAGCAGCGCCGACGGGGGCGCGGGAGCGGGAGCGGGAGCGGGAGCCGGAGCGGGAGCGGCCGGGAGCTTGGGCAGGAGGTCGGCGAGGTCGCGTGGGAGCCTGCGCGCGACGGCGGGCGCGGGGGTCGCGGGCGCGGTCGACGGCCGCGTCGAACCCGCCGGCGCGTGGCGCTCAGCGCTCGCGGGCGGCCGCGCGGCTGGTCGGTCGACGCGCTCGACGATGAGCGCCGCGGCTCCGAGAGCAACCGCGGCGAGCGCCAGGGCGAGCGCGACGCGAGTCACGATCTGAGCGTACGCCCGCGCGGGCGGTGGCGGTGCAGGTGAGACGGCGATTCGCTCGATCGGCCGCCGCGCTCACGCCGCGATCTGCTCGATGGTCCGCAGTGCCGCGGTGTCCTCGTCGAGCTCCGTTCCCCCGCGCGAGCTGACCTCGAGGTCGGCGAGCGCCTCGATCGCCGCGCGCAGCGACGCCACGTCCGCCCGCCGCGCATCGGCGATGAACCGATCGGCGGCCCGGGATGGCATGCGCAGCGTGCGCTTGATCTCCGCGGGTGCCTCGCCGGCGTCGAGGCGGCAGACGACGTCGTACGCCTGGCGGACCCGCTGGGTCATCCAGAAGAGCAGGCTCGGCAGGCGCTCGCCCTGGGCGCGCAGCTGGAGGTAGCAGCGCGTGGCGGCGGGCGCGTCGCGCGCGACGAGAAGATCGGCCAGTGACCAGATCTTGCGCTCGGCCGAGTCGGCGGCCCGCTCGTCGATGTCGTCGGCGCCGACGCGAGCGCCCGCGCCGACCTCGAGCGCGAGCGTCTCGAGCTCGCGCGTCAGGCGCTGCTGGCGCTCGCCGACGTGCGCGATGAGCGCCTGCGCCGCCGCGGCGTCCATCTCGAGGCCCAGCCGCTGCGCCTGCGCTCGCACCCACTTGGGCAGCTCCCACGGCTTGACCGCCCCCTCGGCGCTGACGTCGCCGCCGGCCGCCTTGACGGCGGCGTGCAGCGCGGCCGGCGCCTTCGTGCGCGACTCCTCGCGCGCGAAGAAGGCGACGGTGGTCTCCGGAGGCATGGCCGCCAGCGCCGGCGCTATGTGCTTGTCGACGTCCTTCTCGCGCCACCGCTCGACGCCGTCGACGATGAGGAACCGCCGCCCGGTGGCGAACGTCATCGCGCTGAGCGCGGCGGCGACCGCCTCCGGCGTCGCGTCGTCGCCCTCGAAGACCTCCGCCCCGCTGACGCCGCCCTCCTGCTCGGCGAGCGCCCGCAGCCGCGCGCGGCGCTCTCCGACCCGGCCGTGGTCGTCGCCGTGGATGAGGTAAGCGGGCTTGAACGCCGGCACGGCGGCGAGTCTACGCATGGGTCCTGACCGTCATCCGACCGCCGGCGACCGTCACCCGCACCGTTCCGTCCCGGTCGGTGCGCACGACGCGCGGGACGGCGCGCAGCGCGCGCAACGTGCCCGGCGCGGGATGGCCGTAGGGGTTGTGCCCGCCCACCTCGATCGCCGCAAGCTGCGGGTGCAGGCGGGCGAGCAGCGCGGGCAGGCCGGGATCGGCGCTGCCGTGGTGGGCGACCTTGAGCACGTCGACCGCCGGTGCGTTGAGAGGCAGGGTGACCGGCGACTCCGCGTCCGCGGTCAGGAGGACGTCGAACGCTCCCTCGGAGACGCGCGCGACGATGGCACGGTCGTTCGGATCGCCCAGCCGGGCCGTCGCGGCGTCGGGCGGGCGTGCGGGCCAGAGGACGTCGAGCCGCAGCGGCCCCGCGCGCAGCACCTCCCCCGCCTCCGGCATCAGGCGGCGCACGCCGTGACGGCGCAGCGCGGCCTCGATCGCCGCGCGCTGCGGCGAGCGCGTGCCGGCGCCGCCGTCGAGCACCGCGCCGACCGGCAGCGCATCGAGCACGGTCGCGGCGGCGCCCTCGTGGTCGGCCTGCGCGTGCGTCAGCACCAGCAGGTCGAGCCGGCGCACGCCGGCGGCGCGCAGCCGCGACAGGAGCGGCCCGTCCGGGGGCCCCGTGTCGACGAGGATGGCCCGTGCGGCGTGCTGCACGAGTGTCGCGTCCCCCTGTCCGATATCGAGGAAGCTGACGGTCAGGTGGCGGGGCGGCGCCGGCGGATGAAGCCGCGGCCACGCGGCGAACACGCCGAGCGCGAGCGCTCCGCCGGCGGCCAGCGCGCGGGCGCGACGGGAGACGACGAGGGCACCGAGCGCCGCGTAGGCGGCGGCCAGCGCGAGCGGGCCGCCGAGCGCGACGCCGACCGTGGCGTGCGGCGCGGCGGCGGCCACGTGTGCCACCCAGCCCACGAAGCCCAGCGGGAAGGCCGCGATCGCGTTGCAGAGCTGGGCGAGCTGGGCGGCGGGCGCGCCGGTCAGTGCGCCGCCCGCCGTCCCGGACAGTCCGAGCACGGCCGACGCGGTGCCCAGCCAGACCACGGGCGCGACGGCCGGCGCGGCGGCCAGGTTGGCCGGCAGGGACACGATCGAGAGGCGCTCGAAGTGCAGGGCCAGAAGCGGCGCGGTGCCGACCGTCGCCGCCGCGGTGAGGGCCAGCGCCTCGGCCACGGGGATCGGCACACGCCGGGCGACCAGGGCGGCGCGCCAGCGACCGGCGAGCAGCGCGATGGCCACCACTGCGGCGAACGACAGCTGCCAGCCCACGTCCTCCGTCGCGCGCGGGTTGAGCACCAGCGTGACCGCGGCGGCGAGCAGCAGCGCGTAGAGCCGCGACGCCGGGCGCCCGGCGAGGCCGGCGACCAGCCCGGCCGCGCCCATGACGCCGGCTCGCTGGATCGACGGGCCGGCACCCGCCAGCGGCACGTAGAGCGCGACGAGCACGAGCGCACCGGCCAGCCGTGCGCGCAGCCCGGCGCCCAGCAGTCCCAGACCGGTGGTGGCCAGCAGCGCGAGCAAGACGACGTTCTGGCCGCTGGCCGCCAGCAGGTGGCTGAGGCCGCTGGCGCGAAACTCCTCGCGGGTCGCGTCGTCGAGCGCGTCGTCCTGGCCGAGCACCATCCCGCGCGCCAGCGCCGCCTGCTTTTGCGGCAGCCCCGCCGCCACCGCCGCCTGCGCCCGCCGCCGCGCGGCGTCGAGCAGCCCGGCGGGCCCCCCGCGTCGCCCGCCGGTCGCCCGCACCGCCTCGACGACGAGCGCCGCGTTCGCCCCGTGCACGGCCTCGTGCCGCTCCCATCGCGCCAGGCCGACAATGCGACCGCGAACGTCGAGCTCCTCCCCCACCTCGATCGCCGGCGGCCGCACGCGTCCGGACGCGCGCAGCACCACCCGCAGACCATGCGCCGGCCCGTCACCGAGCCGCGCGCCGACCGACCAGCCGCCGAAGGACCGCCGTCGCAGCGCCTCCAGCACGACCGCCCGCCCGGACACGCTGCGGCCTATAAGCGGCGCCGCCGCGGGCCGCTCGGCGGCAGCAAGCCGCGCCTCGGCGACCACCGCTCCGGCCAG
Organism: Actinomycetota bacterium; assembly: GCA_005888335.1. The sequence goes on from VAWY01000122.1 coordinate 42,832, forward strand.
CAGCGCGATCGCGGCCGCCACGCCAAGCCCGACTCGGCGCACCGCGTGGCCGGCGGCGAGCAGCACGACGATCCCAGCCAGGACGACCGCCCCGGCGCGCGGGCCGGCGACCAGCCCGGCAACGCCGCACGCGAGCACGACGTGCCGCGGGCGGGCAAGCACGGCCTGAAGCGCTTCGCGCGGGCCGCCAACGCTCGCGACGGATCCTCGACGATCCGGCGCGGCGCTCACCCGGTGAGGTCCCTGCAACACGCAGACAGCCGCCCGTCGGCCATTCCTGCGAAGTCGGTGGAAATCGCGCAACCGGGGCATGCGGCGGACGCTAGGCGGCCGACCGTCACCCGTGGCGCGCGGACTGTGCCAATCCTGCGACGCGGGCGTCACAACCTCGACGAACGCGCGGACCGCGGCGCGCTCGCACGCGGGCGTCTACCCGGCGTCCTCGTCCGGGGGACGCACCGGCTCGATGATCCCGAGGATCTCCCGGACGCGGCAGACGAGGAGGCGTTCGTCCTCGATCTCCACCCACACGCCGGCCGAGCGAGGGAACACGACGTGATCGCCGGGGGCGACCGGCATCTTGAAGTCCGGAAGGTCGGGAGGGCCGTCGCCGACCGCCAGCACGATCCCTTCGTTGGGCGGCAGGTCGTGCGTCCCCTGTGGGACGAGGAGCCCCGACTTGCGCATGCGGTCGGGTTCGAGCTCCTTGATGACGACCTGGTCGAAGAGCGGGCGAAGCACCTCGGGCACCGTCGCGACGATACGGCTAGACCGCGTGTCGGTGTCATGACCCGCGCCGGTTCCGGCCGTCATGCATCGTGGCCGCTCGGCCTCCGCGCAGGCAGGCTCACTCGCCCGCGTCGGGCAAAGCCGCTGTCCGAGCCGCCGCAAGAATTGGGACGCCGTCGCCGCTACGTGCGCGTGAACGCGGACGAGATCGAGGTCCGAGTGTCCGCCGGGCGGCACGCCGGCCCGAGCCGGGCCTCGGACGGTGCGCTGTCTGCCGGGCCGCCGGCGCGGCGCGAGCGGCGCCGGCGATGGCTCGCCGACCGTGGGCCCGGCCGCGACTCGGCGAGATAGCGGTCGACGACGCGTGCGCAGCGTCTTCCCTCGGCGATTGCCCAGACGACGAGCGACTGGCCGCGGCGCGCATCACCGGCGGCGAACACTCCCTCGACCGTGGTAGCGAACGACGGCGCCCTGACGTTCCCGCGGCCGTCGAGCGTGACGCTCAGCTGCGCGAGCGCACCATCGTGCTCCGGGTGGGCAAAGCCGATCGCGATGAGGACGAGGTCGGCTCCGAGGACGAACTCGGTGCCCCCCAGCGGAGCGAACTCGGGCGGCGGGCCGACCTCGATCCCGTGCACGGCGGTCACGCGGCCGGCCTTTCCGCTGAGGTGAGTGACGGCGCGGCAGAACGCCCGCGAGCCGCCCTCGTCGAGCGAGTAGCTGGTCGGCAGGCGCTTGGGGTGCGCGGGCCACGGCGCGAGATCGCGCGCGTGGACGCCGACGGGGGCGCCGTAGGTGTCGAGCACGGTCACGGTCGCCGCGGCCTCCCGGTGCGCGTTGGCGATGCAATCCATGCCGGTGTCGCCGCCTCCGATGATGACGACGCGCTGGCCGGCGGCGGAGATCGCCTCTCCGGCGGCGAGCCGCGGCTGGGGCCCCCGGCGCTGCTCCCAGGCCACCGCGCGGTTGCGCTGGTAGAGGTAGTCCATCGCGAGGTGGACGCCGCGCAGCTCGCGGCCGGGCACCTCGAGCTCGCGTGGCACGCGCGAGCCGATCGCGATGACCAGCGCGTCGTGCTGCGCGCGAAGGCGCCGCGCGGGCACCGCTTCTCCGACCTCGACACCGCAGCGGAAGCGCACGCCCTCGGCGGCGAGCAGGTCGACGCGGCGGTCGATGATCCGCTTGTCGAGCTTGCAGTCGGGAATGCCGAAGCGCAGCAGCCCGCCTGGTGCCTCGTCACGTTCGTAGACCGTGACGCGGTGGCCGTTGCGATTGAGCTGGGAGGCGGCAGCCAGGCCGGCGGGCCCGGAGCCGAGCACCGCGACGCTCCGCCCGGTGCGGCGAGCGGGCGGCCGCGGTCTCATCCAGCCCTCCTCGAACGCGCGGTCCGCGATCGCCAGCTCGATGTGCTTGATCATCACCGGGTCGTCGTTGATGGCGAGCACGCATGCCGACTCGCACGGCGCCGGGCAGATGCGCCCGGTGAACTCGGGGAAGTCGTTGGTCGCCAGGAGCTCGTCGATCGCCTCGCGCCAGCGGTCGCGGTAGACGAGGTCGTTCCACTCCGGGATGTGGTTGCCGAGCGGACATGCGTCATGACAGAACGGCACGCCGCAGTCCATGCACCGCGCACCCTGCGCGCTGAGCTCGTGCGGCGGCAGGCGCTCGAGGATCTCCGAGTGGTCGCGCACGCGCTCACGTGGGTCGCGTTCGGGAACTGCGACCCGTCGAATCCCGAGGAAGCCGCCAAGCTCTCCCATCTTGCGTCCCGGCTCACGCGCAGTCGAGCGAGCACGGTACTCCGCTTTTGGCGTACGTCAACTCGGCGCCGCAACGCGGCCTCGCGCGAGCGGAAACGTCTGGAGCAGCGGCCGCCAGACAGCTCACCGCGACCGTCGCACATCGCCACTCCCTCGCTCACACCGTCACGTGCGGCCGCAGCGCGGCCAGCCGCTTCTCGCCGATGCCGGGGACCTGGTCGAGCTCGTCGACCGAGCCGAACCCGCCGTGCTCCTGGCGGTAGGCCAGGATCTTCGCCGCGGTCGCCGGTCCCACCCCGTCGAGGGTCCCGAGCTCGTCGGGCGTCGCGGTGTTGAGGTTGACCGGGACCGCCGGCCCGGCGCCGGACGCCGCGGTGGGAGCGCCACCGCTGGGTGCGGCGACGGGACCGCGGCGCGGCACGATGACCTGACGGCCGTCCTCCACCTTGGCGGCCAGGTTGATCGCGTTGAGGTCGGCTCGGCGCGTCGGGCCGCCGGCGCGGCGCACCGCCTCCTGGACGCGGGTGCCCGGGCCGAGGCGGTAGACACCGGGATGCCGGACCTCGCCTGCCACGTGGACGACCGCGTCACCGCCGGCGGCGCGCTCGACGCGCACGCCGGCCGATCGACCGCCGGGCGTGGCCGCGCGCGCGGGCACCTGGGCGGCCGCCGACGCGTGGACCCAGCGCGCGCCGGCGAGCACGACAGCGAGCCCAACGAGGACGTAGGCGACGAGATGCGAGCGGGGCAGATCGGGCACCGCGGGGACGGTAGGCGTGGACGCGTCACACGTGACGCGCGGAACGTGTCAACTCTGCGACGGCGAGGTGACAAGTTGCAGGACGCGGCGCGCGGCGGCCCGCGGGTCGTCGACCCTGGCCACCGGAGCCGCGATGTCCCACGTTCTCAATCCCACCACCGGCCGGCCGAGCTTCAGCGCGAGCGCGATCTCCGAGAGCGTGCCGAAGCCGCCTCCGACCGCAACGACCGCGTCGGACGCGCGGACGACGAGCCCGTTGCGCAGCTCGCCCATCCCAGTCGGCACGGCGACGGTCACCCATGCGTTCGCCGCCGAGCGGTCGTCGCCCGGAAGCAGCCCGATCGTCAGCCCGCCTGCAGCCTGCGCGCCGCGGCACGCCGCGGCCATCACACCGCCCAGCCCGCCGCAGACGACGACCGCCCCCGCGGCGGCGAGCTCGCCGCCGACCAGCTCGGCGTCGCGCTCCTGCTCCGATGCGGCGTCGCCGGGCCCGACCACTGCGATGTACGGCGTGCGCGCGTTCACCGGGCCGCGCTCAGCGGTGCGCGCGGCGTCGCAGGACGACAACCACGGCCGCCGACGCTGCCACGGCGAGCGCCGCGGGCAGAGCACGCGAGTGACCGTCGACGTCGGCGGCGCGCGAACGTCCGCCGAGGGACCGCGCGATGAGGCCGGGGCCACCGCCTGCCCCGGCGGGCCGCCACTCGCCGGCGACCCTGGGCGACGCCGGAACGCCAGCAGCGGCGGCGGCAGCAGGACGGCCGCGCTGGGCCGCCGCTTCGGCCTCCGCCGGCTCAGGCTTGGCCTGGGTCGTGGTTCGTTCGCGCCGGCGCGTGGGCGCCGGCGCTACCGAGGGCGGTCGGAGCTGTTCTCCTGCCCGCTCGAAACGCTCGAAACCGGGTCGCCGCCGAGATGAGCGAGCGGCTCACCACGATCGGCGCCGCCGTCGGCTTCGCTCTCGGCGGTCTCTCGGCTGAGGTGCGCCACAGCCTGATCGCGCCCGGCGCCGCCGTTGCCGCCGCCCTTGACGGCCTCGCGCGAGATCGCGGCCGCCTGCTCCTGCGGGTTCTTCTTGGGCTTGCCGCGCAGCGGGAGCTGGATGTCCTCGATCGCCGGCTGGCCGGCGGCGAGCTCTCGCCCACGCTCGATCTCGGCGTTGAGCTCTTGCCCGAAGAGCACCGCGAGGTTGCTCACCCACAGCCAGACGAGCACCGTGATCGCGGCGCCGAGCGTCCCGTAGGTCTTGTCGTAGGAGCCGAAGTTCTTGACATACAGGAAGAAGCCGAACGAGGCGAGAACCCAGACGACGACCGCGACGACGGCCCCCGGCGAGAGCCACTGGAACCGGGGCAGCCTCGCGTTGGGGGCCGCGTAGTAGAGCACCGCGAGCATGAGGCTCACGACGAACGCGAGCACGGGCCACTTGGCGATGTTCCAGATCGTCACGGCGGTGCCGCCGAGCCCGATCTGCTTCCCGATCGCCTCGGCGAGCGGCCCCGAGACCACCAGCGCGATGAGGACGAGCGCGAGCAGGAGCGTCATGGTGAGCGTCACGAGGACCTGCAGCGGGCGCAGCTTCCAGAACGGACGGCCCTCGGGCTTCTCGAAGATGGCGTTGGAGGCGCGCATGAACGCGCCGATGTACCCGGACGCCGACCACAGCGCGCCGAGCAGGCCGACGCCGAGGAGCGCCCCCGCGCCGCCCTTGTTCTGGACCACGTTGTTGATCGTCTTCCTGAGGGTGTCGAGCGTGCTGCTCTGAACGCCGACGTCGCGCAGGATGTTGAGCAGCGCGTTGGTCGTCTGCGGGTACTGCCCGAAGAGACCGACGAGCGCGACGAGGACGACGAGCGCCGGGAACAGCGCGAGGACGGCGTAGTACGTCAACGCCGCGCCCCAGTCGGTCAGGTCGTCGTTCTGGAACTCCTTGACGGTCCGTTTGAGGATCGCCTTCCACCCCGGTCTCGGGATGTCGTCAGGTCCGACGTCCGTGCGCTGCGCCGCCTCGGTGGTCGCCATACCCTGACGGATTCCCTCCGCACGAGGCGAGGAAACCGGTGCTCAGCGCGCCACCAGGTTGACCAGCTTGCCGGGCACGACGACCCGCTTGATCACCTCTTTGCCGTTGACGTGCGTCTGCACGTTCGGGGCGGCGAGGCACAGCGCGACGAGCTCTTCGTCGCTGGCGCCGGTCGCCGCCTGGACGCGATCGCGGACCTTGCCGTTGACCTGGCAGACGAGCTCGTAGGTGTCGCGCTCGAGCAGCGACTGGTCGGGGAAGGGCCAGGGCTCCTCCCAGACGCGCCGGCCGGTCAGGCGGTGGTACGCGTCGCTGGCCGTGTGCGGCGCGAAGGGGAAGAGCAGCGAGGCCGCGGTGGCCAGCCCGAAGCGCAGCGTGTCGGGCGCGACGCTGTCGCGCAGCCGCGAGCACTCGTTGTAGAGCTCCATGACCCTGGCGATCGCGCTGTTGAACGCGAAGCGGCCGGCCATGGCGTCGGTGACGCGGTCGATCGCCCAAGCCGCCTTGCGGGCGAGCTCGAGGTCGTCGCCCTGCAACCCCTCGCCGGGCAGCGGCTCGGGGTCCTTGCCGATCGCGTCGGCGGTCACCGCGCACAGCCGCCACAGCCGGCCGAGGAACTTGTAGACGCCCTCGACGCCCTCGTCGGACCAGTCGGCGTCCTGGTCGGGGGGCCCGATGAACAGGATGTACGCCCGCGCCGTGTCGGCGCCGTAGCGGTCGACGAGGGCCTGCGGCGAGACGACGTTGCCCTTGGACTTGGACATCTTCGCGCCGTCCTTGGTGATCATCCCCTGCGTGAAGAGCCGCTCGAAGGGCTCCTGCACGTCCAGGTGGCCAAGGTCGGTGAGCGCCTTCGTGAAGAAGCGCGCGTACATCAGGTGCAGGATCGCGTGCTCGACGCCACCGATGTACTGGTCGACGGCCATCCAGCGCTGCAGGACCGCCGGGTCCCAGGCGGCCTCGTCGTTGGTCGCGTCGCAGTAGCGCAGGAAGTACCACGAGGAGTCGACGAACGTGTCCATCGTGTCGGTCTCACGCCGGCCCGGCCCGCCGCACGACGGGCAGCGCACGTTGACCCACTCCTCGGCGCCGGCGAGCGGCGAGCGGCCCTGCGGGGCGTAGTCGGTGATGTCGGGAAGCACGACGGGCAGTTCGTCCTCGGGGACCGGCACGAGGCCGCAGCGCGGGCAGTGCACGATCGGGATCGGACAGCCCCAGTAGCGCTGGCGCGAGACCAGCCAGTCGCGCAGGCGGTAGTTGACGCTCGCGTGGCCCTTGCCCTGCCGGTCGATCCAGTCGACGATCTTGTGCACGGCGTCGCGGTTGTGCAGGCCGTCGAACTCACGGTGCGAGTGCACGATCGGCCCGTCGCCGACATGGGGGAGCTCGTCGTGGCCGCCGACGACGCGCTTGATCGGCAGGCGGTAGGCCTTGGCGAAGGCGTAGTCGCGCTCGTCGTGGGCGGGCACGGCCATGATCGCGCCGGTGCCGTACTCCATGAGGACGTAGTCGGCGACGTACATCGGCAGCTGCTCGCCGTTGACGGGGTTCGTCACGTGGCGCCCCAGGTAGACGCCGGTCTTCGGCTTGTCCGTGTCGCCGCGCTCCTCGGTCGTCTCCGTGATCGCGTGATCGACGTAGTGGCGCACCTCTTCCTCGTGCGGCGTCCCGGCGGCCAGCCGCACGACGTCGGGGTGCTCGGGGGCCATGACGAAGAACGTCGCGCCGAAGAGCGTGTCCGGGCGCGTCGTGAAGACCGGATAGTCGATACCCAGCTCCTCGCAGCGGAACGTGACCTCGGCGCCCTCGGAGCGCCCGATCCAGTTGCGCTGCATCGTCTTGACGTGCTCGGGCCACTCGATGCGGTCGAGATCGTCCAGCAGCCGGTCGGCGTAGTCGGTGATGCGAAAGAACCACTGCTCGAGCTGGCGCGCTTCGACCTCCGAGCCGCAGCGCTCGCAGTGGCCGTTGATGACCTGCTCGTTGGCCAGCACGGTCTGGTCCTTCGGGCACCACTTGACGGCCGCCTCCTTGCGGTACGCCAGACCGGCGTTGAACAGCTGCAGGAAGATCCACTGCGTCCAGCGGTAGTAGCGCGGCTCGTGGGTGCCGAACTCGCGCGACCAGTCGATCGAGATCCCCCACGAACGGAACTGGCGCTGGAACTCTCGGATCGCGACGTCGGTCGACTCGCGCGGATGCTGGCCGCTCTTGATCGCATGGTTCTCGGCGGGCAAGCCGAACGCGTCGTAGCCCATCGGGTGCAGCACGCGGCGGCCCGTGCGCCGGTGGAAGTGGGCGATGGCGTCGCCGACCGAGTAGACCTTCAGGTGGCCGATGTGCGGCTCGCCGCTGGGATACGGGAGCATCTCGAGCACGTAGGACTTGTCGCGCGGGTCCTGGCCTCGGCGCACGTCGTTGGAGACCTCCCAGGTGCGCTCCTGCGCCCAGACACGCTGCCAGCGCGGCTCGATCTGCTTGGGGTCGTAGCGGTGCTCGGCGCTCACCGGCCGAAGTCTAGAGTCCGCCCTTGTGCGCTCTTCGCCGCCGATCGAGCGCTCCGAGGTCCGCCCCGGAGTGGAGATCGCGTACTGGCGGGCGGCGGCAACGAACGGGCGCGGGTTCCCGCTCCTGCTCGTCCACGGCTGGCCGGAGACCAAGCGCATCTGGGCCCGCAATGTCGCGCCGCTCGCGGTCGCCGGGTTCGATGTGATCGTCCCGGACCTGCGCGGGTTCGGGGACTCCGGGCTGGCGCCCGACGGCTTCTACGACCTCGCCGCGCACGCGCGCGACCTCCACGCGCTCGTCCACGACGTCCTCGGACACGAGCGCTGCGCGGCGGCGGGCGGCGACCTCGGCGGGGGAGTGGTCCAGGACCTCGCGCTGCGCTTCGAGGGCTTCGTCGTGCGGCAGGTGCTGTTCAACTGCGTGCTGCCGATCCTGCCCGACGCGTACGCGGCGGCCGGCATCCCCACCGCGCCGACGCCCGAGCTGCGCATGGCCGCCGACTACTTCGTGCGCCAGGGCCGCGACGCCGACGGGCTCGCCGCCGAGCTCGACTCGCCCGAGAAGCGCCGGCGCTACATCGCCGAGTTCTACGGCCACCGCTTCTGGGCGGCGCCCGGGAGCTTCGCCCCGGACGACGTGACGTTCATGACCGAGCCGTTCGCCGACGCCGAGAAGCTGCGCGCCTCGTGGGGCAACTACGAGAGCGCGCTCGGGACGCGACCGCTCAGCGAGCCGCCGCGCTTCTTCGAGCGCAGCCGCGTCGAGACGCTGGCGCTCTACGGCCCCGAGGACCACGTCATCTGGCGCGCGTTCCCGGAGATGTGCGAGGTGGCCTTCGAGCGACTCGTCGGGCCGTTCGTCGTGCCGCGCGCCGGCCACTTCCTGCAGTGGGAGCGAGCCGACCTGCTCAACGCGACGCTGACGGCCTTTTTGCGGGATTTGCAGGGGTGACCGCTACGCTCCCGCCATGGAGGAGGGGGAGCAGCAGGCACAGCCGGAGCGCCCGCCGCAACCGCAGCGGGCGACCGACGTCGCGTTCGAGCGCATCGGCGCCATCGTCGAGGCCGCCGAGCAGGCGGCCGCCGACCTGCGCGCCGAGACCGAGCGGCGGGCCCGCGAGCGCATCGCCGAGGCCGACCGCGCCAGCGCCAACCGCGTCGAGGCCGCCGAGGCGGAGGCGCGCGACATCCTCAACACGGCCCGCGAGCAGGCCGTCGAGCTGCGCCAGAGCGCCCAGGCCGACGCGGAGCGCACGCTCCAGGAGGCGCGGGCCGAGCGCCTGCAGCTCGAGGAGACGGTGCAGCAGGTCCGCGCGGCCGCCGAGGAGGAGGTGCGCCGGCTGCGCGAGCGCGCGGAGGCCGAGGCCGATGAGAAGCGCCGCGCCGCCGAGTCCGCCGCCCGCGACGTCGTCCACGACGCGCGCCTCGCCGCGCGCGACGTCCTCGAGGAGGGCACCGAGCTCAGCGACGAGCTGCGCCAGCTCAGCGACTCCCTGCGCGTCAACGCCGAGCGCCTCCTGCAGGACGTCCGCCTCGCCCACGCGCGCCTCACGGCGCAGCTCGAGCAGGCCGCCACGGATTCACGGCTGGGCATGATCCGCCGCGGCCGCGACGACGACGCAACCGGCGGCGACCTCGACGTGCCCGAGTTCGTCCCGCCGCGGTAGTTCGGGTCCGGACGGTTCCGTCCGATGGGCGAACTAGCGTTCGCCTCATGATGAAGTCGAGCGACAAGGGGGCGATTGCGGAGACCGCTATTACTGCGGTGGCCGTCGAGCTCGGCGTTTTCGTCCTGCGTCCACTGCAGGAGGGCCGCCGATACGACCTGATGTTCGACCTCGACGGGCGGCGGCTGCTTCGTGTGCAGTGCAAGTGGGGTCGACTCAACGGCGACATCGTCGTGGTACAGACTGGAACCTGCCGCTACACGCCGCGCGGATACATCCGAACCACCTACTCGGCGGACGAGGTCGACGCAATTGCTGTGTACTGCGCCGCGCTCAAGCGATGCTTCTACCTCCCGATCCGGGACGTCGCCGGGTTGTCGACAGTCCACCTTCGGCTGACGCCCGCCCGGAACAACCAGAAGGCTCTGATCAAGATGGCCGAGGACTATGACCTCGCTACCATGATCACCCGACTTGGGGCTGTAGCTCAGCTGGGAGAGCGCCGCCATGGCATGGCGGAGGTCAGGGGTTCGATCCCCCTCAGCTCCACTCCAGAGGCCGCGCCCGAGCGCGGCCTCTTCGCTGTCTAACGCGCCGCCGCGCGCCCCGACTCCCAGGCACGGGACGGGACCTCGCCCCAGAGCTGCTCGAGGCGGTAGTACGCACGGGTGTCGGGCGTGAAGACGTGGACGACCACGTCGAGGTAGTCCATGAGGATCCAGCGCGCCTCGCTGAGGCCCTCGACGCGACGGGGCAGCAGGCGGTGGCGGTCCTTGAGGCCTTGGTGGATGCCGTCGTGGATGGCCTTCGTCTGGCGCTCGGTGCCGCCGGAGCAGATGACGAAGTAGTCGGCGTAGCCGACCACGCCGCGCAGGTCGAGGACGACGATGTCGATCGCCTTCTTGTCGGCCGCCAGCTCGGCGATCGCGTCGGCGAGCCGGTCGGGCTCGAGCACCGGAGCGTCGAAGCTGCTCATGCCCGCTCCCGCCCGCGCGGACCGCAAGGCGCCGCCGTGAACCCGGTGCGATGCGACCGCCGGCTCACGCGCGCGCCTCCCCGGCGCCCACCGGCGCCGAGGCGCGGTAGAGGCGGTGGTCGCCGATGTACTGGATGACGGCGTCGGGCACGAGGTAGCGGATCGCGCGCCCCTCGCGGACACGGCGGCGGATCTCGGAGGACGAGATGTCCATTCGCGGCATGTCGAAGAACCGCACGCGGTGCCCGCCCTCGAGGTCGGCAAGGCGCTGTTCGATCTCCGCTCGCCGGGCGCCGGCGCGCTGGGCGACCGCCAGGGTGGCCAGGCCCAGCACGCCCTCAGGCTCGCGCCAGGTGGGCAGGCTGTGGGCCATGTCGCCTCCGACGATGAACGTCAGGTCGTCTCCTGGGGCGCTGTCATGGATCGCGCGCAGCGTATCGACCGTGTACGACTGGCCCGCGCGGTCAAGCTCCAGGTGCGAGACCGCGAAGCGCTCGTCGCTCGCCGTCGCCAGCCGGCACATCTCGAATCGGTGCTCGCCGCCCGGATCGTCGAGCGCCTCCTTGTGCGGGGGCACGCCGACCGGCATGAGCACGACCCGGTCGAGCCCGAGCTGCACGTGCGCCTCCTGCGCGCAGACAAGATGCCCGAGATGCGGCGGGTTGAAGGTCCCGCCGAGGATGCCGATCCGCGCCACGCCGCCCGCGGGGACGCCGCTAGATGAGCGATTCGATCATCTAGGCCCGGACGTGCCCGTCGCCCTCGACCAGGTACTTGAACGCGCACAGCTCGCGCAGGCCGATCGGGCCCCGCGCATGCAGCTTCTGGGTCGAGTTCCCGATCTCGGCGCCCATGCCGAACTCCCCGCCGTCGGTGAAGCGCGTCGACGCGTTGACGTACACGCAGGCCGCGTCGACGCCGCGCTGGAACGCGCGCGCGGCGGCGACGTCGCGCGTGACGATCGCCTCGGAGTGCCCTGACCCGTGCTCGTTGACGTGCTCGATGGCCTCCGCGAGCGAGTCGACGACCTTGACGGCGAGCACCAGGGCGAGGAACTCGGTTTCCCAGTCCTCGTCGGTGGCGTCGATCAGTCCGTCGGCGAGCGCCGAGCCGGCCGCCGCGTGCGAGCGCCCGTCGACGCGCAGCTCGACGCCGCGCGAGCGCAGCGCCGCGAGCGCGCGCGGCAGGAACACCGGCGCGACGTTGGCGTGGACGAGCAGCGTCTCCGCGGCGTTGCACACCCCCGGCCGCTGGGTCTTGGCGTTGACGACGATGGCCTCCGCGGCGTCGAGATCGGCGCCGGCGTCGACGTACACGTGGCAGTTCCCCGACGCCGCGTAGATCACCGGCACCGTCGCCACCGCGCTCAAGGCCGCCTTCAGCCCCTCCCCGCCGCGCGGGATGATCAGGTCGACGACGCCCTCCTGCGTCGCCAGCTCGGCGAGCTCCTCGCGCCCGCCGCCCGCGACCAGCGACACCGCGCCGGCCGGCACGCCCGCGGAGGCGGCCCCCTCGCCGGCGATCGCGGCCAGCACCGCGTTGGAGTGCGCCGCCGACGACGAGCCGCGCAGCACGATCGCGTTGCCCGACTTCAGCGCCAGCGCCGCCGCGTCGATCGTCACGTTCGGCCGCGCCTCGTAGACGACCGCCACCACGCCGAGCGGCACGCGGACCTTGCGCAGGTCCAGCCCGTTGGCCAGCCGCCGTCCCTCGACGACCTCGCCGACCGGGTCCTCCAGCGCGGCGACCTGCCGCACGCCGTCGGCCATCGCGGCGACGCGCGCCGGGTCGAGCGCCAGGCGGTCCAGCAGCGCGGCGCTCAGCCCGCCCTCGCGACCGGCCTCGAGATCGCGCGCGTTGGCCTCGAGGATCTCGTCGGTGCGCGCGAGCAGCGCGTCCGCGATCGCGTGCAGGGCGGCGTCCTTGGTCGCGCGATCGAGCTGGGCCAGCGCGCGCGAGGCGCGCTTCGCCTCCAGGCAGATGCCGGCGACGGTGCGGGTCTCAACGGCCATGGCTGCGAAGGCTACGCGAAGGCGAACGGGTCCTGGTCGGGGGCGCCGGGCGGTGACTCCCGGGGAGCCGGGCGACGCTCCCGGTCAGGCCAACACGAAATAGTCTCTGTGCACCGCCTCGGCACTCGCCCGCGGCAGCACCTCGCGCGCCTGCGCGCTCTTCATCCCCATCACCCGCCGCAGCTCGATCGCCGAGTAGTTGACGATCCCCTTGCCGATGGTCGCCCCGCCGCCGGCCTCGGCGATGTCGACCGCGTCGCCCGCGTCGAAGCGGCCCTGCACTTCGACGACGCCGACCGGCAGCAGCGACGTGCCGCCCTCGCGCAGCGCCCGCGCGGCCCCCGCGTCGACCGCGAGCCTTCCGTGCGACGGCTTGGCGTACTTCAGCCACAGCTTGAAGCTCGAGTAGCGCCGCTCCGCCCGCGGCGCGAAGCGCGTGCCCTCCTGCCCCGACCCGGTGAGGATCGCCTCGAGCGCCCCCGGCCGCCGCCCGTTGCCGACCACGGTGCGGATGCCTGCGGCCGTCGCCATCTCGGCGGCGACGACCTTCGAGCGCATCCCGCCCGAGCCCAGCGGCCCGGTCGCGTGCCCGATCGACAGCGCCTCGAGCGCCTCGAAGTCCTCGACCTCGCGCACGAGCTCGGCGCCGGCGTCCAGCCGCGGATCGGCCGTGTAGAGCCCGTCGGTGTCGGTGAGCAGCACGAGCAGGTCGGCGGCGATCAGGATCGCCACCTGCGCGGCGAGGAAGTCGTTGTCGCCGAACGAGATCTCGTCCGTCGTCGTCGTGTCGTTCTCGTTGATCACCGGCACGACGCCCCAATCGAGCAGCTTGCGCAGCGTCTGGCGCGCGTTGAGGTAGTGCAGCCGCGCGCTCATGTCGAAGAACGTCAGCAGCACCTGCGCCGTGCGCACGCGCCGCTCGAGCAGCAACTCGTCGTAGACGCGGTACAGCTTGCCCTGGCCCACCGCGCTGGCCGCCTGGAGCTCCTCGATCGCCGTCGGCCGCGCCGGCAGCCCCATCACGCGCATCCCGAGCGCGATCGCGGCCGACGTGACGACGATGACCTCCTCCCCGTCGCGCCGCAGGCCCGCCACCGCGTCGGACACCCGCTCGAGCACGTCCATGCGGAGCTCCCCGCCGTCGTCGGCGACGATCGAGGACCCGAGCTTCAAGACCACACGGCGCATCGCAGCGGCGCAGCCTACGTCCCGGGATGCAGCTCGAAGACCACCCCGCCGATCTCCACGTCGTCGCCCGGCTCGAAGCCGGCCTCCTCGAGCGCCCGCACCACGCCGATCCGCACCAGCGTGCCCTCGACGTGGGCGAGCGCCTCGTCGTTGTCGAGGTCGTAGCGGGCGACGAGGCGGTCGATCCCCCGCCCCACCACGCGGAACGCGCCCTCCCCCGCCCGCTCGACGCGAAAGCCGCGCTCGGCCGCCGGGCGGAAGGTCATGTGCTCGGCGAGGCCGCCAACGTCCTCCTCGGCGACCGCCGGCGCCGGCAGCTCCCCCGCACCGGCGAACAGCTCGCGCACGAGCTCGTCGAGGCCCTGGCCGGTCGCGCTCGACGTCAGCACCACCGGCACCTCGTCGCCGAGCCGCTCGCTCCACTGCGCCCGTGCCGCCTCCGCCTCCTCGGGCGCCATCAGGTCGGCCTTCGACAGCGCGAGCACCCGCGGCAGGCGCGCCAGCCGCTCGTCGTGCGCCGCCAGCTCCTCCTCGATCGTGCGCCAGTTCTCGACGGGATCGGAGCCGTCGATCGGTACCAGCTCGAGCACGTGGACGAGCAGCCGCGTCCGCTCGACGTGCGCGAGGAACTCGTTGCCCAGCCCCGCCCCGTGTGACGCGCCCTCGATCAGTCCCGGGATGTCGGCGACGACCAGCTGGCGCCCGTCGCGCTCCACGACGCCCAGGACCGGCTCGATCGTCGTGAACGGGTAGTCGGCGACCTTCGGCTCGGCGCGCGTCAGCCGCCGCAGCAGCGACGACTTGCCCGCGTTGGGCAGCCCGACGAGCCCCGCGTCGGCGAGCAGCTTCAGCCGCAGCTGGAGCCAGCCCTCCTCGCCGGACAGGCCCTTCTCGGCGAACCGCGGCGCCTGGCGCGTCGCGTGGGCGAACTGCTTGTTGCCGCGCCCGCCCGCGCCGCCCCGCGCGACCACGACGCGCTGTCCGGGCCGGACGAGGTCGCAGACGAGCCCGCCCTCATCCGCCGTCACCACGGTGCCCGGCGGCACCCGCAGCTCGAGCGTCTCCCCCGCCGCCCCGTGACGTAGCGCGCCCTGGCCGTGACCGCCGCGGCGCGCCTTGTAGTGCGCCTTGCGCTTGTACGACTGCAGATCGCGCATCGACGGGTCGCAGACGAGCACGACGTCGCCGCCGCGACCGCCGTCGCCGCCGTCGGGCCCGCCGCGCGGCACGTGGGCCTCACGCCGGAAGCTCATCGCCCCGTCGCCCCCGCCGCCGCCCTGCACATAGATTCGCGCCTCGTCGTACAGCATCCGCAGCGAAATCTAGGAGCCCGTCCCATGGCCGACCGCCCCGTCATGCTGATCACCGGCGCCTCGACCGGCATCGGCGCCGCGACCGCGCGCCACGCCGCGCGGGACGGCTTCCGCGTCGCGCTGGCCGCCCGGTCGGCCGACCGGCTCGAGGCGCTCTCGCGCGAGCTCAACCAGGATGGCGACGCCATCGCGGTGTCCACGGACGTCACGGACTTCGCGGCCCAGGAGGCGCTGGTCGTCCGCACGCTGGAGGCGTTCGGCCGCCTCGACGTCGCCTTCGCCAACGCCGGCTTCGGCGCGACGCGCGGCTTCCTCGAGGAGACGCCGGAGCAGTGGCGCGAGATGGTCCTGACGAACGTCCTCGGCGCCGCCTACACGATCCGCGCGACGCTGCCTGCCCTGCGCGAGACGGCCGAGCAGGGCCACGTCCTGCTGACCAGCTCGGTCGCCGGTCGCCGCGTCCTCCCCGGCAGCCTCTACAGCGCCACCAAGCACGCCGTCACAGCGATGGCCGAGGCGCTGCGCCAGGAGCTGCGCAACGCCGGCGACCGTATCCGCGTGACCTGCATCGAGCCCGGCATGGTCGACACGCCGTTCTTCTCGCAGCGGCCCGAGAACGCGCTCCAGCCCGACGACATCGCGCGCGCGGTGCTCTACGCCGTGCAGCAGCCGCCGCACGTCGACGTCAACGAGGTGCTGATCCGGCCTACGAGTCAGCCGGGGTGACCGACACGACGCGCCCGCGCCGCCCGGTCGCGAACTGCACGGTGCCCGCGGCGCGGGCGTACAGCGTGTCGTCCTTGCCGATCCCGACGCCGTCCCCGGGATGGAATTTCGTCCCGCGCTGGCGCACGATGATCTCGCCGCCGGTCACCGTCTGGCCGGCGAACACCTTGACGCCGAGGCGCTTGGCCTGGCTGTCGCGGCCGTTGCGCGAGGAGCCGAGCCCCTTCTTATGAGCCATTGCTGATCTCCGTGATCTCGATGCGCGTCAGCGACTGCCGGTGCCCGGTGCGCCGCCGGTAGCCCCGCTTGGGCTTGAACTTGAACACGCGCAGCTTCTTCCCGCGCTCGTGGCCGACCACGCGCGCCTGGACGCGCACCTTCTTGAGCGCGTCGGCGTCGAAGACCGCGTCGTCGGAGCGGAACAGGATGGGCTCGAGGTCGAGCGTGTCGCCCTCGGCGGCGTCGAGCTTCTCGACCAGCAGCGACTGCCCGGGCTCGACCCGGTACTGCTTGCCGCCGGTCTTGACGATCGCGTATGCCATGTCTACTCGGAGGAGGGGGTGGTCTCGGCCGTGGCGCGCGAACGCCGGCGGCCGCCACGACGGCCCCGGCGCTTGGCCTTCGATGGTAGCGCTTCGGGAGGCTCGCTCACCTGCGGCTCGGCGTCGACCAGCGACGCCGTCGCCACCGTGCGGCCGACGTCCTCGATGCGCACCAGCTGCTTGGTGCCGACGTACGGGAAGCCGCCGGTCACCGCGACGATGTACGAGTCGATCTTGGCGACCGCGTCGTCCACGTTGTACATGTGGGGCTCGACGATGTGCACGAGCACCTCGTCGCCCGGGCGGAACGGCACCGCGCGCTCCTCGACCTCCTCGCGGGTCCCGGCCACGACGACGTCGAGGTAGTCGAGCGGCAGCCCCTCGGAGCCCTCGAAGTAGTACAGCCGCCCGGTCTCGGCCTCGAGCGCGCGCAGCACCGCCGCGGCGTTGGAGGTGAACTGGGCGGCGACGCGCGGGTTCATCCGCAGCAGCACCGCCTCGCCGTCGACCTCGAGCTCGCGCAGTTGGCGCTCGAACTCGATCGCCGTCGTCTCCTCGGACTTGATGACGCCCTCGCCGTCGCAGGTCGGGCACGGCCGGGTCATGATCTCGCGCACGCCCTCGGTGACGTTCTGGCGCGTCATCTCGACCAGCCCGAGCTTGGAGATCTCGGCGGTGAAGGTCTTGGTGCGGTCCTCGTCGAGCGACTTGCGCAGCGTCTTGAGCACGGCCTCGCGATTGCGCGCACGGGCCATGTCGATGAAGTCGATGACGATGATTCCGCCGATGTCGCGCAGGCGCAGCTGGTTGACGACCTCCTCCGCGGCCTCGAGGTTCGTCTTCGTGATCGTGTCCTCCAGGCGCGCCTGTTTGCCGCGGCCGACGAACGAGCCCGAGTTGACGTCGATGACCGTCAGCGCCTCGGCGTAGTCGATCATCAGGTAACCGCCGCTGGGCAGGTCGACGCGCCGCGACAGCGTCCCCGCGATCGCGTCCTCGACGCCGAACTTCTCGAACAGCGGCTCCTTGTCCGTGTAGAGCTCGACGCGCTCGACGAGCTCGGGTGCGGTGCGCGAGAAGAACGACACCAGGCGGTGGTGCTGCTTTTCGTCGTCGACCAGCGCGCGCTCGAAGTCGGCCGAGAAGATGTCGCGCACGACGCGCACCGAAAGGTCGGCCTCCTGGAAGACGAGCGACGGCGCCGGCGACTCCTTGACGCGCTTCTGCAGCACCTCGTGCAGCTTGAACAGGTACTGCAGCTCGCGCTCGAAGTCCGCGCGCTTGGCGCCGTGCGCGGCGGTGCGGATGATCGCGCCGCCGCCGCGCAGGTCCAGCGCCTTGGCCTCCTTGCGGAGGCGGTCGCGCTCCTTGTCGTCGAGGCGCTTGGAGACGCCGACGCCCTCGCCGGTCGGCGCGTAGACCATGTAGCGCCCGGCGATGGTGAGCTCCATCGACAGCCGAGCGCCCTTGGTCTTCAGGGGGTCCTTGACGACCTGCACGACGATCTCCTGCCCGGGCTTGAGCAGGTCGGTGATCTTCGAGCCGGCGTCCTTGCCGCGGCCGCGCCGCGGCGTGTCGACGCCGGGCAGCACGATCTCGTCGACGTGCAGGAAGCCGTTCTTGTCGAGGCCGATGTCGACGAACGCGGCTTCCAGGCCGGGCAGGACGTTGTCGACACGGCCCTTGTAGATGTTGCCGACGATCGATCGGGCCCCGCGGCGTTCGAGATAGAGCTCGGCGACGCGCGGCTTGCGGCGGCCGACCGACTCCAGGAGCGCGACGCGGGTCTCTCCGCGATCGACGGTGACGAGCACTTGCTTCTTCACGAAATGGTGTTCTTTCTTGGATCTAGAGGCGAGGCCCGAAGCTCTTGTGCGCGCTCGCGGCGCGCCCCTGCGCGTGGATCGACTGCAGGAGGCCGAGGGCTAGGAGAGTGGTCAGCACCGACGAGCCGCCGTAGCTCATGAGCGGCAGCGGGATGCCGGTGATGGGCATGATCCCGAGGGTCATGCCCACGTTGACGAAGACCTGGAAGAGCAGCATGCCGACGACACCGCCGGCGACCAGCGCTCCGAACAGGTTCTTCGCGACGGTGAGGACGCGCAGCGCCCGCCAGATGAGCAGGGCGTAGAGCGAGAGGACGAGCGCGGCGCCGACGAACCCGAAGCGCTCACCCACCACGGCGAAGATGAAGTCCGTGTGGTGCTCGGGAAGGAAGTTGCCCTTGGTCTGTGTCGCGTTGCGCTCGCCTCGCCCCGTCTTCTGGCCGGCGCCGATGGCGATCTTCGACTGCAGCTGCTGGTAGCCCTGCTTCTGCGGGTTGTCCGTCGGGTTGAGGAACGCGGTGAGGCGGTCCACCTGGTAGGGCTTGAGCACCTGCACGCCCGCCGCCGGCGCGCCGACGAGCACGAGCGTGAGGGCCACGGCGCCGAGCGCGAACAGGCCGGCGAAGTGGCGCCACGACGTGCCGGCCACGAACAGGACGGCGAGCGCGATGACGATGTAGACGAGGCCCGAGCCGAGGTCGGGCTGGGCGATCACGAAGAACGCGGGCACGAGCGCGAGCAGCATCACCAGCGCCGTGGTCTCGCGCTGGCCGATGTTGCGCGAGCGCTCGACGACCACCGCGGCCAGGGTGATGACCAGCAGCACCTTGCCCAGCTCGGAGGCCTGGAAGGAGAAGAACGGCAGCTGGATCGCGCGCTGCGCGCCCTTCGCCGTCGCGCCCAGCGCGAGGACCGCCAGGATCGACGTGATCAGCAGCCCGTAGATGCCGTAGCGCAGCTCGCGCAGCCGCGAGTAGTCGATCCGCCACAGGATGGCCACCAGGACGAACCCGACCGCGAAGTACACGCCCTGGCGGGTGACGTAGTAGTCGGGCGCCCCGGGGATGTCCTCGCGCGTGGCGCCCTTGAGCACGACCAGCGAGCACGCCGCCAGGCCCAGCGTCGCCAGCAGCAGCAGCGGGTCGAAGAACAGCAGCGTGCTGCGCGGCGCGGTGCCGGCCGGGGCCTTGGGGTCCTGGATGGGCGTCGTGTTCACTGGGTGCGCGACTTGCCGGCGATGAACTTGGACTTGACGCCGAACCACTTCGACAGGATCAGGCGCGCGGCCGGGGCGGCCGCCTCGGCGCCGAACCCGCCGCCCTCGATCGTCACCGCGACGACGATCGGGCGCGTGCGGTTGGGGACGTAGCAGACGTACCAGGACTGGTCTCGCTGGCCGGCGGGGCGCTGGGCGGTGCCGGTCTTGCCGAACACCGGCAGGCGGGCCTGGGGCCAGCCGGCGAAGACGTCAGCCGAGGTGCCTCCCGGTGCGCTGGCCGCGGCATGCAAGCCCGACATGATGGCGTTCCGGAAGGCCGGAGGGATCCTGACTCGGCGCGACGCCGGCGGATCGATCTCCTGGATGAGGCGGCCCTCGCCGTCGTCGACCTCGAGCCCGAGGTGCGGGCGCACCACCTTGCCGCCGTTGGTGATCGTCGAGTACGCGACGGCCATCTGCAGGGGCGAGGCGAGCAGGTCACCCTGGCCGATCGACAGGTTGACGTTGTCGCCGGTCGACCAGGCCCGCATGTCGGAGATGCCGCAGGACGGCACGTGCCTCTTGTGCTCGCAGCGCAGCTCGGCGCGCCCCATCCGCGCCCGCCAGGCGCGGTCGGGCACGTTGCCGCGCGCCTCCTCGGGCACGTCGATGCCGGTCTTGCGGCCGAGCCCGAGCTTGCGCGCCCAGCGCTGCAGCGGCTCGCCCTTGATCGGGTCCAGGTCGCGGCCGACGGTGTAGAAGTACACGTCGGAGGAGACCTGGATCGCGCGCGACAGCGCCACCGCGCCGTGCCCCACGTTGCCCGGGCTGCAGAAGCGCGTCAGGCCGACGGTCAGGCAGCCGCCGTCGTTGATCACCGTGAACGGCGTGATCACGCCCGCGCTCAGCCCCGCCACCGCCGTGATCGGCTTGAACGTCGAGCCCGTCGGATAGGCGCCGGCGATCGCGCGGTTGAACAGCGGCGCCCCTGTCGCCTTGGAAGTCAGCGCGCGGTACGTCGACTGCAGCAGCGGCTTGGCGAACACGGTCGGGTTGAAGCTGGGTACCGAGCCGAGCGCGAGGACCTGGCCGTTGCGCGGGTCGAGCGCCACGAAGCCGCCCGGGTTGCCGTGGCCGGCGCGCGCCAGCGCGAGCTGGCCGGCCTGCTGGAGGCCGAGGTCGAGCGACAGCTTGAGGCTGCGGCCGGGCAGCGGCTCGCGCCGGCGCAGGAAGCCGCGCGACTTGCCCAGCGAGTTGATCGACAGCAGCGTCGCGCCGTCGCGCCCGCGCAGGTAGCGGTCGTACTCCCACTCCAGTCCGGCCTGGCCGACGACCGCCTGCGGGTGCACGCCCTTGTAGCGCTCCTGCTTGAGCTCCGTGCGGGTGATCCGCCCGACGTAGCCGAGCAGCTGCGCGGCCAGCGGTCCGTACGGGTAGCGGCGCAGGAAGACCGGCTCGACCGTCACGCCGGGGAAGCGCGGCTGGCGCTCCTTGATGTAGTTCATCGCGGAGAGCGAGACGTCCTGCTTGACCATCACGTTCGCGTAGGGCAGCGCCTTGCGCTGCTCGATGACCGTTTGCTGGATCTCGCGCGGCGACATCTCCAGCACGCCGCCCAGCCGGCGGTACAGGCGCCGGCGCGGCGCGCCCGCGGCCGGCAGCCTCGCCGGCTCGATCTGGACGGTGTTGGCCATCCGGTTGCGCACGATCGGGCGCCCGTAGCGGTCGACGATGTCGCCGCGCGGCGCCTGGATGCGCACCTCGCGCACCTGGTTCTCGTTGGCCTGGACGACGTACTGGTCGCCGGAGAGGACCTCCAGGTACCAGAGCCGGAAGAACACGATGGCGAAGAGCACGAGCGCGAGCCCGCCGAGCACGGCGACGCGCAGCGCCATCGAAGGGCTGATCGGGGGGCGGCGCTCCTCGGGCAGCTGGATCACGACAGCGGGCTCAGGCCGGGCCGCGCGGGCCGGCGGCGCCGGCGCAGCGAATCGGGCAGCGAGGGCTCCAGCCAGCGGCGGGCGATCACGTAGACCGGCAGCGCGATGAGCGCGTTGACGAGGACCGTCGTGACGATCTCGCGAGCGAGCAGCCAGCTCACCGGCGCGTCGACCCCGAGCAGGAACTGCACGATCGCGTAGCCGGCCTCGGCCCCGAGCGTGGCCAGCGCGCCGATGGCCAGCGGCGCGAACGGCCCCTGCGGGTCACGCAGCTCGCGCAGGCGGCCGGCCCAGTAGCCCACCGCCAGCAGCACGAGCGAGCTCAGGCCGAGCGTCTGCACGAGCGCCAGGTCGAGGAACAGCCCGGTCGCGAAGCCGACGGTCGCGCCGGCGACCGAGCCGCACAGCAGGCCGGCGGCCATGACGAGCAGCGGCGAGAGGTCGGCGTTGCCCCCGAAGACCGAGACCTGCGATACGGCGACGATCTCCAGCAGCGCCCCGCCCAGGGCGAGCGCGGCAAGGCGGGCGCCGAGCGCGAGCGTCACGTCTGCGGCTCCCGCAGCGGCCGGGTGAGGACCTGGACGAAGTTCAGCTTGCGCAGCTCGGCGAACGGCCGCAGGTGCACGCGCTGGTAGAGGTCGACCTCGTCCTGGTCGACCGTGGTCACCCGGCCGATCGGGATGCCGGGCGGGAACAGCGACGGCAGCCGCGTCGCGCTCGTCCCCGACGTGATCAGGTTGGCGCCCGGCCGGATCTGGTCGGCGTGGCGGATGAACTCGAGCCGCAGGTCGTTCGGCGCGCCGACCGCGGGCTGGACGATGCCGGTCACGTCGGTGTCCGTCACCTTGGCGGAGACGCCGCTCTTGGAGTCCGTGATCAGCTGGACGATCGCCGAGTGCCCGGCGACGTTGAGCGACACGGTTCCGACGAGGCCGTCGCCGGTGATGACCGGCTGGTAGGGCCGCACGCCGTCGACGGAGCCCTTGTTGATCGTCACGGTGTTGAACCAGACGGTCGGCGAGCGCGCGATCACCCGCGCGGCGACGGGCCCCATCTGGTTGAGCCCGAGGTCGCGGTCGAGCCCGACGAGCTTGGAGAGGTCGGCGGCCTTGCGCCGCGCCTCCTCGCCGGCGAGCGCCTCGGCGCGCCACTGGCGCACCTGCTCGCGCAGCTGGTCGCGCTGCTTCTTGGCGTCGAGCGTGTCGCCGAACCAGCCGAAGAGGTCGCGCACGGGCTTGAGCGCGCGGCTCGCGCCGTCCTGGATCGGCGAGATCGCCTCCAGGAACCCCCGCTGGACGGCGTGCAGGCCGCCGCCCGCCGATTCGCCGAAGTAGGCGGTGAGGAGGATCAGCGAGCAGGCGACCAGCAGTCCCAGGACTGCTCGACGCCGGCGCACCGCTTTCTTCGAGTCGTACACGTCTCCACTGAAGTCTTTACCTGGCGCACCCCGCGCCGCTAGTTGCGGCGGCGGCGATTGCGCGAATTCTTCGCGGCGCGATGGATGGCCTCGAACTCCTCGAGGGAGCGCCCGGAGCCGACCGCGACGCACGTGAGCGGGGACTCGGCGAGGTGCGCGGGCATCTGCGTCTCCTCGCGCAGCCGCTCGTCCAGTCCTTGGAGCAGGGCGCCGCCACCGGCGAGCATGATGCCGCGATCCATGATGTCGGACGCCAGCTCGGGCGGCGTGCGGTCGAGGGTCTCCTTGACCGCGTCGATGATCTGGGAAACGGGCTCTTCGAGCGCCTGGCGGATCTCCTCGCTGGTGAGGACGACGGTCTTGGGGAGGCCCGACACCATGTCGCGGCCGCGGATCTCCGCCTGGACCTCCTCCTCCATCGGGTAGGCGGAGCCGATCTCGAGCTTGAGCTCCTCGGCGGTCTGCTGGCCGATGAGCAGCTTGTACTCGCGCTTGGCGTAGTTGATGATCGCCTCGTCGAGCTCGTCGCCGCCGACGCGGATCGACTGCGAGACGACGATCCCGCCGAGCGAGATCACCGCGACCTCGCTCGTGCCGCCGCCGATGTCCACGACCATCGAGCCGGTCGGCTCGCCGACCGGGAGCCCGGCGCCGATCGCTGCGGCCATCGGCTCCTCGATCAGGTAGGCGGTGCGCGCGCCGGCGCTCAGGCAGGCCTCCTCGACCGCGCGCTTCTCCACGCCCGTCACGCCCGACGGCACGCAGACGACGACGCGCGGGTGCGCCCAGCGGTTCTGGTGGACCTTCTGGATGAAGTGCCGCAGCATCTCTTCCGTGACGTCGAAGTCGGCGATGACCCCGTCCTTGAGGGGGCGGATCGCGGTGATGGTTCCCGGCGTGCGGCCAAGCATGCGCTTGGCTTCGATGCCGACCGCGTGGACCTCCCCCGTGCGCTGGTCGATCGCCACGACCGACGGCTCGGACAGCACGATGCCCCGGCCGCGGACATAGACCAGCGTGTTCGCGGTGCCGAGGTCGACCGCCATGTCGCGGCCACCGAAGCCGGTGAGGTAGCTGAAAAAGCCCATGGGTGCGGGAGGTCGGGCCGCTCTGGCGAGGCCGGGCGGGGGCGCCTCGGACCGGCGGCCGGTGGCGGAGTCTAGTGCCTGCAAATTCACCACCCGAGCAGGTCCAGCAACGCCGCGGCGGGCAGCCCGACGACGTTGAGGTAGTCGCCCGAGATGCCCCGGACCAGCGCGGCGCCGCGGCCCTGGATGGCGTATCCGCCGGCCCGTTCGCACCACTCTCCGGTGGCCAGATACCACTCGATCTGGGCGGCGCTGAGCGCCCGGAAGGTGACATCGGTCACAGCGCTGCGGGTCTCGACCTGGCGCCCACGCGCCAGCGCGACGCCGCTGACGACCTGGTGGGTGGCGCCCGACAGCGCGACGAGCGTCGAGCGCGCCTCGTCGCGGTCGCGCGGCTTGCCGTAGATGACGCCGTCCAGCGCGACCAACGTGTCGACGCCGAGGACCAGCTCGCCGTCGACGGCCAGCGCCTTGCGCCGTGCGTTCTCGACCGCCACCGCCTCCGGATCGCCCTCGGCGAGCTCCGCCGCGTCGGACGGGCGCACCTCGTGGTCGATCCCGAGCTGGCTCAGGATCGCCGTCCGCTGCGGCGACCGGCTCGCTAGGACCAGGTGGCTGAACACGCGACCCCCGCCCCGGGGGCACCCGAAGCACGGCCGTAGGCCGTCGCAACGGGTCCGCGCCTCGCGGCGCCGGATCGCCACCCGCCGGACCGGCCCGTGCCCGAGGCACTGTGCCGGTGCGCCGTGCGGCGCCCGGCATCCGCGATGCACGGCCATCCGGACACGCGGGCCGCGCGCTCAGCCACCGTCGGGGAAGAACAGCTGCGCCTCGCGCTGGGCGGATTCCCACGAGTCGGCGCCGTGGACGAGGTTCTGGCCGATCTCGAGCGCGAAGTCGCCGCGGATCGACCCGGGCGCCGCCTCCAGCGGGTTGGTGGCGCCGATGACCTGCCTGGCCGCCCGCACGGCGTCGCGTCCCTCGAGGACCATCGCGACGAGCGGGCCCGAGGTGATGAAGGCGACGAGCTCGCCGAAGAACGGCTTGCCGTCGTGCTCGGCGTAGTGCTGCTCGGCGAGGGCGCGATCGAGCTGGCGGTACTGCAACGCGACGATCCGCAGCCCCTTGCGCTCGAAGCGGGCGATGATCTCGCCGGTCAGGCCGCGCGAGAACGCGTCGGGCTTGACCAGGATGAGGGTCCGGTCCACAAGCGGGCTCCTTCTCGGGGTCGGGGGCTAGGGGCCTTGCGGCGGAAGCTCGTAGGCCGCGGTCTCGCCCAGGTCGGCCTCGCGCCGGCGGCGCCGGCGGCGCGCGGGGCGCGCGGAGGGCTGCACCGCGCCCGGCACCTCGTGCTCGCAGTACGGGCAGATCGGCCACTGCGGGTCCAGCGGGCGCGCGCAGTTGACGCACGGGTCCTTGAGCTTGCGCAGGCAGTGCGGGCAGCGCAGGAAGTCGCGCTGGACATGGTGGTCGCAGTACGGGCAGACCATGCCCTCCATCTCCGCCAGGCGCAGCTCGGCCGACTGCAGCTCGAGCTCGCGCTCGCGGACGTCGTCGAGGTACTCGGGCGGCCGGACGATCATGTAGACGGTCGTCCCGACGAACGGGAACAGCGACGCCAGCGTCGCGCAGCCGACGAGCATCTGGTCGGCGATCCGCCGCCTCGCGTCCGCGTAGGTCCAGTAGACGAGCGCCAGCCAGACGACGACGAGGAACAGGATGAGGAGGTTGACGGCGAGGTTCAGCCCGTCGTTCTCAATCCCGAACGCCGCGAGCATCGTGCCCCGAGAGTAGAGGGTCGGTCGGCGGACAGCGGCGGATGGCGTGCAGGACCGCTACAGGAACAGGCGGCCGAACACGTAGCCGAGCGCGAAGAAGACGAGGATGACGACCGCGACGATGACCGCCACGATGGCGATCATCGTGAGGACCGAGGGGCCGTCGTGCTCGGTCACAGCGTGGCTCCGCGGCCCGCGCCCGGCAGGCGCAGCAGGTCGGCGACGAGGTAGATCGAGCCCGTCGCGAGCACCACGCCGCCCTCGGCGCGCGCGAGCTCCCGCGCGCGCTCGAGCGCCGCGTGCGGCTCGGCGACCGAGACCACGTCGGCGGCGCCCAGCTGTCGCGCGAGCGACTCGAGCGTGCCCGGCGAGAGCGAGCGCGGGTTGGCGCTGCGCGTCACGACGAGGCGCGCCGCGTGCTGCAGCAGCTCGCGCAGCATCGCGGCGGCGTCCTTGTCGTCGAGTATCGCGACGACCGCGGTCAGCGGCCGGCCGGCGCGGTAGGCGGGCAGCGAGGCGACGAGCGCCGCGATCCCGCCGGGGTTGTGCGCGCCGTCGAGGACCGTGGGCGGATCGGCGTCGAGCTCCTGAAAGCGCCCGGGGACGAGCGTGGCCGCGGCGGCCGCGCGCACCGCGCGCTCGTCGAGCGCGCCGAGGTACGCCTCGGCCGCGGTGCGGGCGAGTGCGAAGTTGCGGCGCTGGAACTCGCCGCGCGCGCCGAGCGGCACGCCCGGGTCGGCGGGCGCGACGAGCAGCCGCGCTCCCGCGCTCGCCGCGGCGGCCCGCGCCTCGCGCTCGGCGTCGGGATGCAGGCCGGCGCCGACGACGAGCGTCGTGCCGGGGCGCAGCACGGCGAGCTTCTCGCGCGCGATGTCGGTCACCGTCGGCCCCAGCCAGCGCGTGTGCTCGAGCCCCACGTTGGTCAGGACGGCCACGCGCGAGGGCAGCACGTTGGTGGCGTCGTAGCGGCCGCCCAGCCCGGCCTCGACGACCGCGACGTCGACCTCGCGCCGCGCGAGCTCGGCCAGCGCCGCGGCAGTGAGCGCCTCGAACTGCGTCACGTGGTCGCCTTCTTCGAGCGTGCGGTCGACCTTCGCCGCCGCGCGCGCGGCCGCACGAACGGCGTCGGCGAAGGGCTCGGGCTCCAGGTCGCGCTCGCCGACGCGGATGCGCTCGGTGAACGACACGAGATGCGGCGAGAGATACGCGCCGGTGCGCAGCCCGTGGCGCTCCAGGATCGCGGCGGTCATGCGCACCGTCGAGCTCTTGCCGTTCGTGCCGACGACATGGATCGACCCGAACCGCTCCTGCGGCGAGCCGAGCGTCGTCAGCAGGCGGCGCATGCGATCCAGGCCGAAGCGCATGCCGAACAGCTCGAGGCCGAGGAGGTAGCGCTCGGCGTCGGCCTCGGTCCAGCGATCCGCCGGGAGCGGTGCGGCGCCTGTCATCCGGCCGCGCCGTCGAGCTCGGCGAGCTCGCGCCGCATCTGCTCGAGCTTGTCGCGCTCGGCCTGCACGACGCGCTCGGGCGCCTTGACGACGAAGCCCTCGTTGGCCAGCTTGCCCTCGGCCCGCGCGATCTCGGCCTGCAGCGTCCGGCGCTGCTGCTCGCGCAGCTTGCGGTCGGCCTCGAGGTCGACCGCCTCGGTGGCCAGCACGGCGACCGCGCCGCCGGGGATCGGCACGGCGGCGACGGCCTCACCGCCGTCGGGCGACCAGTCGAGCCGGGCGAGCAGCGCGATGCCGTCCGCGAGCTGCTCGTAGCCGGGGGCGTCGAGGCGCGCGGGCAGCCGCGGGCCCGGCGGCACGCGCACCGCGTCGCGCCACGCGCGCACGGCCTGCACGGCGGCGAACTGGCGCTCGACGGCCGCCTCGGCCTCCGCGTCGAGCAGCGACTCGTCGACGTCCGGCCAGCGCGAGCCGACGAGCAGCCCCTCGGCGTCCGGGACGTGCGACCAGATCTCCTCGGTGACGAACGGGATGACCGGGTGCGCCAGCGCCAGCGTCTCGCGCAGCACGAGCAGCAGCGTGGCCTGCACGTCGGGCTCGCCCAGGCGCGGCTTGACGAGCTCGATGTAGCGGTCGCACAGCTCGCCGAAGACGAAGTCATAGAGCCCGAGCGCGGCGTGATGGAACTCGAACGCGTCCAGCGCGCGGCGCATCGCGCGCTTGGCGCGCTGCAGGCGCGAGAGGATCCAGCGGTCCTCGACCGTCTGCGGCCGCGGCGCCGCCTCGACGCCCTCTCCGACGCGCAGCAAGACGAAGCGCGACGCGTTCCAGAGCTTGTTGGCCAGCTGCGCGCCCTGGTGGATCTTCTCCTCGCTGAAGCGGACGTCCTGGGTCGAGGACATCGCGAGCAGGCCGAAGCGGACCGCGTCGGCCCCGTAGGACGGGAACGTCCCGCCCTGCTGGAAGACGGGCGGCCGCGGGCCGCCGTCGATGAGGTCGAGCGGGTCGATGCCCGTCCCGAGCGACTTGCTCATCCGCCGCCCGTCGGGCGCCTGGATGACCGAGTGCACGTAGACGTCGGTGAACGGCACGTCGCCGGGGAAGCGCAGGCCCATCATCACCATGCGCGCGACCCACAGGAACAGGATGTCGCGCGCCGTGACGAGCACGTCGGTCGGGTAGAACGCGCGCAGCTCGGGCGTGTCATGCGGCCAGCCCAGCGTCGCGAAGGGCCACAGCGCGCTCGAGAACCACGTGTCGAGCACGTCGGGGTCGCGCTCCCAGCCCTCCCCCTCCGGCGGCGTCGTGCCGACGTAGGTCTCCTCGCCGCGGTACCAGACGGGGATCTGGTGCCCCCACCACAGCTGGCGCGAGATGCACCAGGGGCGGATGTTCTCCAGCCACTCGACGTAGCGCCGTGCCTGGGACTCGGGGTGGATGCGCACGCGCCCCTCGCGGACGGCGTCGATCGCCGGCCGCGCCAGCTCGCCCATGCGCATGAACCACTGCAGCGAGATCAGCGGCTCGACGCGCTCGCCCGACCGCTGGCTGTAGGGCACCTCGTGGTGGTAGTGCGTGCGGGCGCGCACGGCGTCGCCGAGCGCCTCGACCACCCGCTTGCGCGCCTCGAGCGCCGGCAGCCCCGCGAACTGCCCGGCGTTGGCGTTCATGAGCCCGTCCTCGCCGATGACCGTCACCTCGGCCAGGCCGTGCTTGCGCCCGATCTCGAAGTCGTTCGGGTCGTGCCCCGGCGTGATCTTCAGGCAGCCCGTCCCGAAGTCCGTCTTGACGTACTCGTCGGCGATGATCGGCAGCTCGCGCCCGACCAGCGGCAGGATCGCCGTGCGCCCGATCAGGTGGCGGTGGCGCTCGTCGTCGGGGTTCACCGCCACCGCCGTGTCGGCCAGCATCGTCTCGGGGCGAACCGTCGCCACGACGAGCTCCCCGCCGCCCTCAAGCGGATAGGCGATCTCGTAGAGGACGTCGGTGACCTCGCGCTGCTCGACCTCGAGGTCGGAGATCGCCGAGCGCAGGCCGGGGTCCCAGTTGACCATGTAGTGGTCGCGGTAGATGAGCCCCTGCTCGTAGAGGTCGACGAAGACCTTCAGGACGGCCTCGACGTAGCCCTCGTCGAGCGTGAAGCGCTCGTCGTCGTAGTCGCACGAGGCGCCCAGCCGCTCGAACTGCTCGATGATCGTCCCGCCGTACTCCTCGCGCCAGCGCCAAACGCGCTCGACGAACGCCTCGCGGCCGAGCTGCTCGCGCGTCGTGCCCTCGGCCTCGAGCTGCTTCTCGACCTGGCGCTGGGTCGCGATCCCCGCGTGGTCGGTGCCGAGGATCCACTTGGTGCGCTGCCCGAGCATCCGGTGGAAGCGGATCAGCGCGTCCTGGATCGCGCCGTTGAGGGCGTGGCCCATGTGCAGCGCGCCCGTGACGTTCGGCGGCGGGATGGCGATCGAGTAGTTCTCCGCCGCGGCGCCCTCCGGCTCGGGGTGGAAGAGCCCGCTCTCCAGCCAGCGCCGCATGACCCGGGGCTCGACCTCCCGGGGCTCGAAGCGTTTGCGTGATTCGAGCTCGCTCACCGCGAGCCGCAGTCTAGGTCGACCGCGGTTAGCGCCGCACGCGCCTGCGCCCCGCGACGACGCGCGGCACGAGGTCGCGCGCGAGGCGCTTGAGGTCGAGCTTGCCGGCGATCCGCCGCAGCTCGGCGCGCTCGCGCGGGGTCACCTTCTGCGGGTTGCCCTTCGACGTGCGCAGGATCTCCGCGACCCGCCGGCGGTCAGCCGGCGAGAGCGTCTCCATGACGTGCGACTGGACGCCGCGGGCGACCTCGAAGAGCAGCAGCCAGGGAACGGCGCGCAGGCGCGCGAAGCGCCACATGCTCACGCCGATTCGGCCTGGCGCTCGCCCTCGTCGTCGCCGGTGGCGACCGTGACCAGCGTCGGCGGCAGCCCGCGGCCGACGGTGTCCTTGGTCACGACGCACTTCTTGACGTCGCGGCGCGAGGGCAGCTCGAACTGCACGTCGAGCAGGATCTCCTCGATGATCGAGCGCAGCCCGCGGGCGCCGGTCTCGCGCTCCAGCGCGCGGTCGGCGATCGAGACGAGGGCGTCGTCGGAGAAGACCAGCTCGATGCCGTCGAACTGGAAGAAGCGCTGGAACTGCTTGACGAGCGCGTTGCGCGGCTCGGTGAGGATCGTGATGAGGTCGTCGCGCGAGAGCTGGTGCACGGCGCTCATGACCGGCAGGCGACCGATGAACTCGGGGATCAGCCCGTAATTGACGAGATCCTCCGGCAGGCACTGCTCGAAGACCTCGCCCTTGTCGCGATCGGCCCGCGACGCGATCTCCGCGCCGAACCCGACGCCCTTGTGGCCGATCCGCCGCTCGATGACCTTGTCGAGGTTGGCAAACGCGCCGCCGCAGATGAACAGGATGTTCGTCGTGTCGATCGACAGGAACTCCTGGTGCGGGTGCTTGCGCCCGCCCTGCGGCGGGACCGAGGCGGTCGTGCCCTCGAGGATCTTCAGCAGCGCCTGCTGGACGCCCTCGCCGCTCACGTCGCGGGTGATCGACGGGTTGTCGGCCTTGCGGGCGATCTTGTCGACCTCGTCGATGTAGATGATCCCCGTCTCGGCCTTCTTGACGTCGTAGTCGGCGGCCTGGATGAGCTTGAGGAGGATGTTCTCGACGTCCTCGCCGACGTAGCCGGCCTCGGTCAGCGCCGTGGCGTCGGCGATGGCGAACGGGACGTTGAGGATGCGCGCGAGCGTCTGCGCGAGCAGCGTCTTGCCGCAGCCGGTCGGACCGAGCAGCAGGATGTTGGACTTCGCCAGCTCGATGTCCTGGTCGTCGCGCTGCATCATCTGCACGCGCTTGTAATGGTTGTAGACGGCGACGCTCAGCGTCCGCTTGGCCGCCTCCTGGCCCACCACGTACTCGTTGAGGACCTCCCAGATCTCCTTCGGCTTCGGGAGGTTCTCGATGTCGAAGCTCGGCGGTGCCGTGAGCTCCTCGTCGATGATCTCGTTGCAGAGATCGATGCACTCGTCGCAGATGTAGACGCCGGGCCCGGCGATCAGCTTCTTGACCTGCCGCTGCGACTTGCCGCAGAAGGAGCACAGCAGCTGCTCGTTGGAGTCCGTGGGTCGAGCCATCCTCTCTCTCCGTGCTCCTCCGCCTCCGAGCTTAGTGCTCCGAGATCACCCGGTCGATTATTCCGTACGCCTGCGCCTCTTCCGACGACATGAAGTAGTCGCGCTCGGTATCGCTGCGAACCTTCTCGTAGGGCTGCCCCGTGTGGTCCGAGATGATTCGGTCCAGGCGCTCGCGGACGTCGATGATCTCCTTGGCGTGGATCTCGATGTCAGTCGCCTGACCCTGGAATCCGGAGCTCACCTGGTGGATGAGGATCTTCGCGTTGGGCAGCGCCATCCGCTTGCCCTTCGCGCCGCCGGCCAGCAGCAGGGCGCCCATCGACATCGCGATGCCGACGCAGATCGTCTGCACGTCGGGCTTGATGAACTGCATCGTGTCGTAGATCGCGAGACCCGCGTACACGCTGCCGCCCGGCGAGTTGACGTAGATCGAGATGTCCTTGTCGGGGTCCTCGCTCTCCAGGTGGAGCAGCTGGGCCACGATGAGGTTGGCGATCTGGTCGTCGACCGGCGTCCCGAGAAAGATGATCCGCTCATTGAGCAGGCGGGAGTAGATGTCGAACGCGCGCTCGCCGCGTGACGTCTGCTCGACCACCATTGGGACAAGGGGGCTCATGATCCTCGCTTCGGTTCGCTCTTGGCCCGGCCGGTCCTGCCCGGCGGCGGAGCGGGCCAGTCTAACGAGTGGTCGGCTTCTGCAGGAAAGGCCTTGAGCGTTATGTGCCAGGCGTCCAGAGCCGCCCGGACCCCTGGCGCTCCGTGTCCTTGTCCGGCGTCCACAGCTTGTCGCGCGCTTGCGCCTGCTCGACGGGGATCGACTTGGCTTGTTCGACCAGCCAGTCGACGGCCATCCGCTGGGCGAGATCGTCGCGCAGCTCGTCGAGGCGGCCGGCCTGCTCGAGGCGGTCGCGCAGCTTCTCCGGGGTGGTGCTCTCGCGGGCCGCGCTGGACTGCAGAGCGTCCAGGACGTCGCCGTCGGAGGGCGCGATGCCCTCCTTCTCGATGATCGCCGCGATGACCGCCTCGCGGCGCAGCGCCTGCTCGGCGTCGGGCTTGGCCTCCTCGAGGAGCTCCTCCTCCGACTTGCCCGCGATGCGCAGGTAGGCCTCCTTGCCGATGCCCTGGTGCGAGAGCGTGTGCAGCATGCGGTCCCACAGCTCTCGCGCGCGCGCCTCGACGAGGGCGTCGGGGACCTCGACGTCGGCCTCCCTGACGACCGCGTCGACGACCGCCTCGCGGAAGTCCTGCTCGACGCGCCGCTCGTCGGCCTCGCGCAGCTTCGTGCGGATGTCCTCCCTGAGCTCCTCCAGCGAGTCGAAGCCCGCCTGCTCGAGCGCGAAGTCGTCGCCGAGCTCGGGCAGGACCTTCTCGCGAACCTCCTTGACCGAGACCGAGAAGGTCGCCTCCTGGCCCGCGAGTTGCTCGGCCTGGTAGTCGGCCGGGAAGGTCACCTTGACCTCGCGCTCCTCGCCGGCGGCGGCGCCCTGGAGCTGGTCCTCGAAGCCCGGGATGAGACGGCCCGAGCCGAGCTCGACCATCTGGTCGCGCCCCGCCCCGCCCTCGAAGGGCTCGTCGCCGATGCGCCCCTCGTAGTCCATGACGACGAAGTCGCCGCGCTGGGCGGCGCGGTCGGCCGTCTCCAGGCGCGCGGCGCGCTCGCGCAGCTGCTCGACCTCGGCGTCGACCTGGGCCTCGTCGACGGTGGGCTCGCGGCGGCCGACCTCGACGCCCTCGTACGTGCCGAGCGCAGCCTCGGGGCGCACACCGATCTCGATGGTGAAGGTCAGCGGCTGGCCCTCGGCGGGCAGGTCGCCGAGGTCGAGCTTGGGGTCGCCGACGGGGGCGATGTCGGCCGCGCTGATCGCGTCGACGTACCAGCGGCCGATCGCGTCCCTGACCGTCTCGTCGAGCACCGTCTCGCGCCCGATGCGGCGGATGACGACCGGCGGCGGCACCTTGCCCTTGCGAAAGCCGGGGATGCGCAGGTTGGCGCCGAGCTGGCGCGCGGTGCGCTGCAGCGACCGCTCGACCTCCTCGGCCGGCACCTCCGCGTCCACCCGCACGCGCGACTCGGGCAGCTCGGTGACCTTGGTCTTCACAGCGCTCGCCATGGCGCGTCCGGACGATAGCGTCCGGCCCGTGGAGCGCCTGGCCACCTGGCTCGTGACCGGACCGCTCGGGCACTTCGTCGCCGGGGTGCTCGACTGGGCGGAGCTGTTGGGGAAGTTCGCGCGGCGCGCGCTTTCCACGCGCGCCGCGCGAAGGCGCTAGCAGACGACCGTCAGGTGGAACCCGCGGTCGGCCAGCGGGTTGTCCGCCGAGGCCTGTCGCACGCGCACGCGCAGGGTCTGCGCATCGACGGGCTGCACGGTGGCGAAGCCCTGCTGCGTGCCGTCCTCGACGACGGTCGCGCTGTAGGCGCAGTTGGTCACGTCGCCGGTGAAGGCGACGCGGTAGATGCCGGTGCTCTCGTGCGCGGCGCTGTCGACGCCGCGGCTGGCGCCGGTCTTCCCCGCGGCCGTCACCTGCGCGAAGCGGTTCTGCGCCTGCGCGTCGGAGACGATGTCCGCGGCGCTCTTGCTGTCGACACGGTCGGCGTTCAGACCGGTGGCGACACCCGTCGCGTTGGTCGTGAACGGCTTGGCGCCGTCACCGCCGCCGCCGACCGTGACCGAGCCGCCGACAGCGCCGGCCGTCGTGAACTCGAACGCGTAGCCCTTGGCGAGGTTGTTGGAGCGGATGCACGGCTCGTTGCCCTTGCCGCTGCCGCCCTCGCCGGAGCGGCAACCGTAGATCGCGCCGCCGCCGTTGTCGGACTTGTTGGACTGCCGCGTGCCGTACGTGGAGTTGTTGGCGATGATCTGCGTCTCGCGCGTGTACGACTGCGACGCGTTGCTCGAGGGGTTGCGGGCGCCGCCGGTGATCGGCCGCCCCTCGCCCGCGGCAAGCGCGAACGGGGCGACGCAGACGGCGAGCAGCGCGGCGCCGGCGATGATGCAAAGCCGGGCGGACATGCTCTTCTCCCTTCGTCGTTGTCGGGGTCATACGTCCCCAACAGCGTCGAACGCGCAGGGGTGCGGTCGTCAGTCCTCGAGACGCTGCAGCGCTTCGGCACGCTCGCGCACGAGCGGGAAGAGCAGGTGCAGGCCGGTGATCTCGAACGTGCGCCCGATGCTCGGGTCGACGTTGACGACGACGAGCTGGCCGCCGAACTTGCGCAGTCGCTTGTGCGCCATGACGAGCGCGGTCAGGCCGGACGAGTCGAGGTAGCTCGTCTCCGTGAGATCGACGACGAGGCGGCTGCGGCCCTCGTCGATCGCGCGCGTCAGCGCGTCGTTGAGCTCCGGCGCGGTGTGGAGGTCGAGGTCGCCGCGCACGGCGACCAGGTGCCGCTCGGCGTCCAGCGCATCCTCGGTGAGGGCGAAGTCCTCGGGCATCGATCGGTCGACGATCGCGCGACTGTACCGGGAGGCGCACGACGGCGAAACGACTGAAGCGATAGCAATGGGGTATTCACCGGCCCATCGCGCCCCCCCGGGAGGAGAGACATGGCCGACCCCACCGTCCGTGAGCTGAAGCTCATCCAGTACCTCAACGAGGCGTACGGCAAGGAGAAGGAGCTCGAGACCGCCCTCCAGGCGGACATCACGGCGACGACGCGCCCGCCGTACAAGAAGCGCCTCCAGGAGCACCTCAAGGAGACCAAGGCGCAGGCGCGCGCGCTCGAGCGGCGCATCAAGAAGCTCGGCGGCACCGCCGAGGTCGCCAGCCTCCCCGGCCCGGAAGCCGCCACGAAGGTCGCCGGGGCAGCCACGTCGGCGGCCAAGAAGGGCGCCGCGCTCGCGAAGGGCCCGCTGCACGCGCTCCGCGGCACGGGCGCGGCCGAGAAGATGCTCAAGAACGCCAAGACCGAGTACTTCAACGAGTACGAGGAGATCGCGACCTACACCGGCATCGAGGCGCTCGCCACGGCGCTTTCCGACAAGGAGACGGCCAAGCTCGCCCGCGAGCACCGCCGCCAGGAGGAGCGCATGGCGCGCTTCCTCGAGAAGCTGATCCCGCAGCTGGCCAAGGCGGTCGTCACCGAGGAGATCCCCGCGCGCGACCGCAAGCCCACGGACACGAAGAAGACGACCGCGCGGCGCGGCACTGCCGCGCGCTCGCGGTCCGCGGCGTCGTCGGGCGGCGCGAAGCGCGCGTCGAGCCGCACGACGCGCAGGACGTCGGCGGCGCGCTCGAGCAACGGCGCGTCGGCGTCGCGCGCGAGCGGATCGTCCTCGCGCCGGCGCACGACCACCAGCGCCAGCCGCAGGTCGAGCGGCGGCGGGTCGAGCAGCGGCGGCGGGTCGAGCAGCGGCGGCGGCTCGAGCAGCAGCAGCAGCAGCAGCAGCTAGCCGAAGGGACGCGTACCGGGGCCCGCGCGAGCGGGCCCTCGTCGGTCCTGGATACCCCTCAGCGATCAACGCCCCGATCGGGGGACGCACGAATGCACGGCCTCGGGGCCCGAAACGTTGCAGCGCACGTTCGTCGTGTCCGCGGCCGGACCCCGCGCTCGCGCTCGAGGACGAGTTCGGAGAGCGACGCCGAGGCACTGGCCGTCGCTGTTGATGGGCAGCGCGAACGCGGCGTGGAGGCCGAGGCGGCGCTTCGCGGCGGCGAGGGCGAGATCGGCTTCCACGACCTTCGCTGGTGGAGAACGGTTTGGTCATCGGCCTGTAGGAGTTGTCCCAAGAAGGCGGTTCGGCCAGCCGCGCGCGCTCAGCGGCGGCGCGGAGCTGCGATCTCCCACCAGTCGGTCTCCTCCCCTTCGGCGGCTTGCCACTCGAGCAGCCGAGCCATGTGAGACACATGACCGCCGCCGCCGACACACGCGACCCACAGCTTCTGCGTTGCGCGCTTGTAGTGATGGATGAGGTCGTCGAGCTCGAAGGCGTCGATCTCGCCCGCGTCGTAGGCCGTGAAGCCCGCGCGAACGCGCTCGAGCAGCTTGCCGAGCTCGGCCTCGTGATAGGCGCCGACGACCTCGCGATCGGCGCGACGCTGGGCCTTGGTGCGCTCCTCGGGCATCACCGCCGGAGACCGTAAGGCTCGCCTTCACCGGTCGCAAGGTCCGTTGGGCCGCTCCCGTAGTGCGCGACGGCCTCAGGCGGCGACGTCCTGGTCGGGCCGGACCGACCCGGACGGCAATCTCGGCTGGGCCGGTATGCGCGCTCGGGGCCACCGCCGGCGACAAATTGATGCCTTATTGATGCCTCGAAACGACGAAGGGCTCCCAGCGAATCGCCGAAAGCCCCAGGCCTACGAGGGGTGAGCGACGGGACTCGAACCCGCGACCACCTGGACCACAACCAGGAGCTCTACCAGCTGAGCTACGCCCACCACGTGCGAGCTCAATCTACCGCCTGAGGTAGCGTCCCGGCCCGATGACGCAGATCGTCGAGGGCGTCCACCGCCTGGGCACCGCGCTCGTCAACTTCTACCTCGTCGAGGACGGCGGGCGGTACACGCTCGTCGACGCGGGCCTGCCCGGCTACTTCGACGGCCTGCAGGAGGCGCTCGAGGCGCGCGGCAAGGGGCTCGACGCGCTCGACGCCGTCGTCCTCACGCACGCGCACAACGACCACATCGGCGTGGCCGAGCGCGTGCGCACCGCCGCGGGCGTGCCCGTGTACGTTCACGGCGACGACGCCGACATGGCGCGCACCGGCAAGCTGCCCCGCCGCGAAGGAAGCCTCCTGCCCTACCTGGTCCGCCCGACGGCGATCAAGCTCATCGCCCACATGGCGGCCAACGGCGGGGCGCGGCCGCCGCGGATCCGCGAGGTCACGACGTTCGCCGACGGCGAGGTCCTCGACGTCCCCGGCCGTCCGCGGATCGTCGCGACGCCCGGCCACACCGACGGGCACTGCTCGGTGCACTTCGAGCAGCACGGCGTCCTGTTCACCGGCGACGCGCTCTGCTCGCGCAACCCGCTGACAGGCCGCGTGGGCCCGCAGGTGATGCCGCCGGCGTTCAACACGTCGACGCAGCGCGCGCTCGCCTCGCTCGACCGGATCGCCGGCCTGGCCGTGTCCCACCTGCTCTTCGGGCACGGCGAGCCGTGGACCGACGGCGCCCGTTCGGCGGTCGAGCGCGCCCGCGAGCTCGGCCCCAGCTGACGTGGCGCGCGCCAACCAGCCGCTCGCCCTCATCCTCGCGCGCAACCTCGCGGCCAGCATCACGGTCCCCGCGTTCATCACCGACCCCGAGGGGATCGTGATCTTCTACAACGAGGCGGCGGGCGAGCTGCTCGGCCGGCGCTTCGAGGAGACGGGCCGGCTGTCGCGCGAGGAGTGGCAGGCGATCGGCCCGGTCGACGAGGAGGGCAAGCCGCTCGAGACCGGCGCCCCGCTGACGACGGCGCTCAAGCAGAACCGGCCGTCGCACGAGCGCTTCCGCATCTGCACGGACACGCGGGGCGTGGTGATGGTCGAGACCAGCGCGCTGCCCCTGACGGGTCCCGACGGCTTCCACGGCGCCCTCGTGGTCTTCTGGCCCTCGAAGGACGCGTAGTGCGGGTCTCGTTCTGGGGCGTCCGCGGGTCGGTGCCCGTGGCCGACCGCGCGGCGCTCGGCTACGGCGGCAACACGTCGTGCGTCGCCGTGCGCCTGCGCGACGGCAGCCGTCTGGTGCTCGACGCCGGGACCGGCATCCGCGACCTCGGCCTCGCGCTGGCCGGGGTGCGCGACGAGATCCACATCCTGCTGACCCATCTGCACCTCGACCACATCATGGGCCTGCTGTTCTTCGCGCCGCTGTTCGACCCGCAGTCGCGCGTGACGGTCTGGGGACCGCCCGACCCGAGCGTGGGGCTGCGGCGCCGGCTGGCGCGCTACCTGTCGGCGCCGCTGTCGCCGATCGAGATCCGCGAGCTGCCGGCGCAGATGGAGTTCCGCATGGTCCCGAGCGAATCGTTCCGGCTGGGCTCGGCCGAGATCGAGGCGGCGCTGGTCAATCACCGCGGCCCCACGCTCGGCTACCGCGTGACCGACGGCGACGCGGTCCTCGCGTACATCCCCGACCACGAGCCCGCGCTCGGCCAGAACCTCGAGCGCGACGCCCCGGAGTGGATCTCGGGCTGGGCGCTCGCGTGCACGGCGTCGCTGCTGATCCACGACGCGCAGTACACGGCCGAGGAGTACGAGGGCACGCGCGGCTGGGGACACTCGACCGTCCACGACGCGCTCGCCTTCGCGCGGCGCGTCGAGGCCGAGCGCGTGGCGCTGTTCCACCACGACCCCACGCACGACGACGCGCGCCTGGACGCGATCGCCGCCGAGGCGGCACAGGCCTGGTCGGCTCGCGCCGGCGACGCGAGCGCGGTGTTCGTCTCGCGCGAGCGCGACGTGCTCGAGCTGTAGCGCCCAGCGGCGCCGAGCCGCCTGGACACATGTCCGAGGGTCCCGCCGCGCGGGAGCGGGAACGACTGACCGCGGCTCTCCCGGCCCGCCGCTCCCCCTCCGAAGGACCCTCGCTTGCGCCTCACCCCGGCGCGCGTGCTCGCGCTCGCGCTCACCGCTGCCCTGTTCGCCTTTGCCGCGCCCGCGCGCGCGACGACGCTCGT
Source organism: Actinomycetota bacterium (assembly GCA_005888335.1). Next base: position 81,487 of record VAWY01000122.1, read on the forward strand.
CCTGCCCGACGGCACGGCGGGTCCCCAGCCCTACCAGTCGTGGGTGGACCGCTCGCTGGTGCCGACGCCCCCCGGCCCGGTCACGCTGCACCTGGCGCCGTGCCCGTACCAGTGGGACGGCGGCGTGGCCTGCGCCGACGCGGCCAAGCACGAGATCTACCTCGGCCCGGGCGGCCGCGGCCGCGAGATCTTCCTGCACGAGCTCGGGCACGTCTTCGACGCCGAGGTGATGACCGCCGCCGCGCGGTCGCGCTTCGCCGCCGCGCTCGGCCTGCGCGGCGCCTGGAGCGACGAGAGCCTCACCTCCGCGCCGCTGGAGATGTTCGCCGACGCCTACAGCCTGTGCGCGCGCTTCCGGACCATCCGCACCGTGTACTACGCGCCCAACGGCTACGCGCCCGGCCCGCGCGAGCACCGCCGCGCCTGCGCGCTGATCCGTCAGTCGGCCGGGGTCAGCGCCGGGTGAGCGTCACGTTGGCGCCGAGGACCCGGTCGATGCCGCGGATGGTCACCCTCACCCCGTAGCGACCGGCCTTCAGGCGCTTCACGCTGCGCGGCCGGAACAGGACGTGCACCCGCGTGAGCCGGCCGGTGGCGAAGCGCACGCTGACACGCTGGCGGGCCACGACGCGGCGGCCGCGCAGCAGCTCGACGGTCACCCGCCGCACGCCGGCGTCGGCACGGAGCGCCATGCACAGCCCGGTGCGGCGGACGGTCGACAGCTTGATGCTCGATGCGCATGCCCGGGCGCTGCGCGACGGCGTGGGCGCGGGGCAGCCGCTGTTGGCCAGGACGCCGGGCGTCGTCGGGCACAGGTCCGACGCGTCCGGGATGCCGTCGCCGTCGGTGTCCGTCGGCGAGGGCGCGGGCGTGACCGTCGCCGAGCCGGGGTCGAGGATGATCGACCGGCCCTCGTGGACGACGGTCACGACGAGCCGGAACGGGCCCGGCGTCGTGTAGGTGTGCGTTCCCCCGACCTGGAACTGCCCGTTGCTTCCGGTGATCTGGCCGGGCGTCGCCGGCGTCCCGTCGCCCCAGTCGATCGAGGCGGAGAAGTCCCCCTGCTGGGAGAGCTTGTTGTCGTCGACGATCTCGGCGACCTGGCCGGCGAACTGCTGCGTCGCGCTCGCCTGGATGTCGCCCGCCTTCCCGGCGACGGGGGCGTCGGCGATCGTCGCGGTCCCGCCGACCGGCGATGAGCACGCGGCCCCCTTGCAGATGGTGACCGTGTAGTCGAACGACCCGGCGTGCGCGTAGACGTGGTCGGCGGCCGCGTCGTAGGTGCAGCTGCCCGGGGGGTCGGCCAGCGACTTGACGACCGCGGCCAGCGAGGATGTCTCGCCGGGTCCCCAGTTGACCGTGATCTGGTAGGCGCCGGTGCTGCACGCCCCGGAGTCCTGGAACGTGACGACGCGCGGGCTGCCGAGCGTCTTGCCCTCGACGCCCGCGACCGGCTTCGCGTTGAAGACGATGACCTGCGCCGAGACCGGTCCTGCCATGCCGAGCACCAGCCCGACCGCCAGGGCCGCAGTGACACTCCGTCGCCTCATCCGGGACCTCCTTGCCGTACAGGCACCCTAGATCCGGAGCGACGAGGCCCCGTGGGGAGGTTCCTCCCCATTGTCATGCCCCGGGCAG
>VAWY01000185.1 GCA_005888335.1 Actinomycetota bacterium
CGGCGAACGTCGCGCCGGTGCGCAGCATCCCGGGCAATGTGCCGCGGCGCGCCTTGTCGAGCACGTCGCGCAGCCAGGCCTCGGCAGTCCGCTTGGTCAGGTAGCCATGCGGCGGCCGGCCGCGCTCGGTCCACGCCGGCCCGATCTTGCGCTGGACCTGGCGGCCGTCGGGGAGGCGGTACTTCGCGTACCAGACCGGCCCGCCGTTGCGGTCCACCGGGAAAACATGGCCCGTCGGCGCCCGAGCCGGCACGAACATGGCCGGATGGTACGCCGATCTGGGGACATATTGGGGACACGTAGCGCCAACGCGCCAGGACGCCGCAATAGAAAAGCCCTGGCTATGCAGGGCTTTCGTTGAGTGGGCCGTGCAGGAATCGAACCTGCAACCTTGGGATTAAGAGTCCCCTGCTCTGCCAATTGAGCTAACGGCCCAGGGCCCGGCCAGTCTAGCCCGACGTGGTCGTCGGCTGGACGGCCTGTTGCTTGGCCGACTTCAGCTGGTCGCGCAGGGTCGAGCGCTGGTCCTTCGGGGCCAGCTCGACCGCCTTGCCGGCCGCGAGGTCGCCCTTGCGGGTCTGGCCCGCCTGGTAGGCGAGGATGGCCAGGGTCGAGTACAGGCCGGTGCTCGGTGGTCGCGCGTCGACGACGATCTCCTGGGCGGCGACCGCCTTTTCCGGACGGCTGAGGCCGGTCGGGCTGAAGGCCTGGACCATGAGGCTGGCCAGGTCCGGGTTCGGCTTGGGCGGGTCGAGCGCCAGGTAGCGATCCCACGCGTGCTCGACCTTGACCAGCGCGCGGCGGCCCTTGGCGGTGAAGCTGCCCGTGTTCTGGTCGTAGTTGTCGCCCAGCCCGGCGACCTGGTACTGCGCGCGGGCGAGCTCGGCCCAGGCCACGGCGTTGCGCGGCTGGGCGTGGACGCGCTTCTCGGCGCGCTGGACGTTCTTCTCCAGCGCGTTGGTCCCGCCGCCGCCGCCCCCGTTGCTCTTGAACGCGTCCAGCAGCCCGCCGCTGGTGGCGCCACCGATGCCGAAGAGGATGAGGCCGCCCCCCATGAGGATGGCAAGCCCCAGGTAGATGATCTGGATCGTGCGGCGCCGGCCGCGGGCTCGAGTATCGAAGAGCATCTAGGAGGAGACGGTCAAATCCTCGGACGCCGCGGCGGGCTCACGCGGGCGCACGAGGACAGCGGACAGCAGGATACCCACCTCATACAGCAGATAGAGCATGAGGCTCTCGATGATCATCGAGACGGGATCTGTACCGGGCAGCGGCGTGGCGACGACGAAGCAGATCACGAACGCGTAGCGGCGGTTGCGGCGCAGCTGCTGGACGCTGAGCACGCCGGTGCGGGTCAGCGCGAGGATCCCCACCGGCACCTGGAAGACGATCCCCATGGCGACGAGCGTCAGGGCCGCGAAGCGGTAGTAGTCGCGGCCCTGGATGAGGATGTTGAAGTTGTCGGCGTTGAAGTTCTGCAGGAAGCGCACGGCCGCGGGCAGCACCAGGAAGTAGCCGAAGGCGACGCCGATCAGGAAGAGCCCCGGGATCATCATCAGCAGCGGCAGGGCGATCCGCCGCTCCTCGGGGCTGAAGGCGGGCAGCACGAACGCATAGGCCTGCCAGAGCAGGAACGGCATGGCGAGCAGGATCGCGAAGTAGAGGCTGACGATGAGCGTGTTGGTGAACGGCTCGCCGATGCCGAGCGTGACCGGGCGGTTGCCGGTGATCTTCGGCAGCTGGGCGCGCTGGGCCTGGAGCGCCGCCCGCTGGCGGACGAGCAGGGCCCGCGTCGCCCGCGGCAGGCCCGAGTCCGGTCTGGCCAGCAGGGCCAGCGTCGTGTCGAGCCGCTCGGAGAACCCGCGCACGCCGTCCTCGACCTTCTTGATCTGGCCGAGCGGCCCGCGCCCCTTGTCGACGTTCTTCTGGGTCTCGTGCTCGAGGGGTCGGTTGACGACGTCGAGCAGGGTGCCGTTGAAGGCGAAGCACACGCTGAACGCCGCCACGAGGGCGACGAACGCGACGATCAGGCGCGAGCGGAGCTCGTCGAGGTGCTCGACCAGACTGAGCCGGTCCTCGTGCCTGACCGGCCTGCGCAGCGCCGCGGACGCCATGACGGGTCCTACGAGCTCTGCGGGTCCTTCGCCGCGGGCTGCGCCGCGGAGGCCTCCTGGGAGCCCTCGGCGGCGACGATCTGCGGCCGCGGCTGCCCGTCGTCCTCGTCGTCATCGTCGCTCTTGCCGGTGATCCCCTCCTTGAACTCGCGCATCCCGCTGCCGAGCTGCTTGCCCAGACCGGGCAGCCGCTTCGGGCCGAAGATGATCAGCACGATCACGAGGACGATGCCCAGTTCGAGCGGTCCGATGGGTCCCATCTCGCCAACAGTAGCGCTCGATCCGCGTTTTCGGCCGAACTGACCATAAAGGTCGGGGGGTCATCGTCCGATACGTGGGTCGTGAGCCTCAAGCCGGATCACCGTCACTACACCCGCCGGGTCGTCCTGCCCTCGGGCAAGGTCATCGAGGTCGTCTACTTCGAGGAGCAGCGGGCCGCCCACACGCGCCTGCCCGCCTCGCTGCACGACGACAAGGACCGCGACCTGCACCTGTGCGGGAGCTGCGGCGCCGACCTCGTCTATCCGGTGGAGTGGGAGGAGTACGGCGCGACCCACTGGTCGGTCACGCTGCGCTGCCCCAACTGCGAGTGGATCGGGACCGGCGTCTACGAGCAGAGCCTCGTCGAGCGCTTCGACGAGGAGCTCGATCGCGGCACCGAGGCGCTCGTGCGTGACCTCAAGCGGCTCATGCACGCGAACATGGAGGAGGAGATCGATCGCTTCATCTCCGCCCTCCGCGACGACCAGATCCTGCCCGAAGACTTCTAGGCGCGGCCCTCCGCGACGCCGCGTTGCTCGGCGGACGCTGCGGGGAATCCCGAAATGGGATGCAGCTCTTCCCGCGCCTCAGCGAGCCCGATGACGCCCCGGCGCTGCGCGTCGGCGACGCGGAGCTGAGCTACCGCGAGCTCGCCGCGGCGGCGGCGGGCTTCGCCGAACGCGTGGGCCAGGCGCGCCGCGTCGCGATCTGGGCGACGCCCAGCGTGGAGACCTGCGTCGGCGTGCTCGGCGCTCTCGCCGCCGGTGCTGCGGTCGTGCCGATCAACGCGGGCGCCGGGGCACGCGAGCTCGAGCACATCCTCGGCGACAGCGAGCCAGGGCTCGTCGTCGCGCCTGCAGGCGCCGAGCTCCCCGCGGCACTCGAGCGCCTGCCGCGCGCCGAGCTGGACACGGGACCGCCGGGCGCCCGGCTGCCCGACGCGCTCGGCGACGAGGACCCGGCGTTTGTTCTCTACACCTCGGGGACGACCGGGCCGCCCAAGGGCGCCGTCATCCCGCGGCGGGCGGTCGTCTCCAACCTCGATGCCCTCACCGAGGTGTGGGCGTGGACCGCCGACGATCGGCTCGCCCACGCACTGCCGCTCTTCCACGTCCATGGGCTGGTGCTCGGCGTCCTGGGGCCCCTGCGCCCGCGGCGGGTGCGTCGAGCACGTGGGGCGCTTCTCACCGGGTGCGATAGCCGGCGCGCTGGGGCGCGGGGCGACGATGGTCTTCGGCGTGCCGACGATGTACCACCGCATCGCCCGCGAGGCCGGCGAGGACGCGTCGCTGGCGCGGGCGTTTCGGCGGTGTGCGAGTGCTCGTCTCGGGCTCCGCGGCGCTGCCCGCGGTCCTGCACGAGCGCATCGAGGAGCTGACCGGCCAGCGCATCGTCGAGCGCTATGGCATGACCGAGACGCTCATGAACGTCGCGGTGCGGGTGGACGAGCCACGCGATCCGGGGTACGTGGGCAGGCCGCTGCCCGGCGTGGAGGTCCGCCTGGTCGATGACGACCGCGCGCCGCTGGACGTCGACGACGACGAGACGATCGGCGAGCTCGTCGTGCGGGGGCCCAACCTCTTTCTCGAGTACCTCAACCGCCCCGACGCGACGGCCGAGGCGCTGCGCGACGGCTGGTTCTTCACCGGCGACCTCGCCACACGCCGGTCGGACGGCTACGTCCGCATCGTCGGGCGGCGCGCGACCGACCTGATCAAGAGCGGCGGCTACAAGATCGGCGCGGGCGAGATCGAGACCGCCCTGCTTGAGCACCCCGCGGTGGCCGAGGTCGCCGTGGCCGGCCGGCCCGACCCCGACCTCGGCGAGCGCGTCGCGGCCTGGGTCGTCCGCGAGCCGGGGGCCGACGCCTCGGCCGACGAGCTCTCGCGGCACGTCGCCGAGCTCCTCGCGTCCCACAAGCGCCCGCGAGAGGTCCACTTCGTCGACGAGCTGCCCCGCAACGCGATGGGCAAGGTGGTCAAGCAGCGGCTGGCTGGCTAGCTCTTGCTCCAGGACTACCCACCGCGCGCGCGGCGATCCACGCCGCCTACGCGTAGCGGTCGACGACCCCGTCGGCCACGAGCTCCAGCGCCCGGTCGGCGCGCGGCAGCGCGGCCTTCGCCTCGGCGACCATCTCGAGCGCCCGCGCTCGGACATCCTCGAGCGCTCCGGTCGCCGCGATGCGGTCACTGACGGCCGCGGCCCGCTCGGGCGTCGTGACGGCGCGCGGGTGGGGCAGGCCGGGGTCGCGCTCGCGGGCAAGGATGAACGGCAGCGTGACCGTGCCGTCGAGCAGGTCGGTCCCGCGCGGCTTGCCGGTGCGCTCCGGCGGCCCGGAGACGTCGAGGACGTCGTCGAGCAGCTGGAAGGCGAGCCCGATCCGCCGGCCGAACGCGCCGAGCTCGCGGGCCGGGCCGCCCGCCTCGAGCGCGCCCAACTCGCAGGCGGCCTCGAAGAGCCGCGCGGTCTTGAGCTCGCAGCGGCGCAGGTAGCGCTCGACGGTGACGTCGGCGCGCCAGGCGTCCTCGCGCTGGAGCAGCTCGCCGGCAGCCAGCGCCGAGCTCGCCTCCGACAGCACCCGCACCTCGTCGATCCGCCCGTTGCGCACGAGCTCGGCGAACGCGCGGGAGAAGAGGAGGTCGCCGACGGCCACCGCCATGTCGCGTCCTGCGGCTGCCACGACGGTCGGCCGGCCGCGGCGCAGTGCCGAGGCGTCGAGGACGTCGTCGTGGACGAGCGTCGCCGAGTGCACGAGCTCGACCGCGGCCGCCGCGCGGATCAGGCCCTCGTCGTCGGCGGGCCCGTTCTCGCCCGCCGCGAGGAAGACGAGCATCGGGCGCAGCCGCTTGCCGCCCGCGGCGATCGTCGTGCGCGCGTGCTCGGCGAGCGCGCCGTCGGCCCACGCCGCGGCGGCGGCCAGGCGCACCTCGACCCGCGCCATCCGGTCGGCCAGCGCCGGGCCGGCTGCGCCGAGGACGGCGTCGACCTGGACGCTCAAGCGCCACCACCCTGCGAAGCAGCGATCGACCGAAGGTCGCCCACCTCGCCGACGTGCAACGCGATGATCCCGCCCGCGGTGATGACCCAGCGCAGGCGCTCGAGCCCGGCGCGCTCCATCGTCGCGGCCAGCTCGGGCGGCCCCGGGAAGCGCCGGACGCTCGAGGGCAGGTACGAGTAGGCCTGCGACTCGCCGGCCAGGCGGCCCAGCGCCGGCACCACGTGATCGAACCAGACGCGGTAGAAGGCCGACAGCGGCGGGCGCGTCGGCGTCGTGATCTCGAGGATCACCACCCGCCCGCCCGGGCGGACCACGCGCGCCATCTCCGCCAGCCCCCGCTCGAGGTCCGAGAAATTGCGCGCGCCGAACCCCACCGTCGCCGCGTCGAACTCGTCGTCGGCGTAGGGCAGCGCGAGCGCGTTGGCGTGCTCCCAGCGCAGGCCGGGCGCCTTGGCCCTCGCCCGCTCGAGCATCTCGTCGGAGAAGTCGGTCCCGACGACCGCGCAGCCGCGGCGCGCCAGCTCGATGGCCAGATCGCCCGTCCCGGTCGCCACGTCGAGGACGCGCGAGCCCGGACCGACCGCGGCGAGGTCGGCGGCCCGCGCGCGCCAGCGGTGGTGCAGCCCGGCGGTCATCACCGAGTTCAGGAGGTCGTAGAACCCGGCGATGCGATCGAACATCGCCCGGACCTGGCCCTCTTCGAGGACCCCCGGGGTGCCTGACATCAGATGGTCGGGCGCGCGGCCCGCGTGGTCGCGAGACGGCCGGTCGCGGCCGCGCGGGTCGTGGGTCCGGCCATCAATTACCGCAGCGAGCCGAGGAAGTCGACCAGCGCGTTGAACTTGTCCGGCGGCAGGTTCTTGAACGACGGCATCGGCGCGGTCGGGTTGATGAGCGTCCGCGCGATCCCCTCCTTGGGCAGGCGCGAGGCGATCTTCTCCAGCGGCGGCCCCGGCCCGTCGTTGCCGCTCTCGCCGAACTTGTGGCAGGCCAGGCAGCCCGACTGCGCGGCGACCTGCTTGCCCGCGTTGAACTGCGCGACCGCCACCGACCCCTGCTGCACCACGTTCTGCGGCGGCGGGATGTCGATCGCCGTCGTCGAGCCCGCGCTGGCGCCCAGGTAGGTCAGGTAGGCCATCGCGCCGATCGTCAGGATGCCGGCGGTCGTCGCGATCGGCCGCCGCTCGGGCCGCCGCTCCGGCCCGCGGTCGTAGAACGGCAGCAGCAGGAGGAGGATCAGGCAGATCGTCGGAATGCCGATCGTCGCCAGCGGCACCAGCGACGGCGGCTTGACGACGCGCAGCAGCTCGAAGAGGAAGAAGAAGTACCACTCGGGCCGCGGGACGTAGGTCGTCGTCGTCGGGTCGGCCTTGGGCCCGAGCTCGGCGCCGAGGACGATCGACAGGGTGATGATGACCGCCATGACGATGCACGCCATGCCGGCGTCCTTGGCCACCGCGTACGGGAAGAACGGCTTCCCCTGCGACTTGAGGATCGCGTACTCGCGGAGGTACTGCTCCCTTTCCGCCTTGTTCATCTACGCGACTTCCTTGCGCAGCTCGGGATTCGGCTCGGCCTTCAGCCACGGCGGGGCGGTCGTCCCGAGCTTGGCGACGAGGTACAGGTGTGCGCCGATCAGCGCGACGATCGCCCCGGGCACGAGCAGCATGTGGATCGCGTAGAACCGCGACAGCGTCGTCGCCCCGAACCCGGGCCCGGCGAGCAGGAAGTCGGCCAGGTACGGGCCGACGAACGGGCCGGTGCCGTTGATGTTCATGGCCACGATCGTCGCCCAGTAGGAGCGCTGGTCGAACGGCAGCAGGTAGCCGGTGAGCGACATGACCAGCGTCAGCACGACCAGGATCACGCCGATGACCCAGTTGAGCTCGCGCGGGTACTTGTAGGCGCCGAAGAAGAACGTCCGCGCCATGTGGAGGAAGACGAGGATGACCATCACCGTCGAGCCCCACTTGTGCATGCCGCGGACGAACTCGCCGAGGAAGGCCTCGTTGGTGATGAAGCGCGCCGACTCGTAGGCCCGCGTCGGGGACGGGTCGTAGTACATGGCCAGGAACACGCCAGTGACGGCCTGGTTGAGGAAGGCGAACATCGTCGCCGAGCCCAGCGTGTAGAACCAGTTGGTCCCCTTGGGGACCTTGCGGAACATCATCCAGCGCGCGCCGCCCGACAGCGACGTGCGCTCGTCGACCCAGTCGACCGCGGTGATGCCCGCTTCCTTGGCCGTCTCGATGGGCCCCTTGGGCGGCGCCTCCTCCGGGCGCCGCGGCGCCGGCTTGAGCTGGTCGGGGATCGGAGGTGCGGGGAGCTTGAGCTTCATGGCTACTGGGGAGGCAGCTTGCGCTGCGTGGGACGGGACGGATAGAGGTACTGGCCGATGCCGTCGAGGTCCTCGCCCGGATACCGGGGCGAGAAGCGCTTGAGCTCGGAGTTGACGCTGAAGCGCGGGCCGACCTGGACGCGGCCGTTGACGATGCGCGTGTAGAAGCGGTCCAGGGGGCGGACCGGCGGCCCGCCGACGCGCTGGCCGAGCGCGTCGTAGACGCCGCCGTGGCACGGGCAGATGAAGCGCTGCGCCGCCGCCGTGTAGCGCACGGGGCACCCGAGGTGCATGCAGCGCGTCGAGATCGCGATGAACTGCCCGTACTGCTCGGGCTTCTGGACCGGGCCGTCGAACCGCGGGTTGTGCTTGCGGATGTAGGCGGTGGTCTTGCCCGCCTCGCCGATGCCGGGCGTCTCGCTGAAGATCCGGGGGACGTAGGTGTCGGCGTTGAAGTCAGCGACCGCTCCGACGTCCTCCCAGCGCACCGGCTCCTTCTCGAACAGCGGACCGAGGGCGAAGCCCAGCGCGGGCAGCAGGAACGCCGAGGCGGCGACCGCGCCGGCGGTGTGGGCCGTGCCGGTCATGAACCGCCGCCGCGTGACGGTCTCGCCCTCGAAGGCGCCGGGGATGCCCCGGTCGGCGGTGTACTTGGACTTCGTGCGGCGGCGCGGATCGTCTGGCATTCCAGCCAGACATTCAATCAGCCCGGAGGCTCGTTTTGCCGCGCCATGGCGCCATCGGCACGCCGGGCCAATCGCGCCCAGGCCGCCTCGGCGCGTGCCGGATCGGCGTCGACCTGCGCCTGGGCGCAGTGCGAGATGACCTCGGCCAGCGCCGCGATCCCGTCGAGGTCGCCCGCGGCGGCCAGGCGCTCGAGCCCGAGCGCGTAGAGGCGGTCGCCGGCCAGCAGCGCGAGGTCCGGCTCGGCCCCGGTCACCACGCGCGGATCGCCCGCGTGCAGGCGCTGGCCCTCGCGAACCGCGGCGACGTGCAGCGGGCCGTCGTCGGCGCCGCCGCCGGGCCCCAGGGCCGCGGCGACCAGGCCGCCCTCGGCGGCCAGGACGTCACGGAGCCGCTCGGTCACGCCACCTCCGCGAAGGCCGCCGCCGCGGCCTCGACCGTGCGCTCGACGAGCTCCGGGCCGTGGGCGAGCGACGGGAACCACGCCTCGAACTGCGACGGCGGCGCGTAGACGCCGCGGGCCAGCAGCGCGCGGCACCAGGCGCCGTAGGCCTCGGTGTCGCAGGCCCGGGCGTCGGCGTACGAGCGCACCGGGCGGTCGGTGAAGAACGGCGTCACCAGGCCGCGCACGGACACCACCTGCACCGGGCGGTCGCCCGCCGCCTCGCGAAGGCCGGAGGCCAGCGCCTCGGTCGTCGCGTTCAGCCGCGCGTAGGCGGCCTCGTCGAGCAGCGCCAGCGTCGCGCGCCCGGCCGCGACCGCGAGCGGGTTGCCGCTCAGCGTGCCCGCCTGGTAGACGTCGCCGGCCGGCGCGATGCGCTCCATCAGCGAGCGTGGCCCGCCGTAGGCCGCGGCGGGCAGCCCGCCGCCGATGACCTTGCCCATCACGACGAGGTCGGGCACCACGCCGGTGAGCTCCTGCGCCCCGCCGCGCGCGACGCGAAAGCCCGTGATGACCTCGTCGAAGACGAGCAGCGCGCCCGTCGAGGTCGCCCGCTCGCGCAGGTGCTCGAGGAAGCCCTCGGCGGGCGGCACGAGGCCCATGTTCGCCGGGTAGGGCTCCGCGAGCACGGCGGCGAACTCGTGCTCGTCGAACGCCGCGCTGACCGCGGCGACGTCGTTCCAGGGCACGATCACCGTGTCGGCGGTCGTCGCCGCCGGGACGCCGGGGCTGGCGGGCAGCGCCGCCGTGGCCAGCCCGCTGCCCGCCTCGGCGAGCAGTCCGTCGACGTGGCCGTGGTAGGCGCCGGCGAACTTGAGCAGCTTGTCGCGGCCGGTCGCCGCGCGGGCGAGCCGGATGACGCTCATCGTGGCCTCGGTCCCGCTCGAGGTCATCCGCACCATCTCGACGGCCGGCATCCGCCGCGCGACCTCCTCGGCGAGCTCGACCTCCGCCGCGGTCGGCGCGCCGAAGCTCGTGCCGTGCGCGGCCGCGTCGGCGACCGCGGCGAGGATGTCGGGGTGGGCGTGGCCGTGGATCAGCGGCCCCCACGAGCAGACCCAGTCGACGTAGCGGTTGCCGTCGACGTCGACGAGCTCGGCGCCCTGGCCGCGGTCGACGAAGACCGGGTCGCGGCCGATGGCGCGCATCGCCCGCACGGGCGAGTTCACGCCGCCCGGGAGGACCCGGACGGCGCGCGCGTAGAGCTCGGCCGATCGCCGGTCGGTCAGCGAGGAGATCGCCGGACGGCGTCGCTCATCTGCCGCCACGGGTGCGGCGTGATCTCCTTCAAAGGCCGGCGTGCTCGCGCTCCCAGCGCTTGTAGTCGTCGGTGAAGTACAAGAGGCGGATCTTCTTGAACTCGGTGGACGAGTACAGCGTGGCACGCTCGCCGATGCCCGTGTCGGCCGCGATCGCGTCGAGGATCGCGTCGCACTCCTCCTTGGAGCGGCCGTGGGCCATGGTGAAGACCGAGTAGGGCCAGTCCTGGTAGGTCGGGCGCTGGTAGCAGTGGGAGATGCCGCGGAAGGCGGCCATGCGCGGGCCGATCTCGGCGATCTTGTCGTCGGGCACGCGCCAGACGCCCATGCCGTTGGCGCTGAAGCCCGCGCGGCGGTGGAAGAGGATCGCGGCGACGCGGCGCAGGATCCCGCGGTCCTGCATCCCGAGCAGGTGCTCGATGAGCGCGTCCTGCGTCATGCCGAGCTCGGCCGCCGCGGGCGCGTAGGGCTCGGCGATGACGGGCAGGTCGCCCTGCGTAGCGCGGATGACCGCGCGGTCGAGCTCGTCGAAGGGGACCTTCTCGACCGGCGCCGGCACGACCTCCTCGGCGGCCACGGCGAGCGCGTCGGTGCCGCGCTCCATCTCGAGGTCCATGCGAATCTTGAACAGCTTGAGCGTGGGCAGCTGGCGCACGGAATCGGCGCCGGCCTCGCGCTGCAGGACCTCGAGCGTCCCGTCGAGGCCGAGCTTGGAGTCCTCCTCGACCGCGATCGTGAACCACATGTTGAAGTCGTGGTTGCGCAGGTAGTTGTGCGAGACGCCGGGGTGCGCGTTGACGATCTTGGCCGCCCGCCACGGGTTCTCCGGGTCGACGCGCGCGGCGACGAGCATCGACTCGTAGCCCAGGGCGCGCGTGTCGAAGATCGGCGTCACCTGGCGGATGATCCGGGCGTCGAGCAGCTCCTGGACGCGGCACAGGACATCGGACTCCGCGACGGCGAGCTCGCGGGCGACGGCTGCGTACGGGCGCGGCTCGATCGGGAAGCGGCCCTGCATCAGGTTGAGCAGGCGCTTGTCGTTCTCGTTGAGGGGCACGGCGGCGCCGCCCTTGCGGCTCCGGACCTTCAGGTGAGCCATTGGGCGGCGTCCTTCGCGAAGTAGGTGATGACGATGTCGGCGCCGGCGCGCCGGATGGAGAGAAGCGACTCGAGCGCGGCGGCGCGCTCGTCGAGCATGCCGGCGGCCGCGGCGGCCTTGACCATCGCGTACTCGCCGGAGACGTGGTAGGCGGCCAGCGGGAGAAGCGTGCGCTCCTTGAGGCGGGCGAGCACGTCGAGGTAGGGCAGCGCCGGCTTGACCATGATCGCGTCGGCGCCCTCCTCGACGTCGAGCAGCGCCTCGCGGATGGCCTCGTCGCCGTTGGCGGGATCCATCTGGTAGGCGCGCCGGTCGCCGAAGGCCGGGGCGGAATCGGCCGCCTCGCGGAACGGGCCGTAGAAGGCGGAGGCGAACTTCGCGCTGTAGGCGAGGATCGCGGTGTCGCCGAACCCCTCGGCGTCGAGCTCGGCGCGGATCGCCCCGACGCGGCCGTCCATCATGTCGCTCGGCGCGACGATGTCCGCGCCGGCGCGCGCATGGGAGATCGCGGTGCGCGCGAGCAGGTCGACGGAGCTGTCGTTGTCGACGCTGCCGTCCTCGCGCAGCAGCCCGCAGTGGCCGTGGCTCGTGTACTCGCACAGGCAGACGTCCGTGATGACCAGAAGCTCGGGGTGCGCGGCCTTCAGCGCGCGGACGGCGAGCTGGACGATGCCCTCGTCGTCGTAGGCGCCGGTGCCCTCCGGGTCCTTGGCGTCCGGGATCCCGAAGAGCAGGACCGCCGGGACGCCGGCCGCGCGGGCCGCTCCCGCCTCCTCGACGAGCGCGTCGATCGACACGGCCGTCCAGCCCGGCCTCGACGAAGAGCGGCAGCACGAGGTGCTCCGGCCCGAGGTGCGTCTCGCGCACGAGGTCGCGAAGGACGGGCGTACGGCGCAGGCGGCGCAGCCGTGTGGCGGGGTACGGCACGCAGACAAGGGTAGTGAGGCGCGTGCCGCCTGAGACTGCGTGTTCTTGCAGAAGACGCGCGGAACTCGCGCAGCTCAGCGAGCGTCGTACTCCTCGACGGTGATCGCGAACAGGTCGTGGTCGCGCCACGCGCCGTCGAGGCGCAGGTAGCGCGGCGAGAAACCCTCGTGGCGGAAGCCGTTCTTCTCGAGGACGCGGCGCGACCGCGCGTTGCGGGGCATGACGGCGGCCTGGACGCGGTGCAGGCGACAGGGGCCGAACGCGAAGCGCAGCGCGAGCCCGACCGCCTCCGTGGCGTAGCCGCGGCCGCCGACGGCCTCGTCGACGAAGTAGCCCAGCGTCGCGTTCTCCCATGCGCCGCGGACCACGTTGGCGAGCGCGATCCGCCCGCGCATCACGCCGGCCGGCCGCTCGACGATCGCGAACGCGTAGGTGCGGTCGGCGGCCCACTCCTGGCGGTCCCGTTCGATCTCCGCCCGCTGGCCCGCGGCGGTGAAGAAGCCGCCAGAGCGGCGCGGCTCCCACGGCCCGAGGAACGTCCGGTTGCGCGTGCGCAGGTCGGTCAGCTCGGCCACGTCGCCGGGCCCAAACGCGCGCAGCGCGACCGTCTCGCCGGTCACGCGATCGGAGATCCCGAGGCTCATCGGGGCGAAGCGTCGCACCTATCGGCGCGTGACCAGCGGCGAGCCGAGCGGCGCGCCGCAGACCCGGCAGAACGCGTCCCCGCGGGCCGCCGGCGTGCCGCACTCCGGGCACGCGGGCGGCGGCTGCGCGGCGCGCACGCCGGACAGCGGGCTGTCGACGCCCCACGGCTCGAGGACGAGGTGGCGGCGCAGGTACTCCGCGGTCTCGCGCGCGACCGCGGCGAGCGGGAGCGAGATCAGGGCCCCCAGCACGCCGTAGGTCTCGCCGCCGAGCAGCAGGGCGAAGATGACGAGCAGCGGGTTGATGCGCAGCGTGTGCCCGAAGATCTGCGGGGCCACGACGTGGCCCTCGATCTGCTGCAGCGCGATGAAGAGCAGCGCCACCCACACCGCCGTCAGCGGGTCCTGGAAGAGCGCGACGATCACCGGAGGCAGCCCGCCGAGGATCGGGCCGACGAACGGCACGAGCTCCATCAGCCCGAAGAAGATCCCGAAGGCCAGCGCGTAGTCGTCGCCCTGGGCGAAGATGCCGAGCTTGCCGTAGACGAACAGGCCGAGCCCCGCTCCGGTGCCCATGGCGAAGCTGAACAGCAGCTGGCCGCGCACGTAGCCGGCGACCGCGCGCTGCACGCGGATCGGGTAGTCGTCCTCGGGCGTGCCGTCGCCGGGCGGCATGACACGCCGCACCAGCGCGCCGAGCCGCTCCCCGTAGAGGAGCATGTAGATCGACAGCACCACCACGAGAATCAGCCCGAGCGACGCGGTGACGATCGTGCGCAGCAGGTCGGTGGCGGTGGACGCGATGTCGTTGCTCGCCGCGCCGAGCTTCTCGGCCAGCGTCTGCACCGCGGTCTCGCCCTGGCGCTTGATCTCGACGTGGATGCCCTTGTCGTCGAAGGTGCGCTGGAGGTCGGCGAGCGACTGGTTGGCCGAGTCGACGAGCCGGGGGACGTCGTTGGAGAGCTTCTGGGCCTGGTCGGCGATCGGGTTGGCCAGCAGGAACCCGACGCCGGTCAGCGTGACGAGCAGGCCGGCGTAGACCGTGGCGACCGCCAGACCGCGCGGCAGGCGCCCGTGGCGCTGGAAGAAGCTGACCAGCGGGTTGAGGATCAGCGCGACGACCGCGGCGACGACGAAGACGAGCAGGACCACGCCGGCCGCCTTGGCGACGATCCACAGCGCGACGATCGCCAGCGGCAGCGTGACGAGCTGGACCCAGCGCGGGACCACGACCGGCTCGACCTGCGCGGGCGGCGGCCGGTTGTCGAGCGGGTCGTGCTCGCCGAACTCGTCGTCTCGTCGCGGCGGCTCGGGATCCCCCTCGGGGAACTCGTCGTCCGGCTGGCGCTCATCCGTCATGGCCGCTCGGTCAAAGTATCGGCAGTGAGCGCGACGGCGACCATCCTCTTCGTCGGCGACCTCGTCGGGGGTCCCGGGCGCCGGACGCTGCTCGACCTGCTGCCTGCGCTGCGCGAGCGCCACCGCCCGACGTTCGTGGTCGTCAACGGCGAGAACGCCGCGGGCGGCCTGGGCATCACGCCGAAGATCGCCGACGAGCTCCTCGCCGCGGGCATCGACGTGATCACGCTGGGCAACCACGCGTACCACCGGCGCGAGATCCTGCCCTACCTCGACCGCCAGCCGCGGCTGCTGCGCCCGCACAACTACCTGCGCTCGCACCCGGGCAGCGGCGTGACGGTCGTCGAGCGCGACGGCGTGCGCCTCGGCGTCGTGAACCTGTGCGGGAACGTCTTCCTGAGCGGGGGGCGGCCCGCCTTCCCCGAGGCCGACGCGATCCTCCTCTCGCTCGAGGGCCAGGTCGACCACGTGCTCGTCGACTTCCATGCCGAGGCGACCAGCGAGAAGGTCGGCATGGGCTGGTTCCTCGACGGCCGCGTCACCGGCGTCGTCGGCACCCACACGCACGTCCCGACCGCCGACGCCCGCGTGCTGCCCGGCGGGACGGCCTACGTCTCGGACGTCGGGATGACCGGCGCGCGGGGCGGCGTCATCGGCGTCAAGCGCGAGCAGGCGGTGCGCTCGCTCGCCACGCAGATCTCCGAGCGCTTCGAGACCTCCGAGGAGGACCCGTGGCTCATGGGCGTCGTCATCCGGTGCTCGCGGCCATTGCGCGCGGATGCGATCGAGCAGCTGCTGGTGCCGGCGGCGACGGACGGGTCGGCTCCGCGTCCCGACCGATGAGGGCGACCAGGGCGAGCGGGAAGAACCAGACGACGTAGAGGTAGAACCAGTAGGTCGCGCCGAGCTGCAGCGCGATGAGCACGGCCCCGGCGAGCGCGGCGGTCCCGATCACGTCGCGCCGGCGCGGCACGAACGCGACGGCCACGGCGAAGAGCAGCGCGGCCGCCTGGACGAGCGCGCGCAGCGCACCGGGCCAGCCCCACAGCCCCCACACCGAGAACGGCGCGTCGCGCGAGGCCTGGAAGCCCAGCGTGCGGTCGTAGAACAGCCGCGGCTCGCCCTGCAGGATGACCGGCAGCAGGCAGACGAAGGCGGTCGCGGCGAAGGCGAGCGCGAAGCGCGCCGTGCGCCGCGGCGGCTGGGCGGCGAGCAGGGGGAACAGCGCCAGCGGGGCGAACTTGGCCGCGGCGGCGAGCGCGGCCATCGCCCCGCGCGCCACCGGGCGTGCGGTGACGAGCAGTGCGGCGACGAGCAGCGCCGCGACGAGCGTGTCGTTGGCGTTGGTGTTGAGCGCGAACAGCGTGAACGGGAAGGCGACCCACGCGTAGGTCAGCGCGATGCCCATGGTCGGGCCGCGGATCCGCCGGCCCAGCAGGAACAGGCCGCCGGCGGCGAGCAGGTCGAAGAGCAGCGCCGCGCCGTGCGCGGCCGGCAGGTCGTCCCAGCGGCCCTTCCACGGCAGCGCGAGCTCGAACGGGACGTACGCGGCGTAGGTCACCGGCCCGTAGGTGTCGCCGTGGGGGTCGTCCTTCGGGAACGTCCCGTAGAGCGCGTGGCCGTGGGCCAGCCTGTCCGCCCCGATGACGCCGGAGTAGCCGACGTCGATGACGTTGGAGTTCGTCACGTTGAGCCCGATGCGGAAGCCGAGCAGGAAGATGACCGCCACGGTCAGCCAGCCGGCGGGGACGAGCAGCCGCAGCGGCTCGGGCGGCCGGGTCGGCCGGCGCAGCCCCACCCAGGCCAGGCGACCGAGCAGGTAGAGCAGCGGCGGATAGGTCAGCGGGACCGACGCGTCGATCTTGCCCCGGCTGAAGAAGGCCAGCGAGATGCTGAACGAGCACAGGACGAGCAGGTCGAGGTGGCGGATCCGCAGCGGCCGGCGCGGGTCGACGAACGGCACGACGAACAGCACCAGCAGCGGGAGCCAGACGTACAGCGCCCCGGCCTTGCGACCGAACGCGCCGGGGTAGCCGCGAGCCATCGTCCAGGCGACCTGCGGGCCGGTCCACGCCTCGAGGACCGCGCCGGTCGTGTCGTCGACGATCACCTGGGCGATCTCCTTCTTGCGCTTGCGCGTGTCGTAGAAGGAGACCTGCCAGCGGGTGGCGCCCTTGAGGAAGACGCCGGCGGTCGAGCGCGGATAGCCCCTCCGCGCCGCGATCACCTTGGGCACGCGCTCGGCGATCGCCCGCGCCTTGAGCCCGGTCAGCCGGTGGCCGATGGGCGGGCGGTCCAGCCGCGACGGCGTGCTCAGCGCGTTGGGATCGGTCGTGGTCGTGACCGTCCTCGTCACCGT
>VAWY01000186.1 GCA_005888335.1 Actinomycetota bacterium
GAGATCGCCGCCGCCGAGCGGCTCACCTGCCACGGCCAGATGCCCGACCGGCCGTTCGTCCTGGCCTGCCAGCAGTACCTCGCAGACCCCAGCCGGTCCAGCGGCGACATCCACCCGGTCTACGCCTACGCCCACGTGCCCGCCGGCTACACCGGCGACGCCACCGCGGCGATCGAGGCGCAGATCGAGCGCTTCGCCCCCGGCTTCCGCGACCGGATCCTCGCCAGGCACGTCCGCAGCGCCGCGCAGATGGAGGCCCACAACGCCAACTACGTCGGCGGCGACGTCGTCACCGGCGCCAACGACCCGCTGCAGATGGTCTTCCGGCCACGGGTCGCGCTCGACCCCTACGCGACCGGCATCCCCGGCGTCTTTTTGTGCTCGGCGGCGACGCCCCCCGGCGCCGGAGCGCACGGCATGTGCGGCTACAACGCCGCCAACGCGGCGCTGCGCCGCGTCCACGTCGCGGGCCGGTCGGTCACGCCGGCGCGCACCACCCAGTCCGTGGGAGGCTGGTGATGGACCCTCGGCGCCGTGGAGGCGATCTTGCCCGCACGGGGCGGCCAGTCCGTTTAGAGTCGATCTCCGATGGAGCGTGCGCTGCCCTCGACTGAGCGTGGGTCGCCCGATGCGGATCGAACGTCGCCCACCGCATCGACGCTGCTGCTCCTCTTTGCCGAGACCCCGGCCGAGGAGGATCTCCTTCACGCGTGGATGGTGGACACCGGCCGCGCGCACGCAGCGCACGTGCGCGCCGGCCGCGGCGAGCTCGAGCGGAGCCTCGCCGCCGAGCCCGAAGGGGACCCGAACATCGTCCCGGTGCGCGTCGCGTGGCTTCCCCGCGAGCGCGGAGGGGACCGCAAGGCGCGCCTTCGAGAAGTGCTCGCGCTGCGCGACCCGCGGCGGCCCAAGCCGTCCGCCCAGGCCCGCATCGCACGCGCCGATCCCGGCCGCTCGCGGGTGATCGTCGGCGAGCCGGCGCGCGTGAGCGAGCTGCGCCGGCGCTTCGGTACGCAGAACGGGGAGGCCTTCGGCACCTTCGTCGAGCGCCAGGGGGTCCTCACCCTCGAGCGCGCCGAGCGCGACGTGATCGGCGAGCAGTACAAGGTCCCCAAGCTCGTTCACCAGGACCTCTCGGCCAGCCCCCGCTTCCAGGCGATGGTCGAGCGGCTCGCGCGCGAGGCGGAGCGTGACGTCGCCGACGTGTCGCGCGAAGCCTCGGCGGCGCTGGACGAGATGGTCGCCAGCCAGAGCCGCCTGGCGATCGACGCCTGGGACCACTTCGGCCGCTTCCTGTCGCGGGCCTACACGATCGACGTCGACACCGGCCCGCTCGAGGAGCTGCGTCGCCTCAACCGTTCGCGGGCGCTGGTCTTCCTCCCCAGCCACCGGTCCTACATCGACACGCTGATCCTGCGCCCCGTGCTGCACCGGCACGGCTTCCCGCCCAACCACGTCCTCGGCGGCGCCAACCTGGACTTCTGGCCGATCGGCCCCGTGTCACGGCGCAACGGCTACGTGTTCATCCGCCGCAGCATGAAGGACGCCCGCGTCTACAAGGCGGTGCTGCGCGAGTACCTCGGCTACCTGCTGCGCAAGCGCTTCAACCTGGAGTGGTACATCGAGGGCGGCCGGACGCGCACGGGCAAGCTGCGCCCGCCGCGCTACGGGATCCTCAGCTACCTGGTCGACGCCTTCGAGAAGAGCGGCATCGACGAGGTCGCCATCGTGCCGGTCTCGATCGTCTACGACCAGCTGCACGAGGTCGGGGCGATCGCCGCCGAGGAGCACGGGGCGACCAAGCAGGCCGAGGGGATCGGCTGGATCGTCGGGTACGCGAAGGCCCAGCAGCGGCCCTTGGGCCACGCCCATGTGCGGTTCGCCGAGCCGCTGTCGCTGCGCGAGGCCCTGCGCGACGACGGCAGCGTCCCCAAGGTCGCCTTCGAGGTCCTGCACCGGATCAACCGAGTCACGCCGATCACGCCCTCGGCCGTCGTGGCGTTGGCGCTGCTCGGCGGCGACGGCGGCGCGGTCACCTACGACGAGGGCAGCGCACTGATCGGCCCCGTGCTGGACTACGTCGAGGCCCGGGGGATCCCGACCGTCGTCAGGGCCGGCGACGCGGCGGTCGTCAAACGCGCGCTCGGCACGCTCGTGCGCGAAGGCGTGGTCACCGAGTTCACCGGCGGCACGGAGCCCGTGTACGCCGTCGCGCCGGGCAAGCACGTCGAGGTCGCGTTCTACCGCAACAACGCCGTCCACCACTTCGTGACGCGCGCGATCACCGAGCTCGCGCTGGTGCACGCCGCGACCGGCGAGTTCGCCGACCGAGCGGACGAGTTCTGGCAGGAGGCCGTGCGCCTGCGCGACCTGCTCAAGTTCGAGTTCTTCTTCCCGCGCAAGCGCGTCTTCTCCGACGACCTGCGCGCCGAGCTGGCCATCCTCGATCCCGGCTGGGAGCAGCGCGCGGCGGAGCCACGGGAGATCGAGGACGTGCTCGAGCGCGCGCCCGTGCTCTTCGCGCCGCACGTCCTCGGTCCGTTCCTCGAGGCGTACGGCCTCGTCGCCGACCGCCTCGCCGCGCGCGATCCGCGCCGCGAGATCGACGAGGACGCGTTCGTGCGCGAGTGCCTCGGCGTGGGGCGCCAGTACGCGATGCAGCAGCGCCTGCACGACCCGGAGTCGGTCTCCCGGGAGCTGTTCCGCGGGGCGCTGCAGCTCGCGGCGAACCGCGACCTGGTCGATCCCGGCCGCGACGAGGTGCGAGCGAGGCGCGATGCGTTCGCCGCCGAGGTCGCCGAGATCCTGCGGCGCGTCGACATGATCCGCGCCGTCGCGCGAGGGCGATCGTGGCAGGTCTGAAGGCGCGCCTCGCCGAGATCCGCGCCAGCCCCCGCGGGCGGCGCACCGGCGCGTTCTTCGATTTCGACGGGACGCTGATCGCCGGCTACTCGGGCAACGAGTTCTATCGCGCGCGCCTGCGCGCGCGAGAAGTAGGTCCCGGCGAGCTCGCGCGGACCCTGCTCGCCGTCGGCGACATGCGGCTGCGCGGCGCCGACGTCGACGGCCTGATGCGCACGGCGGTGGCCGTCTGGAAGGGCCGGCCGGTCGACGACATGGAGCAGCTCGCCGAGCGGCTGATGGTCCAGCGGATCGCCGGGATGCTCTACCCGGAGGCCCTCCAGATCATCGACGCGCACCGGCAGCGCGGCCACACCGTCGTGCTGGCCTCGTCGGCGACGCGCTTCCAGGTCGCGCCGCTCGCCGCCGAGCTGCTGATCGACAACATCCTCTGCACCGAGGTCGAGGTCATGAACGGCGCCTTCACCGGCGAGCTCGCGTCGCCGGTGCGCTGGGGGTCGGGCAAGGCGGACGCGGTCCGCGACTTCGCGCAGAAGCGCGGCATCGACCTCGCCCGCAGCTACGGCTACGGCAACGGCGACGAGGACGAGGCGTTCCTCGAGACCGTCGGCAAGCCGCGCCCGCTCAACCCGGAGCCCGGCCTGGCGCGGCTGGCCAGGGATCGCGACTGGCCGGTCACGTACCTGACGCCGCGCTCGGCGGGCCGGGTCGTGCCCATCGTACGGACGGCGGCCGCCCTGGCAGGCGTCGGCGCGGCGGCTGCGGTCGGGGTCGGCGCGGGTCTGCTCAACCGCAGCCGGCGCGTCGCCGCCAACCTGGCCGCCGGCGTCGGCTCCGACATCGCGCTCGCGCTCGCCGGGGTGGACCTCGACGTGGTCGGCGAGGAGCACCTCTGGTCGCATCGCCCCGCCGTCTTCGTCTTCAACCACCAGAGCTCGCTGGACACGCTGGCGCTCGGCAGCCTGCTGCGCCGCGACTTCACCGGCATCGCCAAGAAGGAGGCGGCGCGCGACCCGCGCTTCGCGCCGATCGGCGCGCTCCTGGACGTCGTCTACATCGACCGTGCCAACTCCGCCGCCGCGCGCGACGCGTTGCGGCCGGTCGTCGAGCGGCTCCGCAACGGGACGTCGCTCGCCATCGCCCCCGAGGGCACCCGCACGCCGACGCCTCGCCTGCGGCCGTTCAAGAAGGGCGCCTTCCACATCGCCATGCAGGCCGGCGTGCCGATCGTGCCCGTCGTGCTGCGCAACGCGGGCCAGCTCATGTGGCGCGGCGAGGCGGTCATCCACCCCGGCACGCTGCAGGTCGCGGTGCTCGCGCCGATCGCCACCGAGGGTTGGAGCGTCGAGGACCTCAACGAGCACGTGGCGGCCGTCCGCGCGCGCTTCGAGGCGACGCTCGCGCGCTGGCCCGGCGAGGCGCCCAACGCCGCGCGGCGGCGACGCTCGAACGGCTCAGTTCGTCGTCGGCCGGCGCCCGTCCGCGCCGCGCGCTGAGCCGTCAGCCAGCGCGAGCACCTCGTCGATGCCCTCCTCGACGGAGGCGACGAACAGCTCGGGGTCGGTCACGGCGGCCGGATCCGTGTTCAAGCCGATGCAACACGTCCCGGCGTACGACAGCAGCGTCGCCATCACGGCGCACCCGGGCAGCGGACCGAACGGCAGCATCCGGTCGATCCGCGCGCCCGCGATGTACGCGGTGTACGGGAGGCCGGCGACGTTGCTGGCCTGCAGGTCGAGCTTGGTCGTCTGGCCCGCGTACGCGCGCGCGACGAGGGCCATCGGCAGTCGGTTGAGCGCCGGCGCGAGCAGCCCGAACACGTCGAGCGCCGGCTCCTCGCGCGCGGTGAGCACGAACTCGTGGACGAGCCGGATCCGCTCCGCGGGGTCCGGCTCGCCGACCGGCGCAGCGAAGCGCGCACCGGCGAAGCGGTTGCCGCCCATCGGGTGATCGCCGCGGCGCATGCTGATCGGCATGGCCATCGGCAGCTCGTCGATCGGGGCTCCGAGCTGCTCGTGATAGCGGCGAAAGCCGCCGAGCAGCGCCGCGACGTAGGCGTCGTTGAGCGAGCCTCCCGCCGCCTTGCCCGCCGCCTTGAGCTCGTTGAGCGGGACGTCGATCGCGTCCAGCCGCCAGGACCGGCTGCGCTGGGCGAGCAGCGGCGACGGGTCCACGGGGGGCGGCGAGAGGATCCGCTGCAGCGAGCGCGCGAAGCGCGCCCCGTCGGCGAGGTCTCCCGCCGGGCGCGTCACGGTGCGACCCGCCGCCGCGAGGCCGCCGGCGGCGCGGCGCAGCGCACCGCCCGGCGCCGACCGCAGCGCGCCGGCCGCCTGCTCGGCGAGCACGCTCAGCGCCGACGCGTGCTCGGCGGCCGGCGGCTCGGGCAACGGCTTGTCGGGCGACGGCTCGCGCCTGCGCGAGTGCAGGAGCCCGACGAGCTGGACGCCGCCCTGACCGTCCGTGAGGCTGTGGTGCAGCTTGAGGACATAGGCCGTCCGGTCCCCCTCCAGACCCTCGACCAGCGAGGCGCGCCACGGCGGCCGCGAGCGGTCGAACCCGGCCATCGCATCGCTGGCGACAAGGTCGAGCAGCTGACGCAGCGTCCCCGGCTCGGGGAGACGCACGCGGCGCACGTGGAAGCTCAGGTCGAACTGGTCGTCGAGCACCCAGGTCGGCATGCCGAGCGCGAACGGGGGATCGACGACCCGCTGGCGGATGCGCGGGATGAGCCGGGTCGCCCACTCGTGCGCCGCGAGGAAGCGCCCCCAGTCCGGCGCGCGATCGAGCAGGTAGACGATGGTCATCGTGGACCGCAGCCGCGGGTCCTCCTCGACTCGCCACATGAGCGCCTCGAACGGCGTCATGTACCGCGCGGTGCCCCATCGGCCGGCGAGGGCCCACGCCTCCTCGTTGGTGCTGGGCACGCCGGTGACCGTCATGACGCTCCGACTCCCTGGAACTCGGTGCTGGGGACGCGCTGCAGCAGGCCGTCGTAGGCCTCCGCCGGCGTCCGGCCCTCGTTGATCACGGCATCGACCTGGCGGACGATCGGCATGTCCACATCGTGCTCGTCCGCGAGCTCACGGGCGACGCTGCTCGTCTTGATGCCCTCCGCGACCATGTTCATCTCCTTGGTGATCTCGTCGAGCGAGCGTCCCTTGGCCAGCTCCTCGCCGACCCGGCGGTTCCGGCTCAGCGGAGAGATGCAGGTCGCCAGCAGGTCGCCCATCCCGGCCAGTCCCGCGAAGGTCAGCTGATCGCCGCCCATCGCGACGCCGAGCCGCGTCATCTC
The DNA here is from genome assembly GCA_005888335.1 of Actinomycetota bacterium. The sequence continues at coordinate 6,155 of VAWY01000186.1, forward strand.
GGCGATCGCGCGCGAGATCACGAGCGCCCGCGTGTTGTCCCCGGTGCCGAGGCCGGTCGACATGCCCGCGGCGATCGCGAACACGTTCTTCAGCGCTCCGGCGATCTCGGCGCCGACGACGTCGGTGCTGCGGTAGATGCGGAACATCGGCGCCTTGAAGATGTCCTGCAGCGGCATCGCGATGCGCGCGTCGGGCATCGCGATCACCGCCGCCGCCGCGTGCCCGGTCATGATCTCGCGCGCGAGGTTCGGGCCCGACAGCACGCCCGCCGGATGCCCGGGCAGCACCTGCTCGACGACCTGGGTCATCCGCAGCTTGGTGCCGCGTTCCAGGCCCTTGACCAGGCTCACCACCGGGATCCAGGGCCGGACGTGGTCGGCCGCCGACTCGAGCACGGCGCGGTAGCCGTGCGATGGAACGGCCATGACCAGGACGTCTGCGCTGGCGGCCGCCTCCTCGATCGAGCTCGTCGCACGCAGGCCGGGATGCAGCCCGAGATCGGGCAGGTACGCGGAGTTGGTGTGGGCCTGGTTGATCTCGTCGGCCAGGTCGCTGCGCCTCGCCCAGAGCACCGTCGGCGCGTTCGCAGCCGCGACGGACGCGACCGTCGTTCCCCACGATCCCGCTCCGATCACGGCGACTGTGGCCCGTCGCGTCATGCCGCTCGGTACCACCCTAACTCCGCGCGGCAGCGGCCGCGAGGCGCCATCGTCCCGCGACGGCTCAGTCCGACGAGGCCGCGGGACGGCTCGGACGCTCGCCGCTCGGCCTGGGCGACCTCGCCCGATCCATCATCGCCGCTGACGTGCAAGCGCCGAAGCGGCGGTAACCGCGCGGCACCATCGTCGGCGGGTGGCCGCTTCAGACGCCTGATCGGCGACGGCGCTCGACGAACTCGCGCAGCGCGCGCTTGCCGCCGCCGACGAGCGGGTCGCCGTGGGCGAACAGCAGCGTGTCGAAGTCGCGGTCGAGCATGCGCTCGAAGGCGTCGAGCAGGCCGCCCTTCACCGCCGCGGGGTCGTCGCCCATGAGGAAGTCCGGCACGAAGGCCAGACCTCCGCCGCCCGGCCGCGTCAGGCCGTCGCCGAACGCGATCGCGCCGTGTCCGAACGCGAGGTGCAGCGCGGCGTCGTCGGGCGAGATCGCGTCGACCTCGACGACGGTGACACCGGGGGCCAGCTCCTCGCCCGGCCTGAAGCCCCTCACCGCGGGGCCGCGCGCGAACTCGTGCAGGCCGGCCTCGTGACAGCGCAGCTCACAGCCGAACGCCTCGGCGAAGCGCTCGCCGTCGCGGAGGTGGTGGCGGATCGTGAGGACGACCTGTCGCGGGCGGCTGCGACCGCGAAACCACTCGAGCCCCTCGCGCGGCAGGAGCGGGTCGATCAGCAGGCCGGCGGGCTCGACGTAGTACGAGCTCACCGGCAACCGAATCCGCGGATGCACGCGGGTCCAGTGATGGACGCCCGGGAGCACCTCGCGGATCCCCGGCCGGCGGATCACCTCCGCCAGCAGGGGACGCACGTAGCGCGGCCAGCCGTGGAGGATGACCTCGCGCGCCACGCCGGCCGGGTTGATCATCCGCGGACCGTAGCGCTCGCGGCAGGCAGCCAGCGCTCGCTCGACGCGCGCGCCGGTCGCCCGCGCGCTCAGGGGGGAGTAGCGTCGGGCTCGACCTCCCGCATCGGGAGGAAGAGCAAGAGGAGGCCTGCGATGAAGAGTCTCGCAGCCGCAGGAGCCGCCGCGACGATCGCCGTGACCATCGTCGTCGCCACCGCGGGCGGCAAGGCGCCGGACGCACGCACGCTGAAGCTGACCGAACTGCCCGGCGGCAGCTTTGGTGTCGTGGACAACCCGCCCAAGACGACGCACAGCCGTCAGGGCCAGCCGCGCGCGTTCTCCGTCGGTGACATCGTGGCGTTCTCCGTCCCGGTCGCCGACGACAAGCGGCGTCCGCAGGGACGCGTGGCCGTGCAGTGCGTCGTCACGAGGCCGGGCGTTCCCCAGAGCGCCGAGCTCGCCTGCACCGGCGCGTTCCGTCTCCGGCTCGGGCAGCTGAGCGTCAGCGCGGCGATCGTCGGCGAGCCGAGCACGCTCAACGCCGTCGTGACCGGCGGAACCGGAGCCTACGCGGGGGCGCGCGGCACGCTGCGCTCGGTCACGGGCAAGAACGGGCGCACGACCGACACCATCCGGCTGCTGCGCTGAGCGAGGATCTGTGCCATGGCGGACTTCGAGGTTCGGCGCGACGATCTGCGGGCGACGCGGATCACGGCCGGCGAGCAGCACGCGGACGCCGTCGGCGCTGGTGAGGTCCAGCTGCGCGTCGATCGCTTCGGCCTCAGCGCGAACAACGTGACCTACGGCGCCTTCGGCGACGCGATGTCCTACTGGCAGTTCTTTCCCGCCGCGGAGGAAGGATGGGGCCGCGTGCCGGTGTGGGGGTTTGGCGATGTCGTCGCCTCGTGTGTCGAGGGCATCGAGGTGGGCGAGCGCTTCTACGGCTACTTCCCGATGTCGACCTACGTGACCCTGCGACCCACGCCGTCGGGCGCGGGCTTCGTGGACGGCGCCGAGCACCGACGCGACCTCCCGTCGGTCTACAACCAGTACCTGCGCACGCCGCCGGACGCCGAGCACCTCGACGAGACGCTGCTGCTGCGCCCCCTGTTCGCCACGTCGTTTCTGATCGAGGCCTTCCTCCGCGATCACGGGCACTTCGGCGCCGAGGCGATCGTGCTGTCGAGCGCGTCGAGCAAGACCGCCTACGGCCTGGCGTTCCTGCTCGCCCGCGCCGAGGACGGGCCTCGCGTGGTCGGGCTGACGTCGCCTGGCAACCGCGCGTTCGTCGAGTCCCTCGACGTGTACGACCGCATCCTGACCTACGACGAGATCGACGCCCTCGCCGACGGTGACGAGCCGCTGGTCTTCGTCGACATGGCCGGCGATGCGGCCGTGCGCGAGGCCGTGCACCGCGCTGCCGCCGACCGGCTGCGTCACTCCGCGGTCGTCGGCGCGACGCACTGGGAGCGGCTGGCCGGCGCGTCGGACCTCCCCGGACCCGCACCCGAGTTCTTCTTCGCGCCGACCCACATCGAGCGCCTCACGGCCGAACTCGGCCCCGGCGGACTGCAACGGCGCCTCGGCGAGGCGTGGGCCGAGTTCCTCGGCCAACTCGGCGACTGGATGGAGATCGAGCACGGCGAGGGCCCCGAAGCCGTCGAGCGCGTCTGGCTCGCGTTCGTCGATGGCGACGTGGACCCGCGCCGCGGACACGTCCTCCGCCTGCCGTAGCACCAGCCCGGAAGCGGGGTCTACCGTTTCGGCATGCTCGTGGCGGTGTTCGCCGACGTGCACGCGCATGCGGATGCGCTCGAGGCGGTCATCGCCGCGGCCGGCGCGCGCGGCGTCGACGAGCTCTGGTCGCTCGGCGACATGATCGGCGGCGGGCCGGACCCCGAGCGCGTCGTCGCGCGTGTCCGCGAACGGTGCGCGGTCGCGCTGATGGGCAACCACGACTACGCCGCGACCGGCGCCGTCGAGCCCGCCCGGCTCGCAGAGCCAGGATCGCCCGCGTTCCGGTCGATCGAGCTGGCCTGCCGGCGGCTCGCCGGCGCAGACGTCGAGTGGCTGCGCTCGCGGAAACCGGCCGCGCGCCGCGACGGCGTCCAGTGCTGGCACGCCAGCCCGCGCAACCCGGTCTGGGAGTTCGTCGGATCCTCCAACGCGGGCGCGTGTCTGTCCGTCCAGCGCGCCGAGCTGGGACTGATCGGCCACACGCATGCCCCCGGCGCCTGGCAGCAGACTCCCGGCGGCGCCGCGCGGCGAGTGAGGGTGACCCCGGACGTGCCGCTGGACATCTCCACCGGCAAATGGCTGCTCAACCCCGGCGCCGTCGGCGCACCCGAACCGCCACGCCTCGGCTGGTGGGACGCCCTCGACGCTCAGGCCGCCGACGGCGCGTTCTGGCTCCTGCTCGATCTCGCGCGGCACACGGCGACGTGGCAGCGCGCGCCGTATGACCCAGGGCCGGCCCGCGCGCGCGCCCGGTCGCTCGGGCTCGACGACCGCGTCACCGCCGCGGCGCGCTGACCAGACGCTGCGGCTGCTCGACGCGCGACCGAACAGCGTTACGCGGCGGCCTCGTGCGGCCCGCCGTTCGCCAGGCGCTCGCGGATGCCGTCCGGCCAGGCCGCGGCGCGACCCGTGGACCGGTCGATGAAGCACGCCGTGAGATGTCCGGACACCGCGACTCCGTCGGCCCCGGCGATGGTCAGCGCGTAGCGCACCGAGCTGCGGCCGAGGCCATCGACCGCCAGCTCGACGTCGACCGCGTCGTTGAAGCGCAGCGAGCGCCGGAAGTCCGCCGCCACCCCGACGCGAGGGGTCGCGCCGAAGGTCTGATCGGCGATCCCGAGGGCGGTGTGGAGCGCCGCCTCAGCGGCCTCGGCGAGGCGGAACGCCGTCGTCCAGTGGTAGATGCCGGCCGCGTCGGTGTCGATCCACTCGATGCGCCGCCGCAACGTCACGCGCGCGGGATCCGGGAGCGGATCAGGATGCGACATCTTCTTGACGATGGTACGCGGCATGTACGATGCCTCTCCTGTGAGCGATCAGTTCCGCCGCCGATCCGTCGGTGCGCCGGCCGCGCGGTCGGTGCTGCTCACCGTTCTCGGTGAGTACGTGCTCCCGCTCCCCGGCGGCGTGTGGCAGGAGACGCTGGCCAACGCGCTCGCCGCGCTCGGCTACAAGACGCACGCGGCGCGCCAGGCGCTGGCCCGCAGCGTCACCGGCGGCTGGCTGCGCACGGAGCGGCATGGGCGACGCTCCCGCGTCTATCTCACCGACGAGACCGCCGACATGCTCCGGACCGGCGCCGAGCGCATCTACGGGTTCGGGGAGCCATGGCCGTGGGACGGCCAGTGGCTGCTCGTGGCGCTCCGGGTGCCGGAGGAGCGGCGCGAGGTGCGCCACCAGGTTCGCACCCGGCTGGCGTGGGCCGGGTTCGGCTCGCTCGGGGGCGGCCTGTGGATCTCGCCGCACGTCGAGCGCGAGGAGGAGCTGCGCGATCTCTCGGGCGACGGCTCGGTGGCCGAGATGCTCTCGTTCCGCGCCCAGCTCGGCACGCTCGGGGAACCGGAGAAGCTGATCTCGGAGGCGTGGGATCTCGACGCCGTCGCCGCGGCGTACCGCGAGTTCATCGACACGTTCTCGCATCAGCGTCCGAAGGCACCCGAGGCCGTGTTCCGGGCCCAGACGCTGCTGGTCCACGAGTGGCGCAAGTTCCCGTTCCTCGACCCGGATCTCCCCGAGGAGATGCTTCCGCCGGCGTGGCCGCGCCGACGCGCTCACGACCTGTTCGAGGACCGGCACGCGCTCTGGCACGAGACTGCCCAGGACTACTTCCGGTCGCTCGAGGCCCTGCGCAGCGCGGCCTAGGGCCGGCGCTCGTGTCGCGGGTCGGCCGGCACGGGGTCGTCGAAGTCCTCGCGGAGCGCCTCGAAGTACGTGTTGCACGCCTGGCAGCGCCACTGGGCGGTGATGATCTGGCCGCCCCACTGGCCGACGCGCTCGACCGTCCCGGCCCCGCAGAACGGACACGTGGGGAGGCTCATGGTGTCCAGCGCCGCTTGCCGGGATCCCAGCGCGACCAGTCGGTCGGCTCGTCGAGGGAGATGGTCACGCCCTCGGCGCCGAGCAGCTCGGCGAGCCACGAGCGCATCTGCTGGCGCTGGTAGGCAGGGTCGCGCGCGACCATGCCGAGCTCGAGCGCGGCCCGGAAGCCGGGGTCGTTGGCCGGGCCGGCCCAGCGGCCGGCGTGCTCCCAGGTCTCGTGGAGCCTTGCCAGGAGCGCGTCGCGCTGCCCGCCGCCGGCGCGGCACAGGCGCTTGGCCCACGCCTCGGCATGAACGCGGTGCGAGCCCTCCTCCTGGAGGATCTTGCGCGCGCGCTGGGCCAGCGGCGTGATCGAGCTGTCGGCGCACGCCGCGACGAAGGTCGTCAGCACGCCGTCGATCAGCAGGTTGGCGGCGATGAAGGCCATCCAGTCCGGGAGCTCGTCGTCGAGGATCTGCAGGCGGTTGCCCCGTCCTTCGAGTCCCTCGTCGCCGGCGTCGACGCCGAGCGCCTTGAGGACCGGGTACGTCGAGCGGGCGTGGCCCATCTCGTCCTGCGCCATGGCGGCGGCGGCGACCGCCGACTCGAGGGTCGGCGCGCTGACGAGGCCATGCACGCCGTGGCGGCGGCCTCGGTCGAGCCGGCGGGGGTGGTCGTGGCGGTCGTCATGCCTTGATGGCCTCCCTGATCGCGGTGCGCGGGACGATGATCATCTCGATCCACGGCTGCTCGTCGTAGATCGAGCGCGCCGAGACGACGGCCAGGTCCGCGTCGTCCTCGGTGACGGCGCCGACGTGGTGCAGCGGCTCCTCGTAGGACTGGCGGGCGAAGACCTCCCAGACGGTCTCGATGTTTCGCCCTCCGGTCCTCGCAAGCTCGGACCTGCGGTCGACGTCACTCATGCGACGATCCCCAGCCGGCGCATCGTGGCGCGCGCCTCCTCGCGGATGCGGCTGCGCGTCCAGACCGGATCCCAGACGACCTCGATGCGGACCTCGTCGACGTCGGGCTCCTCCAGCAGGCGCTCGCGGATGTCGTCCTCGATGAAGTCCGTCGCCGGGCAGCCCATCGCCGTGAACGTCAGCTCCAGATCGACGGCGCGCTCGTCCTCGCGGTAGGCGATCGACACGATCAGTCCCATGCCGACGACGGAGACCGGGATCTCCGGGTCCTCGACGTCGCGCAGCGCGGTCCACAGGCGGGCCTCGACCTCCTGCGCCGGCGTCAGCGGGCCTGCGGCGCGCGCCTCGGCGGCCGCCTGCTCGCGGGAGATCAGCGGTGTGGCGCTCATGCGGCCACCGCCATGCGCGACCGGTAGCCCTTCTGCAGCCGGGCGACGTAGTCGTCGTTCATCGGGCCGCGATCCTTCCAGCGCACGATGACCTCGTCCCATGAGATCGGGCCGTCGTCGAGGAGCCACTGCTTGCGCTCGGCGTCGAAGCGCGCCGGGAAGGGGCAGTCGATCGCCCAGCGCTGCTGCTCGTCGTCCCAGTGCGCCGGGACGTCGAGGCCGACCTCGTCCATGAACGGGACGACCTCCGCCATCCAGGCCTGGCGCAGCTCGTCGTTGGTCATGCCCTTGAAGCCGTACTCGAGCTGGATGCCATGGTGCTTGCGCTCGTCGGGCAGCCCGAACCACTCGAGCGTCAGGATGAACATCCAGTCCAGCGAGGCCTGCAGGCGGCGCTTGTGCTCGGGGTCGGCGCTGAGCTTCTTGACCCAGGTGCGGCCGTGGCGCAGGTGGAAGGTCTCCTCCTTGTCGACCTTGGCCAGCGCGCGCTTCCACGGGCCGAACGTGCTCGAGTGGTGCACGTCGGAGAGCAGCACGAAGCCGGCCTGGTCGTAGAGCGCGTTGGCGAGCACCAGCTCGTGCCACGAGTCGAGGGCGACGTCGAAGGCGTAGGGGTACTTGAACGCCTTGGGCTCGCGCTCGTAGATCAGCGCGTTCATGTCGACGCCGAGGTCGCCGAGCAGGCGGTAGCCGATGTGGGCATGGGCGAGCTCGTCCTGGACGATCGACACCGCCGACCCGAAGTTGTTGAGCGCCGGCGCGTGGGCCGCGGCGCGCAGGTAGGCGGGGGCGCTGACGAGCTCGGTGTCGGCGGACACGGTGAGGATGCGCCGGATGCCCCGCAGGTACTCGGGCGACATGTGCTGCAGGCCCTCGACGAGCTTGCCGGCGGCGAGGTGCTCGCGGACCTCGTCCTCGGTGCGGGGAGCGAGCTCCTCGACCGGGAGGTCGGTGGGCGTCATCGGTAGGTCTCCTCGGTGGACGGCACAGTGATCAACATATGACACTTGACTTACGGACGACACGATATAGTCTCTCTCGCATGCGGTCAAGCGCTGTGGAGCCCACGTTGCTGGCGAACCGGGAGGGCGGCGTGCTCACGCTCGTCCTCAACCGGCCCGATCGGCGCAACGCGATCGACCCCGAGCTGCGCGACGCGCTCGCCCGCGCGCTCGACGACGCCGCCACCGACGCTGCCGTGCGCGGGGTCGTGGTCACCGGCGCGGGCGGAGCGTTCTGCGCCGGCGGCGACCTCGCGCGCTTCGACGAGCTGCATGACGCGCGCGTCTACCGGCACGTCTCGCATCGCCTGACCGAGCTGGTCGAGTCCATCGAGCGGCTCGAGAAGCCGGTCGTCGCCGCGATCGACGGCGTGGTCACGGGGGCCGGGCTCGCGCTCGCGCTCGCCTGCGACTGGCGCGTCGGCTCTCCCTCGGCGCGCATCCTCTTCCGCGAGGGGCGCGTCGGGCTGGTGCCGACGCACGGCGGGCTGACGCGGCTGGTCAAGCTCGTCGGCCTCGCGCGCGCCAAGGAGGTTCTCTGGGCGGCGACGACCTCGACGCCGACGCCGCGTGCGCCGCGGGGCTGCTCAGCGAGGTCGCTGGAGAGAGCGACGACGTCGTCGCGCTCGCGCGCGCGCGTGTGAACAAGATGCTGAGGCGTGCGCCGCTCTCGTTCGCGGCGGCCAAGCGGTTGCTCCAGATGTCGGCGGACGTCGACCTGCGCAGCGGGATGCTGGCCGAGAGCCTGGCCCAGACGGCGCTGCTGCAGAGCGAGGACCACCGCGAGGGCCTCGCCGCGGCGCGCGACCGGCGCGATCCGACCTTCAAGGGGGCGTGATGGCGCCCGACGACTACCAGCAGCTTCGGCGGCGATACCTGACCACGAGCGTCGTGACGCGGGCCGGAGGGTCCGTGGTGGCGCGCTGAGCGACGAGAGGAGACTGATCGTGGAGACAGCGATGCTGATCGGTGGGGAGTGGCGACAGGCCGCCTCCAGCGAGGAGATCGAGGTCGTCAACCCCGCGACGGAGGAGGTCGTCGGCAGCGTGCCGAGCGGCGACGTCGCGGACGTCGAGCTGGCCGTCGCGACGGCCAAGCGCGCCTTCGCGGAGTGGGCGCGGACGGATACCGAGAAGCGCGCGCACGTCGTCGGCAAGGCGGCCGACCTCATCGAGGAGCGTGCTTCCGACATTGCGGCGCTGCTGACCTCCGAGCAGGGCAAGCCGGTCGCCGAGGCGCGCGGTGAGGTCGCGCACCTCGCGCACGGCGTGCGCTATTACGCCGAGGCGGCGACGAAGGTCCGCGGCGCCTATCAGGAGCTGCCCTCGGCCTTCGGGCCGGCCTACGGGCAGGTCCTGCGCCGGCCGATGGGCGTCTGCGCGGCGATCACGCCCTACAACTTCCCGCTGACGCTGCTGGGCACGAAGGTGGCGCCCGCGCTCGTCAGCGGCAACACCGTCGTGGCCAAGCCGGCGGCGACCACCCCGCTGGCCACGCTCGCGGTCGCGCGCCTGTTCGCCGAGGCCGGCGTCCCCGATGGCGTGCTCAACGTGGTGACCGGCCGCGGCTCGGTGATCGGCGACGCGCTGGTCGGCCATCGCGACGTGCGGCGGGTCGCCTTCACCGGGTCGACGGAGGTCGGGCGACGCGTCGCGTCGATCGCCGCGCCCCAGATGAAGCGGCTGTCGCTCGAGCTCGGCGGATCCGATCCGGTGATCGTCTGCGAGGACGCCGACGTCGATGCCGCGGTCAAGGCGGTGATCATCGGGCGCTACTGGAACGCCGGCCAGGCGTGCCTGGGCTGCAAGCGCGTGTTCGTCCACGACTCCGTCTACGACGCCTTCGTCGGCCAGCTCGTCGAGCGCGTGGCGCGCTACGAGCCCGGCGACGGGACGGTCAAGGCGGAGAAGCCGCGCCTGCGGATGGGCCCGATCCACACCCGCGCCGGTCGCGACGAGCTGCTCGAGCAGATCTCCGACGGCGTGGCCAAGGGCGGCGAGGTGCTGGTCGGCGGCGGCACCGGGGGCCGTGAGAAGGGCTGGTTCCTCGAGCCCGCGGTCGTGGCCGAGCCGGGCGAGGACTCGCGGCTGGTGCGCGAGGAGGTCTTCGGACCCGTCCTGCCGGTCTTTCGCTACTCGGACTTCGCCGACGCGATCCGCCGGGCCAACGACACCCCGTACGGCCTGGGCTCGTCGATCTGGACGCACGACGTCCGCAAGATCCATCGCGCGGCCCAGGAGATCGAGGCCGGCATGACGTGGGTCAACCAGATCCACTACGGCTACGACGAGCTGCCCTTCGGCGGCGTCAAGGACAGCGGCTTCGGCAAGGAGCACGGCCTCGAGGCGCTCGACAGCTACGTCGAGCTCAAGAGCGTCGTCGTGGGAGGGCTGAGCTGATGGCCGTCACGTTCTCCGCCGACGGGCGCGTCGGCACGATCACGCTGGACAACCCGCCGGCCAACTCGTACGACATCGAGTTCATGCGCGAGCTCGCCGGCGCGATCGGCGAGGCCAACCGCAGCGAGGCGCGCGTCGTCGTCCTGCGCAGCGCGAGCGAGAAGTTCTTCAGCGCCGGCGCCGACGTCAAGCGCTTCCTGGCCAACGACGTCGACGCCAACATGGACATGATCCGCCTCGCCCACGAGGCGCTGGCGAGCATCGCGCGCTCCGAGAAGCTCTTCGTGGCGTTCATCGCCGGGCACGCGCTCGGCGGCGGCCTGGAGATGGCGCTGGCCTGCGACCTGCGCTACGCCGCGGAGGGCGGCTACCGGCTCGGCACGCCCGAGGTGACGCTCGGCCTGCTGCCCGGCAACGGCGGCACGCAGCGCCTGCCGCGGCTGATCGGGACGGGCCCGGCGCTCGAGCTGCTGCTCACCGGCCGCCAGGTCAAGCCCGACGAGGCGCAGCGGCTCGGCCTCGTGTCGGCGCTGTTCGCCGGTGAGGACGAGTTCCGCGCCCACATGGAGCGCCTGGCGGCGGGCCCGCCGCTGGCCATCGCGGAGATCAAGCGCGCCGTGTACGAGGGCACGCAGAAGCCGCTCGACGACGGGCTGGCGCTGGAGCGCGAGCTCATCGAGAAGCTCTTCCGCTCCCAGGACGCCAACGAGGGGCTGACCGCGTTCAGCGAGAAGCGCGCGCCGGAGTTCGTGGGCGCATGAGCTCCACCGCAACCCCGACCGCGCTCGAGCGCGGCGTCTTCGTCGACGGCGCCGTGCGGCCGGTCGCGCCCGAGACGCTCGAGATCACCAACCCCGGGACCGGCGAGCTCGTCGGGCACGCCACGAGCGCCGACGCCGGCGTGGTCGACGAGGCGGTGCGCTCGGCCCATCAGGCGTTCGGCGAGTGGTCGCGGCGCGGCTACGCCGAGCGCGGCGCGATCCTCCACGCCGGCGCCGAGGCGCTGCTCGACCACGTCGAGGAGCTGATCCCGGGTCTGGTCGCCGAGCAGGGCAAGACGATCCGCGAGGCGCGCATCGAGCTGCGCAAGGCCGCCGACACGCTCGAGCACTACGCCGGGCTGGCCAAGGAGGTCCGCGCCGCCTACGTCCACGGGCTCGACCCGGGCGTCGACGGGCGCGTCCTGCGCAAGCCGCTCGGGGTCGTCGCGGCGATCGTGCCGTGGAACTTCCCCACGACGCTGCTGTCGAACAAGCTCGGCCCGGCGCTGGTGTGCGGCAACACCGTGGTCGCCAAGCCCGCCGACACCACGCCGTTCACCACGCTGCGCCTCGCCGAGATCCTCACCGAGGCCGGCCTGCCCCCCGGCGTCCTCAACGTCGTCACCGGCACCGGCCCGCGGGCCGGCGAGGCGCTGATCACGCACCCGCTGACGCGCAAGGTCGCCTTCACCGGCTCGACGCCGACCGGCGAGCGCGTCATGGCGCTGGCCGCCAAGGGGACCAAGCGCGTGACGCTCGAGCTCGGCGGCTCGGACCCGATGATCATCTGCGACGACGCCGACCTCAAGCGGGCGGCCAGCGCGGCGGCGATGGGCCGCTTCTACAACTGCGGGCAGGCCTGCCTGGCCATCAAGCGCGTCTACGTCCTCGCGTCGGTGGCCGACGAGGTCATCGAGGCGATCGCCCAGAAGGCGGCAAAGCTCCGGGTCGGGATCGGCACGGACGAGAACGCGCAGCTCGGCCCCATGCACTCCCGCCGTCAACGGGAGATCATCGAGGACCAGATCGCGCGGACGCTGCAGCGCGGCGGCGAGGTCCTCACCGGCGGCGGGCGCCCCGACGACCCGCGGCTGGCCAACGGCTGGTTCCACGAGCCCACCGTCGTCGTCGATCCGCCGCACGACTCGCCGATGGCCCAGGAAGAGGTCTTCGGGCCGGCGCTGCCGATCTGGCGCGTCAAGGACTTCGACGAGGCCATCCGGCTGGCCAACGACTCGCCGTTCGGGCTGGGCTCCTCGGTCTGGACGACCAACCTCGACCGCGCCGAGCGCGCCGCCGCCGAGATCGAGGCCGGCTACACCTGGATCAACTCGCCCACCAAGGTCTACGACGAGCTCCCCTTCGGCGGCATCGGCGCCAGCGGCTACGGCAAGGAGCACGGCTCCGAGGCCCTCGACTACTACACCGACCAGAAGTCCGTCGTCGTCAAGCGCGCCGGATGACCCCGCTGGACGCACTGATCATCGGCGCGGTGCGGTCGCCGATCGGCAAGGCCGGCGGCGCGCTGGCCGGCAAGC
>VAWY01000187.1 GCA_005888335.1 Actinomycetota bacterium
CGCGCCTGGTCGTCCACCACGAAGGTGATCCCGACCCCGCTCGCCCCGGCGCGCGCCGTGCGGCCGACGCGGTGCACGTAGTCCTCGCGCGCGCCGGGCGCATCGAAGTTGATGACGTGGGTGATGCCCTCCACGTCGATCCCGCGGGCGGCGACGTCGGTGGCGACCAGCGTGCCGACCCGGCCGGACTCGAAGCGCGCCAGCGCCCGCTCGCGCTGGGCCTGCGACTTGTTGCCGTGCATGGCGACGGCCTCGACGTCGCGCGCTCCGAGGCGCTTGACGAGCCGGTCGGCGCCGCGCTTCGTGCGGACGAAGACGAGCGTCCGCCCCTCCCCTGCCTCGCGCAGCTCCTCGACGAGGTGGTCGAGCTTGCGCTCGTGGCGCACGCGGACGAAGCGGTGGTCGACGCGGCCCCTGCGCTCGGGCGAGGGCGCGTGGTCGTGGCGCAGGGCGTCGCGCGTGTAGCGGGCGGCCAGGCGGCCGACCTCGCCGTCGAGCGTCGCGGAGAACATCAGCGTCTGGCGGTCGGCCGGCGTCATGTCCACGAGCCGCTCGACCGCCGGCCGGAACCCCATGTCGAGCATGCGGTCGGCCTCGTCGAGGACGAGCAGGCGCACACGGGCGAGCGACAGGTCGCCGCGCCCGATGAGATCGAGCAGCCGGCCGGGCGTGGCGACGACGACGTGGGCGCGCGCGGCGAGGCGCGCCTGCTTGACGATCCCGACACCGCCGTAGACGGCGGCGATGGCCAGCGCGCGGGCGTGGGCGACGCCGTGCAGCTCGTCGACGATCTGCGCGGCGAGCTCGCGCGTCGGAGCGAGGACGAGCGCCGACGGACGGGGGTCGGTGGCCTCGATGCGGTCGGCGAGCGGCGCGCCGAAGGCCAGGGTCTTGCCCGAGCCGGTCGGCGACCGCACGAGCACGTCGCGGCCGGCGAGGACATCGGGGATCACCATCCGCTGGACGGCGAACGGCGTCTCGAGGCCGCGCCTGGCGAGGGCGCCGGACGTGGCCGCGGACAGGCCGAGGCCGGCGAAGGTCGAGGGGGGCATGGTGCTCCTTCTCGCGGCGAGGGACCGCGCGTGTTCGGGGAGAGATTCGACTGACCCCAAACCGCGCCGCGAGAGGCGCCATGTGAGACGAGAACCTCGCGGGCGACGTCCGCCCGCCCATTCACCGTAGCAGCGGCGATTGGTGCCCTGCGCGCTGCTAGCGTGGGTCGCTCAGGTCGAGCGGGAGGAGCGCGCGATGCCAACCGGCACCGTCAAGTGGTTCAGCGACGAGAAGGGCTTCGGGTTCATCACGCCCGATGACGGCGACGGCAAGGACGTGTTCGTCCACCACAGCTCGATCGCCGGCGGCGGCTACCGCTCGCTGGCCGAAGGCGCCCGCGTGTCGTTCGAGACCGAGCCGGGCCCCAAGGGCCCCAAGGCCGTCAACGTCACCAAGCTCTGACGGAGCGCCGACGTGTCCTTCCGCTCCGACCGCGACGCCCAGAAGCGGCGAGCCAAGCTCGACGACATCGAGCAGCAGGTCGCCGAGGGCACGCTGACGCGGCGGCAGATGACTGCCGCCGAGCGCGAGCGCTTCGGGATCGGCGACACCGACCGCCCGTTCCGGCGCTTCTTCTTCCCCGGTGCGCGCGCCGGCAGCCGCCGCGGCGAGGAGGAGTACCAGCGCGCCGCCCGCGCCCTCCGGGCGGCGATCGGGTCGCGCCCGTCAACGCGGCGCATCTTCCGCGTCGACTGCGAGCTCGACGGCAAGGCGTGCCGCCTCGAGGTCGGTGCCCCTGAGCCGATCGGCGAGACGACGATCACCGCGATCTTCGAGCTCGACGACGAGGCCGACCTCGCCGTCTGGACCGCCGACGACGAGGTCGCGCTGCGCGTGCCGAGCGCCGGCGCGGACGTGCTCGACTTCGCGTAGCCGTCAGCGTCCGACGGCGCGCGCGAGCAGATCGACCTGCTCGGGGTCCGGCGACGCCGGGAAGCAGATCACCTCGTCGGCGCCCGCCTGCTCGAACGCCGACAGGTAGCCCTTGAGCGTGTCCTCGTCCTTGGCCGCGGACGCCACGATCTGGTCGGCGTAGTCGCCGAGGAACGCGTAGTAGTGGCCGATGTTGTCGCGGGCAACGCGCTCGGCGTCCGGGCCGAGCGAGAAGTAGAAGAGGGCCACGGCGCGCGGCTCCCCGTCGCGCCCCTCGGCCCGGCACGCGTCGCGCAGCTTGGGGAGCGTCTCGGCGAGGGCGTCCGGCGTCCCGCCGCCCATCGTCCAGCCATCGGCGTACCGGGCGGCTCGGCGCAGCGCGACCTCCGACTGGCCGCCGATGAGGAGCTGCGGCCGCTTGCCGTTCGCCGGCGCCGGCCCCACGCCGCCCTCGCCGGCCCACAGGCGGCCGAGCTCCTCGAGCTGGCGCTCGAACGTCCTGCCGCGCGCATGGAAGTCGGCGCCGGCCGCCTCGTAGTCGTCGGGCCGCCCGCCGACCGCCAGTCCGAGCACGAGCCGGCCGCCGGAGAGGTTGTCGATCGTCGCCGCCTGCTTGGCCAGGAGCGCTGTCCTGCGCAGCGGCGCGATGAGGATGTCGGTCACCAGGCGGATCCGCTCGGTCACGGCGGCCGCGGCCGCCAGCGAGATCAGCGACTCGTAGTTCGGATAGACGATCCGGTCGATCGTGCCGAGCGAGGAGAAGCCCGCCTCCTCGGCCCGCCTCGCCCACTCGACGATGCCCCGGCGATCCACCGTGCGCACTGCGTTCGGAAGCCCGATGCCGATGTCCATCCCGTCGCTCCTCTCGCTCGCGGACGGGTGGACTCTAGACAGTGCCGGCTGCGCGTTCGCGCACGCCGCCAAGCTGACGATCCACACGCCCCCCGGGCAGCTCGGCAACCCCTACGCCGCGCACCGGTGCAGCGTCGAGGTCGAGCTCTGCGACCCGAACTTCCCCTTGCTGAGCCCCAACGTCGACAACGACCCCACCGAGCAGGACGGCAGCCAGGTCGGCGAGGCGACGGTCGTGATCAACGGGACACCGACCGTCGGCGGCAAGATCCTCAACTACGACCCGCGCGGCCCGGACATCGAGGGCGCACGACGGTGGCCGCGCCCAACGCGCCGTGCTCGGGCCCGCGCGCGTTCCAGCCGGCGGTCTCACTGCTCGCCGACCCGTTCACCGCGGCGGCGGACACGAGCCTGACCGCGACGATCACGCTCCCGGACCGGTCCGACGGCCTGGTCGGCGCCGACGTCTCGCTGCCCGACGGGCTGCTCGGCGTGCTCAACGCGGTCCCCATGTGCGGCCGTGACCTGGCCCGCGCGGGCGCCTGCCCGCCGGAGAGCCAGATCGGCACGGTCGACGTCGCCGTCGGCAACGGCGCCGCCCCGCTCCACGCGCCGGGGAAGGTCTACTTCTCCCAGCCCGGCGGCGACGGTGAGCTCGCGCGGATCACGGTCGTCGTCCCGGCGAAGTGCCGCGGCTCGTGATGCGGCTCGCCAACGACCTGCTCGCGGTGCCGATCGAGGCGGCGACCACGCTGAGCGGAAACCGCCTCGTCACGACGCTCGACAATCTGCCGGCGGCGCCGGTCACGTCGTTCGAGCTCACGATCGACGGCGGACCGAACGGGCTGTTCACCGTGGGCAACCAGCTGTGCGCCGGCGCGACGATCGACTCGACGTTCACGTCGCACACCGGCCAGACGGTCAGCGACAGCTCGCCGCTGAACCTGGTCGGCAGCTGCGTCCCCGTCCCGCTCCCCGCAGCGGCAGCGCGACCTTCGCTGGCGTGCGGATCGCCCTGCCGTCGCGGCTCGTGGTCAACCGCGCAGCGCTGGCCAAGGGCGTGGCCATCACCCGCCGGCTCGAGGCGGCTCGGGCGCCGGGCGTGGTCGCTGTCGCGCAGCGGCGTGCTGACGGTCAAGGCTCCCAAGGGCGGCAGCTCGCTGGTGACGGCGACGATCCAGGCGGGCGCGCTGCGCGCCGACGGCGCTGACCAAGCTTCTCCGCGCCCGCAGGGCCCCGGCGCGCTAGGCCGGGTCGGGCGCGCGCGCCCGCAGCCCACCGGCGCGGCCGCGGACCGGCTCAGCCCGTCTGGCTGCGAGCAGGCTGCGAGGCGGCCCAGTCGCGCAGGCGCTCAGACAGCTCGGGCGCGGCCGCGCCGACCTCGACGATGGCGTCGGCGGGCAGGTTCGCGCGCTTCGCCGCGGCGATGATGGCGTCCGGCGAGGGCGCCTCGTACAGGCAGTAGGTCTGGCGCCGGTCCGCGCTGAGGAACGAGAAGATCCAGCGCACGCCCTCGTCGGCGTTGATCTCGTCGATCAGCCTGACGTCGTCGCCGGAGACGTCGAGCTCGTCGGCGAGGGCGCGCTCGATGACGTACAGCGGCATGGCCGAAGCCTACGCTTCGACCAGGCCCTGGCGGTGGGCATACGAAGCGGCCTGGGTGCGATTGGCGCAGCCGGTCTTGCGCAGGATGCTGCGGATGTGGTTGGCCGCGGTGTGCTCGCTGATGCACAGCGTGCCGCCGATCTCGCGGTTGCTCAGGCCCCGGGCGACCAGTCCGAGGATCTGCACCTCGCGGGCCGACAGGCCGTCGGGCAGCGCGGCCGCCGGCGCGGAGGCTCCGAGCGTCCGGATGCGGGCGAGCAGCGCCGGCAGGGCGCTGGCGTCGGCGACCGCCGCCGCCTCGCCGAGGAGCGCCGCGGCGCCGGCGCGGTCGCGGCGCGCGAGCCGCGCCCGGGCGTGCTCGTACAGCGTATGGCCGAGCCAGGTCACCATCCCCGTGCTCCGGTTGCGCTCGGTGGCGCGCGCGAAGTGCTCCTCCGCGCGCTCCCACTCGCCCATCGTGGCGGCGAGCATGCCGAGGTAGCGGTCCGCGGCGCCGTAGCAGGAGACCAGCTGGCCGATCATCACATTCGCGCCCGCCAGCGGCTCGAGCTCGGGGTAGATGAGCGCAGCCGTCGCCTCGTCGCGCAGCGCCGTGCAGGCGTCGGTGAGGAAGGTCAGCGAGGCCAGCCAGAGCGACTCGCGGAAGCCCTGGAGCCCCTCGGCGCGGACGCGCGCGAGCTCGCGCCGCGCCTCGGCCTCCATGCCGAGCTCGACGAGCACGGCGACGAGCCCCGGCCGCCACGGCCCCGTGCTCCCGCGCTGGCCGGCCAGGATGCGGATCACGGGCGCGAGCTCCGCCAGGCGTCCCTGCTCGCGGCGGATGCCGAACATCTGGATCCCGTAGGTCCCCGAGGCGTCGCGCCCGGTCAGCAGCCGGCTCCAGTCGCGCGAGCGGCGCGCCATGGCGTCGGCGGTGTCGAGGCGGCCGTCGCACAGCGCGATCGCCGAGCTGTAGTGCGCGGCGACGTGGAGCATGAACGGCTGCGCCGTCTGCTCGGCGGTTTCCTGGAGCGCGGCCACCTCGCGCCGGGCGGAGTCGAGGTCGCCGAGCGCCACGAACGTCGGCGCGCGCCAGGACAGCGCCTCGGCGCGGATCTCCGCGTTCCCGAGCTCGTCGCCGATCTCGATGGCCTCGGCGAGCATGGCGAGCATCTCCTCGTGCGTGTGCGTCCCGCGCGACCAGTACGCGCGCGTCAGCAGCGTGGCGAGGCCGGCACGGTCCCCCAGTTGCCGGGCCATCTCGACGGCGCTCTGGCGCACCACGGCCGCGCGCTCGTGGTCTCCCTGGTAGTCGAGGGCGCGGGCGAGCCCGCTGAGCAACCCCACGCGCGCCTCGCAGTCTTCGTCGCCGAGCGCCGCGGTCGCCTCCTCGAGCAGCTCGACCGCCTCGCGATCGGCGATCCCCGGCCGCCAGGAGGCGTCCTCGTAGCCGATCGCGGCGCGCGCCAGCAGGTTCGTGTCCCCGAACTCGCGCGCGATCTGCGCCGCCGTCCTGAACGCCTCCTGCGCGTCGAGCGCCTTGCCGGCGCGGTTGGCGGCCGTCCCGAGCTCGAGCAGCACGTCCGCGCGGCGCTGCGGGCTCTCGATGCGCAGATCGAGCGCGACGCGCAGGCGCGCCACCGCCTCCTCGAACGCGAGCGCGCTCGTCGCCGCGCGGGCGGCGAGGACGTTGTAGTCGACACCGCGCCGGGCGCCGCCGAGCGGCGCCGCGGCGGCGAAGTGGTGCGCGAGGTCGGCGAGGGCGCGGCCGGTGGACGCCTCGGCGCCCTCGAGCGCCTCGCCGACACGCAGGTGCAGCTCCGCCCGGCGCCCGCCGCTGAGGCGGTCGTACAGCGCCCGCCGAACCAGCTCGTGCGTGAAGCGATAGGCCAGCGTCCGCGACGGCAGCTCCTCGATCATCCCGTAGCGCAGCGCCTCGTCGAGGCGGGCGAGGAGCTCGGAGTCCGCGACGCCCGCGGCGCGGCGGACCACGTCGAGCTCGAACTCCCCGCCGACGGCGGCCGCAAGCTCGAGCAGGTCGATCGTCCCCGGCGCGAGTCGGGCGAGCCGCTCGCTGACGACCTCGCGCACGCTCTCCGGCGTGCCGAGGTCCGTCGGTGACCGGGTGAGGCGCAGCGTGCCGTCGACGAGCTCGACGGCGTCGGTCTCGACGAGCGCGCGCCAGAGCTCGCAGACGAGGAACGCGTTGCCCCCGGTGAGCTCGCCGATCGCCTTCGCGAGCTCGGGCGGCCCGGCGCCCGCCTCGCCGCCCGCGGCGCACCGGACGAACTCGGTCACCTCCTCGCCCGAGAGGCCGCCGAGCCGCATGCGGACGACGTCGTCGCTCCGTCGCAGGTCCGCGAGCGCCTCGGCGAGCGTCTGCGGGACGTCGGCCTCGGCGTCGCGGAAGGTGGCGAGCAGCAGCAGTCGCGCGCTCCCGGCCGCGCGGGCCAGGTAGCGCAGGAGCAGGAGCGTCGGCGTGTCGGCCCAGTGCCCGTCCTCGAGGACGAGCAGCACCGGCCGGGTCCGGCTGATGCCGCTGAGCAGGCCGGCCACGGTCGTGTGCAGGCGGTGGCGCTCGGTGTCCGGGTCGGCCGCGACCGGCGGCGGGAGGTCGCCGACCCGGGCCGGCAGGTCGGGCAGAAGCCGGGTCAGCTCGCCGCCCCCGGTGCCGAGCGCGGCCCGCAGCTGCGCCGGATCGGCGGTCCGCGCCAGGTGGTCGAGCGCCTCGACGAACGGCCCGTACGGCGTGCGCACGACCGCGTCGCAGGCGCCGTACAGCACGCGGACGCCGTCGTCGGCCGCCTCCGCCGCGAACTCACGGACGAGGCGGCTCTTGCCCGAGCCGGGCTCGCCGCCGAGCAGCACGACGCGGCGGCCCTCGCCCTCCGCCCGCGGCACGAGCGCCCGCAGCGTGTTCAGCTCCGCCGAGCGCCCGACGAACGGGAACGTCGACGTCAGGCGCAGCGAGCCGGGCAGGTCGTCCATCGCGGCGATCGACGCGACCATAGTCAGTTCTGATCATCGCTGCCCGGGGTGCTGTTCGGGGAGCGAGAGCGAAATGGGTCAGCACGCGTCATGACAGGCCCTCGCGCCGGGCGTAGCGTCGCGTCGACGATTCCCCCACGGAAGAGGAGCACGGATGAGCACTGTCATGCCTCCCGCGGCGTCTGCGCGCCGCGAGCTCTCGGCGTTCAACGGATGGATGGTCGGGCCCGAGGACGCCGGCTACGGCGACGCCCGCAAGGTCTACAACGCGATGATCGACCGTCGGCCGGCGCTGATCGCCCGCCCGGCCAGCGCGACCGCGGTCGGGCAGATCGTCCGCTTCGCGCGCGACCACGAGCTGCCGCTGGCCGTCCGCGGCGGCGGCCACAACGGCGCCGGGCTGGGCACCGTCGACGACGGCGTGGTGATCGACCTCTCGCTGATGCGCGACGTCGCGGTCGATCCGCAGGCGCGCACGGTTCGCGTCGGCGGCGGGTGCACCTGGGGCCAGGTCGACCGCGCGACGGGCGAGCACGGGCTCGCGACGCCGAGCGGGATCATCTCGACGACCGGCGTCGGCGGCCTCACGCTCGGCGGCGGCCTCGGCCACCTGACGCGCAAGCACGGGCTCGCGATCGACAACCTGCTCGCGGCCGACGTCGTGCTCGCAAGCGGCGAACAGGTGCGCGCGAGCGCCGACGAGCATCCCGACCTGTTCTGGGCGATCCGCGGTGGCGGCGGGAACTTCGGCGTCGTCACGTCGTTCGAGTTCCGGCTGCACGAGGTCGGGACGGTCGTCGCCGGGCCGACGCTGTGGGCGATCGAGCACTCCGCCGACGTCCTCCGTGTGTACCGCGAGTTCCTGCCCGCGGCGCCGCGCGAGCTGAACGGCTTCTTCGCGTTCCTCAGCGTGCCCCCCGGGCCGCCGTTCCCCGAGGAGCTGCACCTGCGCAAGGTGTGCGGCGTCGTCTGGTGCCACGTCGGCGGCGACGAGGACGCGGCGGCGCGGGCGATGGCCCCGATGCTCGACGCGCTCCCCGAGCCGCTGCTGCACGGGCCCGGGCCGATGCCCCACGCGGACCTCCAGAGCGCGTTCGACGGCGTCTACCCGCCCGGCCACCAGTGGTACTGGCGCGCCGACTTCGTCAACGAGATCCCCGACGAGGCGGTCGCGGCCCACGCCCGGTTCGGCGCCGAGATGCCGACCTGGCAGTCGACGATGCACCTGTACCCGATCGACGGGGCCGCCCACGACGTCGCCTCGTCCGACACCCCTTGGAGCTACCGCGACGCGCGGTGGGCGACGGTCTACGCCGGCGTCGATCCCGACCCCGCCAACGTGAGCGCGATCCGCGACTGGACCGTCGACTACTTCGAGGCGCTGCACCCGTACTCGGCCGGCGGCGCCTACGTGAACATGATGATGGACGAGGGCCAGGAGCGCGTCCGCGCCAGCTACCGCGACAACTACGACCGCCTCGCCCGGATCAAGGCGAGCTGCGACCCCGCGAACCTCTTCCGCATCAACCAGAACATCCGGCCGGCGGCGTAGGCCGCCCTCGCCGCGCAGATCGTCACCGGCGTCGTGTCGCTCGCGCCCGCGTCGTCGGTGACGGTCAGCGGACCTCGCGGACCGCTTGTACTCAGAGTTGGGTGATATGCGGTCGAGCCCTCCGCCGCGGCCTCGGTCCGGGACTCCAACGCCGCCCAACGCGACGCCGCGTTGCGCCGCGAAGCCGCGGAGATCGTGCGCCGGTCGCGCTGGTGGAGGGACGAGCCTCCGCGAGCTGCTGCGACAGCGCCGCTGGTACGGCGTGCCGGCGGCGCTTCCCGACGACCTACGGCAGCGGGAGCCATGGGCCGGGGAGGATTCGAACCTCCGCCCTTGATGCGCCGTCAGTCGCCGCAGAGGCGCAGCGCTCTTGGCACTTCCCGCGACTGACACGTCACGCGACGAGCGCGACGCTGTCGGCATGGCTTCGATCACCAAGCTCCTCTCCGCGGGGCACGAGCTGTGCCGCCTTCTCGAGCGGGAAGGGCTACCGGCTTTCCGACGACGCGGAATTCCGAGAAGACGAGGGCGAGCTCGCGCTTTGTCGCTGGCACCGGGCGCGACGACCACCATGACCGTGACATTCAGGCCCGTTGGGCTCGGCCCGCAGTCGGGAACGGCTCTGATTTCTTCCAACGCCGGAACGGCACTCGTTGCGCTTACGGGTGTCGGCACGGCCGGCGTCGACCTGACGCCGCCTGTGCTGGCGGACGTTCCCGGCGACCGCGCGGTCGACGCGACCTCGCCTGCAGGCGCGGCAGTCTCATGGCTCGCTCCGACCGCGACAGATGACGTCGACGGCGCGTTGCCGGTGACGTGCACATCCCCAAGCGGTGCAACGTTCGCGGTCGGCACAACCTTCGTCACCTGCACGGCGACCGACGGCGCCGGCAAGACGGCGAGCGCGACGTTCCAGGTCACCGTCAAGGGAGCGGCCGCGCAGATCGCCGACGTCTCGGCACTCGTCAAGAACATCAACTTGAAGCAGGGGCCGTCGAGGACAACCTCAGCCGGCTGCGCCAACTCGGGCTGCGTCCACGTGCGTGATGTTCAGCGCCACGTCTTCGCGAGGCCCCGCAGCGGGCGCCCGGTCGCCGAAGAGCGCGCAGACGTCGAGGGTCTCGCAGTCGCAGCCGGTGGCGGTCTGCAGCCAGTCGCGCATGGCCTGGGCTCGGGCGATGAGGGCGTCGACATCGGGCAGCTTGCGCAGGGCGAGCTCGCGGATCGGCTCGGACGCCGGCGTGCCGTCGTCGGCGGTGGCGAGCAGGACGCGGGCCTCGTCGAGCGTGAAGCCGGCGCGCTTGGCCACATCGATGACGTGCAGGCGGCGCACGGTCTCCTCGGTGTAGCGGCGCCGTCCGCTCTCGCGCTCGGGCTCGGGCAGCACGCCGCGCGACTCGTAGTAGCGGATGGCCGAGGCGTTCAGCCCGGCGCGCCGGGCCACCTCGCCGATGGTGAGCGTGGCTTCCATCTCGTCGGTCCTTGACTTCAACGTGGGTTGAAGTCGCACACTATCCCGCATGTCGACCGAGCTCCCGATCGCCTGCTCGCTCAGCGCAGCCGAGCTGCCCGCGCGACTGGCCGAAATGAACGACCTGGGCCGTTCCGCGCTTGTCAGCGTCGAGCGGACGAAGACCACCGCCGTCCTGCGCTTCCGTCACGGCGCCGAGCCCGTCGACCGGCTCGCGGCCATCGTGGCCGCTGAGGCATGGTGCTGCGCGTTTCTCGACATGACGCTCAGCGAGACCGGTGACGCCATCTCGCTGACGATCAGCGCGCCGTCCGAAGCCGCGCCGGTCCTCGGCGAGCTCGTAGCGGCCTTCGCCGCTACGCCCGGATGAGCGCGCGTGAGAGACGCTCCGATTCGGTCGTCGCCGGCGCCGCCGTTCTGATGATCCTGTGCTGCGCGGCGGGCCCGGCCGTCGTCGGCGCAGCGGCCGGATCGGTCATCGGAGGCTGGCTCGGCATCGTCCGTGCGGTCGTGCTCGCCGCCGCCGTTGCCTGGTCGCTGCATCGCCGGCGAAGGGACGGGTGTCGATGAGCTTGCGCGCGGCAGTCGTCGGACTGATCGTGCTGGCGACGATCGGGTTCGTGGTCGGGACGACGATCGAGCGCAACTCGAAGGAGTCGCACCCGGAGACCCCCGCCGCGGCCCGCTCGGAGGGCTCGAGTGAGTCCCACGCCGAGGGCGGCGAGAGCGAGGCGAAGCGGGCGGCCGAATCGGGCGGCGAGGGCGAGTCCGCACATGCAGGCGGCCAAGAGACGCACGGCGAGTTTCAGCCGTTCGGCGTCAACATCGAGGCGGTCCCCTTCGTCGTCCTCGCCGCGCTCGTGTCGCTGGGACTGGCCGCCGCCGTGTGGACGCGCCCGCGGACCCTGGCCGTGCTCGGTGTCGTCGCGGCCGCCATGCTGGTGTTCGCCGCGCTCGACGTCCGCGAGGTCTTCCACCAGGTCGACGAGAGCCGGACCGGCCTGGCCGTGCTCGCCGGCGTCGTCGCCGCGCTGCATCTCGGCGCGGCCACAGCGATCGGACTGCTGGCCCGCGGCGACGGCCGCCTGACGGGGCCCGGTGGCACCATGCCTGCGTGACCGCCCGCTCGATCGCGCTGTTCATCGCCGCCGCGATCGCCGAGATCGGCGGCGCGTACCTCATGTGGCAGGCCATCAAGGACGACCGCGGCATCCTCTTCGCGCTCGCCGGCGCCGTCGCGTTAGCGGGATACGGCGCGATTGCCGCCCTCCAACCCGACGCGCACTTCGGCCGGGTCCTCGCCGCCTACGGCGGCGTGTTCATCGTCGGCTCGCTGCTGTGGGGCATGGCCTTCGACGGCTTCCACCCGGACCGCCACGACATCACCGGTGCCCTCATCTGCCTCGTCGGCGTGGGCGTGATCATGTACGCGCGCTGAGGTCGACCGCCCGGCAGCCGTGCGCTCCTGGCGCGGCGTTCGAGCGAAGCGCTGTAGTGCACCTCAGGCTTCAGTAGATGATCCGGCCTTCGGCCTCGAGCCGTTTGAACTCAGCCCAAGACTCCTCGAGGAAGGCCTTGACGCACGGATCCTGTGCCGACTCCTCGAGGTCCTCTTCGTAGATCAGAAAGGCCTCCTTGCCCTGCGCCTGGAGGTCGTACGTCTTGTCGATCGCCATCTCTCGGTCAGCGTAGTCGCGATCGGAGGACAGCCAGCGAGGGGTGCCGCGTCCGTCTACAAGGCATGAACGGAAGCGATCCTCATCCATCGCGCGCCAGCCGCATCGACCTGACGCGGCCGCCGCTGATCGCGGCGAACGCGGCGGAGCTGCTCGGCATCCCGCGCTCGTCGGTCTACGACTACGCCCGTCGGGAGCATGATCCTCTCCCTTCGGCGCAGATCGGGCAACACATCCTCTTCGTGTTGCTCGAGCTGGTCGACTGGGTGGACCGTCAGCGGCGACGTGAGAAGCCGCCCACGCCGTCCTGGCGGTGGGCGATCATGACTCTGATGGAGACGCGCCCGGCACCCTTCGCCGACAGCGCCCGCACCACCTGGAACGCTCCGGAGCGCATCGCGGCCCACCGCGCGCTCAGCCCGAAGGAGCGACTTCGTCTGACCATCGAGGCCAGCCGCGCGGCGTTGCGCTTCGCTCATGGGCCTCGTCGCGGTGGACGCTGAGGAGCGCTTCGAGCCGGAGCGGATCGTCGACGCGCTCAACCGCGGCGGCGTGCGCTACGTCATCGTTGGCGGGCTTGCCGCCGGCACACATGGCGTCGTGCGCGCCACCCGTGATCTGGACCTCGTCCCCGACCCGGAGCGGTCGAACATGGACCGCCTGGCACGGGTGCTCAGCGACCTTGGCGGACAACACCCAGTCACCGACCAGCTGACCGCCGCGGGCATCGCTCGACCGGTGAGCCTGAAGGTGCTCACCCAGGCCGGAGAGGTGCGTGTCCTCAACCGTATGCCCGGCACGCCGCCGTTTCGGGAACTCGCCGGCGACCGACTCGCGGTCGAGATCGCGCCGGGCGTCGAGGCTCCGGTCTGTTCGCTGTCTCACCTTCGGCGGATGAAGCGGGCAAGCGATCGTCCCCGCGACGCGGTCGACCTCGCCGAGCTCGACGAGCTGCACGGAGCCGATCCGAGCGAGTGATCACGCTTCCGCCGAGACGCTGCCTACCCTCCGGGCCATGAACGTCGTCGCAGAAGGGCAGGCCATCGACGAGGCGACGGAGCCCGCACGATGGCTTCTAGCGAGCGGGGAAGGGGGCATCGGGTTGACGCAGACCGGCGCGCTCGCACGCAGCGTCGTACGCGACGCCGCGGAGCGCTGGCCGAGCTGGTGGAACGCCGAGCTGTTCGGTCCGCCTCACCGTGAAGCCGACGTGGCGGTGTTGCAGGCGCTTCACGAGGGGCTGCGCCGCGTCCGACTGCTGCGCCGACGCGGCCGTCAGCTGATGGCCACCGCGCGCGGGCGCGCGCTCGCCTGGCAACCCGCCACCCTTCTGAGCACGCTCGGCGCCGATCTCGGCGCAGGCGAACCGTTCACCGAAGAGATCGCAGCCGCCATCGTCGACGCGCTGCGCACGCACGAGCACCGAGATCACAGTGCGCTTGCGGCAGCGGCATTCGCGCGGATCAGCCGCGCCCCATGGTGCGGACCGCGCGGTGAGCCGGTGACCGAGCGCGACGTCTCGTGGGTCGTCGGCGACGTCCTGCGTCGCGGCGAGGCGTACGGCTTGATCGAGCGCGACCCGGAGCCAGGACAGTCGCGCTTCCTGGGGCCGCATGTCGCGCTGACGCCTGCCGGCGGGATCGCGTTCCGAGCCGCTCCACGGCCATCGACGTCGGTGCTCGTCTTCGACGCCGAACTCGTGAACGCTCGCGGGGTGCGCGCCACCGTCGCCGTCAGCGCCGACGAGCATCTGACCGACCTCCACGATGCGATACAGGAGGCGTTCGGCTGGTACGACGACCACCTCTACTCCTTCTGGCTCGACGGGGCGTTCTGGGGAGACGAGAACTCCGAATACACCTCGCCCGTGGTCCCCGATCACGGCGTCCGGACGGCCGACGTGCCGATCGAAGAGCTCGACCTCGCCGCCGGCGCGAAGATCGCCTACGTGTTCGACTTCGGCGACGAGTGGCGCGTCCGACTCACGCTCCGGCAGTCCGAACCGCCCGACGGCGGGCCCTACCCCCGCGTGCTGCAACGCGTCGGCCAGCCGCCACCGCAGTACCCCGCGCTCGACGACTGAGCCCGTCGCCTGATGGGCCGGCCTGGATTCGAACCAGGGCGCGACGGATTATGAGTCCGCTGCTCTACCGCTGAGCTACCGGCCCGGAGGACCGACGCTAGCGCGCCGGCGGACGACGGCTCGGCCTCGCGGCTCGGCTCGACAAAATGACGCGACCGCGCCCGCAGCCGGGGGCTGCGGGCGCGGTCGGCGCGTCAGCGGCTCAGCTGCCGTGACGCCGGTGGCGCCGGTGATGGCGGTGCCGGCGGTGCTTGCGGTGCGGCCGCGAGCTCGGTCGGACGGTGATGACCGTTCTGCTCGGCGTTGTCTGCGCGGGCGCGGTCTGGACCTGGGCAGGCGCCTGCTGCGGCGGCAGCGTGACGTTGATCGTCGGCGGAGCCGTCTGGGCGGGAGCCGGGATCGCGATGGGGGCCGGGGCCGCCGTCTGGACGGGAGCAGGCGCAGGCGCGGTGACGATCACCGGCTGGGGGGCGGGCGCCGGCTTGGCGGCCGGGACCGTGACGTGGACGTCGATGTCGGGCCTGACCGGGCCGGACGGCTTCACGGGGTCGGCCGGCTTGACCGGATCGGCCGGCTTGGCCGGGGCCGCGGGCTGCGCCGGGTCAGCCGGCTTGGCCGGGTCGGCAGGCTGCGCCGGCTGCGCCGGATCGGCCGGCTTGGCCGGGTCCGCGGGCTTGGCGGGGTCCGCGGGCGCGGCGCCACCGGCTCCACCCACGGGGGCGGCCGGGGCACAGATCTCTGGAGCGATCTTGCACGGGTCGATGTTCGGGATGCTCGGGATGGGGAACAAGTCGGCCTGCGCGCTCGTGGCGCTCGCTCCCGCGTCGACGCGCTCCGAGGCGAACGCCGCTCCAGTGGTCGGTCCGGCGGTCAGCGCCACGGCGGCGGCGCTGGTGAGTGCGACAGCGGCGAGGCGACGAGAGGTGTTACGGAGATTCATGCCAAACCCTCCTTGGGGGTCGGTGTGCGAACGCGACAAGCCTCCGCGATCGCCGCCCCGGCGCCGACCCCCTTAGGGCTTGATCTCTCCACCCATGGCGCTGCCGCGTCAGGACACAGCGCGCCGGCGAAAGACGGCTCGGGCCCGGGGCCAGGGCTCGAAGTCCGCGGACGGGTCCGGCAGGGACTCGTGGAGGCCGAGCACGAGCGCGCCGCCGGGGCGCACCGCGGCCGCGAGGTGGCGCACGACGTCCTGCTGGCCGTCCGCGGCGAGGTACGTGAAGGCGACGTTGCGGCAGAGCGCCAGGTCGAACGAGCCCTCGGGCGGCGACGTGCGCAGATCGTGCTCGCGGAACGTGACGGGCGCCCGGTACTCGCGGCGCAGGACGTACTCGCTCCGGTCGCGCTCGAAGCCGGCCGAGAGCAACGGCTCCGGCAGGTCCTTCAGGCTCGAGGCCTGGTAGCGCGCGTCGGCGGCGCGGGCGAGCAGCGCCCGGTCGACGTCGGTGGCGAGGATCTCCAGCGCGGCGACGCCAACGTGCGGCGCGACGTCGTGGTGCCAGACGAGCGCGAGCGTGTAGGGCTCCTCGCCGGATGCGCACCCCGCGCTCCAGGCGCGCAGCCGCGAGCGGCCCGCAGCGAGCGCCGGCAACACGTCGCGCTCCAACGCGCCGAACACCCCCGCGTCCCGGTAGAAGCGCGAGATCGTGATCGTCGTGAGGCCCTCGAGGACGGCCCACTCCTCGGGATGCGCCTCGAGGTGGCGGCGATAGGCGTCGAGGTCGGCGAGGCCGAGCGCGGCGAGCCGGCGCCGGACCCGGCGGCAGACCTGACGGCGCACCTTGCGAAAGCCCTCCCAGCGCAGGCCCAGCCGGGGCAGCGCCCAGCGCAGGAACTCCACACAGGCCTGGTCGCTGGTGACGGCGCCGCCTACCGCGCGAGGCGCTCCTCGGTCAGGCGCTTGGCGATCGGCAGCAGGATCGTGTTGGGCATGAAGCGGCTGTAGAACGCGTGCGCCTTGTGGATGACGCCGGGGACCACGGTCCGCGCGCCGGACTCCATGCCATCGACGGCCTCGCGCGCGACGTCCTTGGCATCGAGGACGAACACGCTCGGCACCTTCTCCTCGAAGCTGCCGGCCCCGGCGACGGACGCGAACTCGGTCTCCGTGAAGCCCGGGCAGAGAACGGTGACCGACACGCCGCTGCCCGCGAGCTCGGCGTGCACCGCCTCGGAGAACGAGCGCACGAAGGCCTTGGTCGCCGCGTAGACCGCCATGCCGGGCAGCGGCTGGAACGAGGCCGTCGAGGCGACGTTCAAGATCGCCCCCTCGCCGCGCTCGAGCATCGCGGACAGGAACGCGCCGGTGAGCTCGACGAGGGCCTCGACGTTGAGCCGGACCTGTCCCACCTCGCGGTCGAGCTCGAGCTCGGAGAATATGCCGACGGTCCCGTAGCCGGCGTTGTTGCACACGCCGGCCACGCGGCGATCGCCGCCGCGCAGCACCTCGATGAGCCGGCCGCGATCGGCCGCGTCGGCGAGGTCGCACGGCTCGACGTCAACGCGGACGTTGGGCAACTCGCGCGCGAGGCGGTCGAGCCGGTCGCGCCGGCGCGCGACGAGCGTGAGGCCGTGGCCGCGCGCGGCGAGCTCGCGCGACAGCTCCGCGCCGATGCCGGCCGACGCGCCGGTGACGACGACGGTGTGTTCAGGACTGGCGGCGGGAAGGCTCATGCCCCCCATCTGCCCAGCTACGTCTTGCGCGTCACCTTCGCGATCGCGCGTTCGAGCTCGCCGGTCGAGAAGGCGCCCTCGAAGCGGGCGGACACGCGCCCCTTCTTGTTGACGACGAAGGTCCAGGGCTCGGTGGGCAGGTGCCACGCGACGACCTGAGGCCGGAAGCCCTTGTTGACCTGGTTGTCGTTGTAGATCTCCTGATGGATGAAGGCGACGTCGGCCGACGTCTCCGCGCGTGCCTGCTCGACGATGTCGACCACCGGGCCGCACACGCGGCTCTGGCACAGCAGCGGCGTCGCGAACGTGATGACGACCGGCTTCTTCCCGACGACCTTGGCGTAGTCGTCCTTGAGCAGGTCGGGGGCGGGCGGGACGCGCGTGTCGATCTTGCGAGCGTCGCCGGCGACCGAGCTCAGCGTCGGCGTGTGGATGACCGGCGGCCTCTGGCCGAAGTCGGGCGGTCCGCCCCTGGGGTGGGCGGGGATGCGCAGCTCGAAGCCGCTCGTCCGCACCATCCGCCCGCCGATGCGCGCCACGCCGGTGACCACCGTCTTGCCGGCCCGCGGGATCGGGACGTCGGCGACGTAGACCGACTTGGCCGCGGCGGGATCCGAGGCCGTCGTCTGGCTCTCAAACTGCGGCTTGACCTTGAGCGACTCCAGCCGCGCGACGTAGGGCCCGCGCACGCCGGTTCCGTCGTGCCGGGTCGTGTACAGCGCCACGGCGGCGTCGGTGACGAACTTCTTGTCGGGCGTGAACAGCGCGAAGCCGACGCGGTTGCGGCCGACCTCGAGCGAGGAGGTGGTGCTCGGCGCCAGGATCGGGCCTTCGGGCAGGCCGGCGCGCAGCGTGTCGACCGTCTTGCCCTTCGCCGCCGGGAACGCGCTCTTGCTGGCCGTCGCCTTGGGCTGGGCGGGCGGCTTGTCGGAGCTCGAGCCGCCGCAGCCGGCGGCGGCCACGGCGATCAGGGCGAG
This sequence comes from Actinomycetota bacterium, assembly GCA_005888335.1. The sequence continues at coordinate 17,783 of VAWY01000187.1, forward strand.
AGGCGCGAAGGCGAGCGGACGTCGCACGGGGGCGCATGGTAGGCGCCATCGTTCAATTCGCGCTCAATTCACGCGGATGAGCGGCGCCGCGGTCGGTCAGACGAGCTCGCGCTCGACGTCGCGCGCGACGTCCTCGAGCTGCTCGAGGACGGCGTCGGCGTCGCGGTCGCGGCGCAGCCAGGCAAGCCCGACGCGCCGGGCCTCGTCCTCGCGGCGGATCCGCGCGGCCGCCTGGTGGTCGCGGATCGCGCCGCGCAGGTCGTCGGCGCCGCGGACGTCCTCGTCGAGCAGCGAGGCCTCCAGGTAGCTGACCAGCACGGCGATCTCGCGCTCGGTCGCCAGCCGTGCGCGCTTGGCGTGCGTGAAGCGGTCCCAGGCGTGCGCGAAGGCGAGGAAGTCCGTGCGCCCGCCGCAGCGGTGGGCGGCGAGCATCGGGCAGACGCCGCCCTTCCGGTCGACGTAGGCGCCCACGATGATGTCGTTCGAGCGCACGCCCTCGAGCATCGCCACGCGCGTGCGCCGCGGAAGGCACTCGACGGCGAGCCGCAGGTCTTCTCGGGCGGAGCGACGCGAACGCATAGGGTTGCGCGCTCAAGCGTACCGGGCGCGGCTCGGACCCGGAAGAGGAGCGTTCGTAATGAAACTCGGCGTGCACGTGGGCTACTGGGGGCTCGGTCTCACCTCCGAGGACCAGATCGCGATCGTCCAGGAGGCCGAGCGGCTCGGCTACGACTCGGTGTGGACGGCCGAGGCCTACGGCTCGGACGCCGCGACGATCCTCGGCTGGATCGCCGCACAGACGACGAAGATCAAGATCGGCTCGGCGATCTTCCAGATGCCGGCGCGCAGCGCGGCGATGACCGCGATGACCGCCGCGACCCTCGACCAGCTCTCCGACGGGCGCATGCTCCTGGGCATCGGCTCGAGCGGGCCGCAGGTGAGCGAGGGCTGGCACGGGGTGCGGTTCGCCAAGCAGCTGCAGCGCACACGCGAGTACGTGGCGGTCGTCCGCAAGGCGCTCGAGCGCGAGCGCGTCGAGTTCCGCGGCGAGACGATCGAGCTGCCGCTGCCCGACGGGCCGGGCAAGGCGCTCAAGCTGACGATCGCGCCGGTCCAGGAGCGCATCCCGATCTACCTGGCGGCGATCGGGCCGAAGAACACAGCGCTCGCCGGCGAGATCGCCGACGGCTGGATCCCGACGCTGCTCGACCCCGAGCACCTGTCGGGACTGCGCGCGCAGCTCGACGAGGGCGCGGCGCGTGCGGGCCGGTCGCTCAACGGCTTCGACATCGCGCCGACCGTGCAGGTCAACATCGGCGACGACCGCGAGCGCGCGCGCGACGCGCTGCGCCCGTACATCGCGCTCTACGTCGGCGGGATGGGCTCGCGCAAGCAGAACTTCTACAACCAGCTCGTTCAGCGCTACGGGTTCGAGGACGCCGCCCGCGAGGTCCAGGACCTCTATCTCGAGGGCAAGAAGGACGAGGCGGCCGCGGCGCTCCCGGGCGAGCTGATCGACCGCGTCGCGCTCGTCGGTCCCAAGGACGTCGTGCGCGAGCGCATCCGCGTCTTCCGCGACGCGGGCGTGGGGACGCTCGGCGTCTCGCCGTTCGCCTTCACGAAGGACGAGCGGCTCGAGCAGCTGCGGCTCGTCGCGGAGCTGGCCGAGGCGGCGTGAAGCGGCGCCTGCTGCTCGGCGCCTTCGGCGACCCCGGCCACGCGTTCCCGATGCTCGCCCTCGGGCGGGCGCTGGCCGCGCGGGGGCACGAGGTGACGCTGCAGACGTGGCGGCGCTGGCACGACGCGGTGGAGGCGGAGGGCATGCGCTTCGCGGCCGCGCCCGAGTACCCCGTCTTCCCCACGCTCGAGCGGCCGCTCAAGCCCTACCAGGCGGTCGTGCGGGCGGCGCGCGAGACGCTCCCGCTCGTCGACGAGATGCAACCCGACGCCGTCGTCGCGGACATCCTGACGCTCGCCCCGGCGATGGCGGGCGAGCTGCGCGGCGTGCCCGTGGCGACGCTCGTCCCGCACGTCTGGCCGGTGCTCGAGCGCGGCTGGCCGCCGTACGCGATCGGGGCGCGACGGCCGCGGACGGCGGTCGGGCGGGCGCTGTGGGGCGCCCTCGACCGGGTGACCCGCGCGGGGCTCGAGCGCGGCCGTGAGGAGCTCAACGAGACGCGGGCACGGCTCGGGCTGGCGCCGCTGAGTCGCGTGCACGGCGGGATCAGCGCGGACCTCGCGCTCGTCGGGACGTTCCCGCAGCTCGAGTATCCGCGCGAGTGGCCGGCGTCGGTGCACGTGGTCGGGCCGCTCGCGTGGGAGCTGCCGTGCGAGGACGTCGAGCTGCCGCCCGGCGACGCGCCGCTCGTGCTGGTCGCGCCCTCGACGGTGCACGACCCGGACTTCCGCCTCGTGCGCGAGACGCTGCGCGCTCTGGCCGGCGAACCGGTCCGCGTCCTGGCCGCCTGGAACCGGCGGCCGGCCCCGGCGGGCGTGGCGCTCGACGTGCCGCCCAACGCGCGACTGGTCGAGTGGCTGAGCTACTCGCGCGTCATGCCGCGCTGCGACGTGGTCGTGTGCCATGCCGGCCACGGCACCGTCGCGCGGGCGCTCGAGGCGGGCTGCGTCGTGGTGGCCTGCCCCGCCGCGGGCGACATGGCCGAGAACGCGGCGCGGGTCGACTGGGCCGGCGTCGGGGTGCGCGTGCCGCGGCGCTTCGTGGCGGCGGGACCCCTGCGCCTGGCGGTGCGCCGGGCGCTGGGCGACGTCGCGATGCGCGCGCGGGCTCGCGAGCTCGCGGCGTGGGCGGCCGGCCGCGACCCCGCGGGACGCGCTGCGGAGCTCGTCGAGGCGTTCGCCGCGGGGGCGCGGGCGCCCGCCGCCGCGGCCTCCTAGCGGAATCTCAGCGTCGCGCCGCGGCTGGTGGTGGCAAGGTTGCCGGCGGCGTCGGTGGTCACGGCATAGGCGCGGACCCGGACAGAGTGGGCTCGGCGCAGCAGGCCGCGGGTGGCCGCGGAGAGGGGCAGGGCGACGCGGCGGGACCTGCCGCCGGCGAGGCGGAACGTCGCCTTGGCCAGACGGCGCTCGGAGCGCAGCGCCTGGACCGAAGCGCGGCGGCTGGGGACGTTGAAGAGGGTCAAGCGGCCGCGGCACGCGCGCTCGGCGGGCGGGCAGCGGACGGTCAGCGTCACCCGCGGGCCGCTCGTCCGCAGGAGGCCGAGGCGCAGGCGCGGCGGGGTGACGTCGCCGCGGGAGGCGCTGGTCGTGGCGACGCCGCCGTCGTCGTCGGCGATGGTGATCGTGGCGGCCGGGGCGGAGAGCGTGTCGGCCGGTGAGGCGAGGAGAAGGCCGAACGACTCGTCGTCCTCGTCGAGCGCGTCCTGGGCGGTCGCGATGGAGACGGTGCGTGGGCTGGTATCGCCCGCAGGCCAGGTGACCGAGCCCTGGGCGGGCGTGAAGTCGGCGTTGGGAGCCGCCGTCCCCGCGACGGTTGCGTAGTCGACCCGGACGTCGCGGGCGCTGGCCGCGCGCGGGGTCAGCGTGACGGTCGCCGTGCCGCCCTCGGGCGTGGTCGCGGGCGGTGAGACGTCGACGGTGATGTCGTCGTCGTCGATGGTGGTCGTCGTCTGCGCGGTGGTGGCGCCGGGGGCGGAAACCGTGACCGCGAAGTCCTCGGGGGGCTCGTCAGCGGCGTCGTTGACGATGGGGACGGTGACGGTCTTCTCGGTCTCGCCGGCGCCGTAGGACAGCGTCGCCGGCTGGGGCGCCCCGAGGTCGGCGCCCGGCGTCGCCGGGCGCGCACCGCCGCCGGCGACGGTGATCGTCGGGTTGGCCGCCTCCAAGGCGGTGCGGCTGACGGTGTAGGTGACCGACCCGGCCGCCTCGGAGACGTGGGGCTGGGCGCTGATCGTGTACGCGGATCCGGCCGCCGGGGCGGCGGCGAGGGCGAGAGCGGCGACGAGCAGCGCGAACAGGGGCCTCCCGGGCATCGGCGGCGGCACGCTACCGGCGCCGGGGCGGTGCGCGCGTCAGCTCGCCGAGCCGCGCAGGCCGATGAAGACCTGGTTGGGCGAGGAGGCGTCGTAGGCGGCGCCGTAGCGCTCGAGGATCGAGCGGCCGTCGCCGGGAGGGCCGCCGCGGCCGCCGGCGGGCGCTGGTGCGGCGGCGACGAGCAGCGCAAGGACGGCGAGCACCGTGTGCAGGACGTTGTCGGCGGTGTCGATGGGCACGAAGCCGAGGACGTCGCTGCCGTCGATGAACCCGAGGACGGCGACGAGGGCGTAGGCGCCGCCGAAGATCACGCACACCGCGCGGGCCGCGCTCGCCCTGGGCGCGCCGGCCAGCAGCAGAACGCCCGTGGCGATGTGGACAAGGTTGTGCCAGCCGTTGACGTCGAGGCCGAGGAAGCTGCCGCGTTGGTCGGCGCCGCCGAAGCTCGCGTTGCCGATGAAGCCGAGCGCGCCGGCGGCGATCAGGACCACGCCGACGAGGCCGCAGAACGCCTGCGCGGGAGAGGGCCCTCGCCCGGTCGCCGCCCGTGCCGCCATCTCGTCACCGTCTCCCCGTCGCCGCGTTCTCGCGCGGCAGGCTAGCGGGCTTAGCGCGGTAGAAGTCCTCCGCTCCGAGCGCCCAGGACGCGCTCGGCGGGCGGGGTCAGCGCCTCGCCTCGAACGACGAAGGCGGCCCGCTCGGGACCGCCTTGCGTGAGCTCCGGGGGTGGGATTCGAACCCACAACCCTTCGGTTAACAGCCGAATGCTCTGCCGTTGAGCTACCCCGGACCGCTGCGTTGTGCTACCCCGGATCGGGGCCTGCTGCCATGTAATCGGCAGCATGAGCGCCTCATCTTAGGCAACAAGCGTCCGAAGTCCCGACTCGACCTCCGCGTGGCAGTTCGCGCACAGCAGAACGCACTTCCGGGCCTCCGCCAGAGCGCGCTCCAATGACCGGGTCACTCCCTTCTGCGAGACCGAGAATTCCTTCGTGCTCGGATCGACGTGGTGGAACTGGAGCGCCCCGGCGTACGTTGCGTAGCCGCACAGCTGGCACTTCCCGCCCGCCTCCTCGACAAGCCGCTCCTTGCGACGCCGCCGGATGTTCGACACCGCGTCGCACCGGCACCGGAGGCACCGGTAGCTGGCGCCGTCGCTGCGGAGTTGAAAGGTCGTCCGCCCGTGCCGCGAACAGACCGCCTCCAGGAGCGGGGCGCCGTCAACCCGCGCATCGCCGAAGACGCGTCGACGGGACATGTGCGGGGTCTCGAGCCCATAGCGGCGCATCCACCGCCGCACCGTCGCCCGATGCGTGCTGAGAGCGGCGGCGATCTCCGTGGTCGTCAGGCCTTGTGATACGAGTCCCGTCAACCGATCGCGGTCGAGCGGACCCTTCGGCGTGTGCTTGTCCGCATGCGCCGATCGGAGTCCGTACTTGCGCAGCCAGTACGACACAGTCGACGGATGCCGCTCGACCCGGCGTGCGATCTCCTCGATCGACGCGCCCTC
>VAWY01000302.1 GCA_005888335.1 Actinomycetota bacterium
CGATCGGCTACGCGCGCCCACGCTGGTCGACCGGCCGCGGGTGCTGGCGCTGACCGCGCTGCTGTCGCTTCGCGCGGCGCCCGCCAGGACGAGACCCGCCGCGGGCTCGGGGCCTGGGAGGGGATTCCCGCAGGTCGAGCCGGCGAGAGGCTGCGGCGAGTGCTGACCCAGCGCTGAGCCGAGAGGCGTGCTTGACTGGCGAGGCGATGGCCGATGCGCGACTGCAGGAGGAGCACGCGCCGCGCGGGGTGAGACGCGTTGGACTCGTGCTGCGTCCCGAGCGCGACTTGGTCGACGCGCTCGAGACGATCGGCGACTGGGCCGGCGCGATGGCCGTGACACTCGTCGGCGCGGACGGGGATCGGCGCCTTCCGGACGGTTTCGAGCGCCGGCCTGAGTCCGCGCTGGCCGCCGACTGCGACGCCGTCCTGGCGCTGGGCGGTGATGGCACGATGCTCGGCGCTCTGCGCCTGGCCGCGCCCCACCGCTCGCCGGTCCTCGGCGTCAACCTCGGGACGCTGGGTTACCTGACCGAGATCGACGCCGCGCACCTGGGCGGCGCGCTGGCCGCGCTGGGCGACGGTCGCTACACCGTTGAGGCTCGCACCGGACTCGCGCTTTTCCCCGCCCAGCACACCGGCCTGGCGTCGCAGATCGCCTACAACGATGTCGTCCTCAGCCGCGTTCCCGGCCGCGGCCAAGCGGCGCTCGGCCTGCGCGTCGATGGCGAGTTGCTCGTACGGTACGCCAGCGACGGCGTCATCGTGGCCACGCCTCAGGGCTCCACCGCCTACGCGTTCGCGGCAGGCGGACCGCTCGTTTCCCCGCGCGCGCAAGGCATGATCGTCACCCCGGACGCGCCGCACGGCCTCTTCAACCGGGCAGTCGTCCTTGCCGACGGCGAGCATCTGGGCATCGAGGTCCTCGCCTCGAGCGCGCCGGTCTCCGTCGAGCTCGACGGCCAGCTGGTCGGACACGCCGAGCCCGGAGCGACCCTCGACGTCCTGGCTCGCCCGAACGCTGCGTGCGTCGCGCGCGTACACCCGGGCGGCTTTGCGGAGCGCGCGCGACGCAAGCTCGGCATCACCGATCCCGCGGGACTCGCCGACTTCGACCTGGCCGGACACCAGAGGTAGGCCGGCCCACGGGCGGCAGGTCCGGTAGCGGCGTGTGCGCACGATCGTGCGGCCGGTCGTCGTCGTCACCACCACGCGCCGGAGATAACGCCCGCGGGGAAGCCCGCGAACAGAACGGTTCGCCACAACTGGCCGCCAATTGTGTCGTGGCCGCAACAGGTAGGCGGTGGGACGTCACGGCCTGCGGTGGGCGGTCGCGACCGTTTGAGTCGTCCGGCCCGCGGCCACCCGCCAGGGTGCTCGGACGAATGCCGGTCAACGCGTCGTCCGCGCCGCGCTTCGGCCGACCGGGACGGCCTGCTCGACGTCTACGTCCGCAACGTACCGCGGCGTGCGGGGGGTCATAGGCCGCGGTAGCGGTCGAGCTCGGCGTCGAGCTGGGCTGCCTCGCGGGCGTCGAAAGGCGGAGGCGCGGCCTCAGCGGCCTCCCGCCGCCCTGGCGGTCCGCGGCGTCGCTGCCGGCGGGTGGCGGCGATGCCGATGCCCAGCCGGGCGGCGAGCGCGCCAAGCGCTGGCACGAGGTAGGCGGCGAGCCGGAACCCGCTGGCGGCGGGGAGTGCGAGCACACGCGGGCCGTACTGGGCGACGAGCGCTGTCTTGATCTGCTGCTTGGAGTCGCATCGGCGCACGAGGCGGCCGATCAGGACCCGCTCGCGCTGGGCCTGTGGTGCGTCCGCGAGCGAGAGCGGGACGCCGCAGACCAGACACATCACCTCGTCCTCGATGTCGGCCTGCTGGTCTTGGGACAGCCGGCGGCCAGGGCGGCTGGGGCTGTCGCGGTCAACGCGCAGGCCAACGCGAGGATGGCCAGGCGGCGGCTCACTGGCGCTCCCTGAGTAGCGATGGGACGACGTGCCGTAGGAAGGCGTCGTCCACCGGGCCGCGCCGCACTCCGGCGACCCGCCCGCGCCGGTCGAGCACGATCGTCTCGGGAAACCCGGTGACGCCGAAGCGCTTTTGGGTGTCGCCGTCCCGGTCCCGCAGCACGGGGTAGGTGATGTGGAACTCGCGGATGAACTTGCGCGCGTCCGTCGTCACGTCGAGCGCGTCGACGCCGAGAACGGTCCCGCCGCGCCGCGCGACCCGTGCCTGCCAGCGCTCGAGCAGCGGCGCCTCCTGGCGACACGGCGTGCACCACGAGGCCCAGTAGTTGAGGACGACCACCCGGCCCCGGTATGCGGCCAGCGAAGTCGCACCGCCACCCTCGAGCGGGGGGAGAGCGAGAGCCGGGGCCGCCGGCCGCTCGCCCCGCGCGACGGCGGCATCGAGCGGGCTGCCGCGACCGGTCGTGAGGACCCCGTAGGCGAGCAGGCACAGCAGCGCCGCGACGATGCCCAAAGCCACCAGGCGCACCGTCATCGATGCTCGTTGATGAGCGCGGAGACGAGGACGCTGGAGTCGACGACCGCGCGCGTCACGCAGCGGCGTCGCGCTCGCGCCGCATGGCGTGCAGTTCCTCGACCGCTAGGCGCGTGGCCTCTTCCTCGCCCAGATTGGAGCGTTGCTGGGTGTTGTCGAGTAGGCGCTCTAGGAGGTAGCGGCTGAGGGCATCCTCGATGATCTCGTCATCGTCGTCGCGCGCTTGCGCGCGCGCGCGTGAAACGAGCCTCTCGTCGAGCTCGACGCGGGCGGTGCGACGCGCGGTGGCCATGACAACAGCGTACCTGCGGGAGTCGCCCTCCACGCGCGTGGCGGCCAGCCGTTTCGGGGCGCGGATGGCCGGTGCTCGTGCCGCCCTCGGCGTTCGCCCCGTCCGCGAGGGTGGCGCCGGCTCCGGGATACCGCAGGCTGTCGGGCCGGCGTCCACGGGAAGGGCCGAGGACGCGGCGCCGCGTGCGCTCTCGCCCAGATGCGAGCGCCCGAGTCCCCGGTGCGGCGCGCCTTGACGTCGTCGGGCCGTCCTCGAGTTTCTGGCGAGTTTTTGGCGAGTTGAGACCACGGATTTGGCTCTACAGAGCCAATCTTGGTGCTGTGGCTGTCGGTCTACGGAACCGAAGGTCACAGGTTCGAATCCTGTCGGGCGCGCTGGAGAACCCCGGTGAATGCTGGGGTTCTTGTGGTTTTGACCTTCGGTCTCGAGACCGAAGGTCAAGTGGTTGAGAC
>VAWY01000188.1 GCA_005888335.1 Actinomycetota bacterium
GTCCGTCGACGTCGTGAGCCACTCGGTCGTCAGGAACGCGCCGTCCTTGGTCGACGTGTCGTCGCGCAGGTCGTAGTAGAGGATCCCGACCCGACCCCTCGAGTCGACTGCGATCGCGGGCGTGAACGCGTCCTCGGCCCCCGCCGGCGTGTCGTTTGCCTTCACCGGCGTCGACCACGTCTCGCCCTCGTCTCGCGAGGAGGTGACGAGGACGTCGTCGCGCTTCCCGTTCGAGAACCGGACGTCCTGCCAGGTCGCGTAGAGCGTCCCGTCGGGTGCCACGGCGAACGACGGGACCGTGTCGCCCGTGCGGAGGCCTGGAACCGGCAGCGACTGCATGTCCATCACGAGGCGCGGCGCCGTGAACGTCTGCCCGCCGTCCTTCGAGAGCGTCATCCACAGGCTCTGGCTGTTCTTGCCGAGGCTGCCGTTCGCGAAGTAGGTGCCGAGGACCGCGACGTCGCCGTTCGGGAACACGACGGGCACGTTGCCGATCGTCTGCTTGTTCGTCCCCGCCGCGAACAGGACCTGCGGCGCGGAGAAGCTCGCGCCGCCGACGTGCCCACGAACGGCTGGCCGAGCGGATCCTCGATCAGCCGGTCCCAGGCGAGGTAGACGTTGCCGCGATTCGGGCTCGACGTCCAGTCGTCGGCCGCCAGCGCGTTCTTGTCGTTGAAGAACTCGAACTGCCGGTCGACGATCACGGGAACGGGAGCGCCCCAGGTGAGCCCGCCGTCCACCGAGGTGCTGACGAAGAGGCCGTTGTCGGGCCCCGTGTCGTCGAAGCCGAGGCTGAACGCGTAGACGCGGCTCGACGGCCCGAAGTCGACCCACGGATCGGTGACGCGCTGAAACTCGCCCCCCGCGAGGATCGAGACGCCCTGGAGCGGGATGTTCGTCCAGCTCTTGCCCGCGTCGAAGCTCGTGCCGAGCACGAGGTTGCGCGAGCCACCCGTCGTCCACCGGTCCTCCTGCCACATGCCGACGACGTTGCTCCGGTTGGACTGGTTGACGGAGACCATGGGCTCGGTCTCCGAGTCGAGCGCCACGCGTCCGCTGGTCGTCAGCTCCTCCGCGGTGAGCGGACCTGAGACGCCCTGGTCGGTGGAGACGCGGACGAGCGCGTCGAGCGGTCCCGGGGCGGAGACGATCGCGGGACCGGGCGCCGTCGTCGCGTCGCCCGAGACGCCGGCTGAGAACACGGCACCGTTGAAGTTGCGTCCGCCGGGGTTGCGCGCCGCGGCCGTCTCCGCGAACGCGACAACGCCGAGGACGAGCGCGGCGAAGCCGAGCAGCAGTCGTTTCACTCTGACTCTCCCCTCGATTCTCGCGCGGTTACTCGCGCGGAGGAGCAGCATCTCACACGCATCGCCAAACGCCAAGGCGTCTGTTGTCAGTCGGCCGTCGAGCGGTCCTCGGGAGCGGCATCGGAACCGGCCGCCTCTGTAGCCCGCCTGCGCTCGCGACCCAACTCGAGGAAGCTGCCCGCGTAGGCGGTCACGAGCGCGAACGCCGTCAGCATCTCGATCATCGTGGCCGCTCTCGCGCCCCGTGAGTGGGCGACGATGTCGCCGGGCGGCGAGATGAACGCGGTCGAGACGGCGGTGTAGAAGAAGTCCGCGAAGCGCGGGTGCTCCGCGAGGCCGCGGAACGCGTCATGCGGATGGACCCACCAGATCCCGATGTAGACGAACGTCCAGACGAGGAAGAAGGCGAGCCCGACGAGCGGGAGCCCGACGCGCCGCAGAACGAGGAGGACGGCGTCCGTCATGCGGCGCGGCGCGTCGAGGAAGGGCAGTCGGAGCGCGACGCGGCGCGTCGCGCTCGCGAAGACGCCGGTCGCGACGACGGCGAACACGACGCCGGCGAGGACCAACCAACCCGCGCTCGCGTGGGTCAGGTGCGGTCGCACCATTGCGGTCACGACGATGAAGAGGCTCAGCATGCCGAGCCGGATCGCCCCAGCCGTCAGCCAGTTCGGGCGCACCGCTTCGAGATCGAGGGTGTCGATCCGCCGCACGCCGCCGAAGTTCGCGCGTGAACCGGGAATGCCTCTCTGCATCTCGCGGCGGCTATCGTCGGGCGGCCGTGGCCGATTCGGACTCGACGAGAGAGGTCAAGCGCGGCCGGCGCGTCGTTCGCCTATCGAGCGCCGACCGGGTGCTCTTCCCCGACGACGGGATCACGAAGGGCGACCTCTTCGACTACTACGGACGCGTTGCCGAGTCGATCCTCCCTCATCTCCGCAGCCGTCCGTTCACGATGAAGCGCTGGCGCGAGGGAATCGCCGGCCAGGCCTTCTTCCAGAAGCAGGCGCCGAAGGGCATGCCGAAGTGGATCATCGCGAACTTCGCGCTCGTGAACGACGACCTCGCCCTCCTCTGGATGGTGCAGATGCACTGCATCGACATGAACGCCTGGTACTCGCGTGTGGACAAGCCGGACCGGCCGGACTTCGTCCTCTTCGACCTCGACCCGCCGGACGGCGGCTTCGCGCGCGCCGTCGAGGTCGCGCACCTGATCCGCGGACTCCTCGACGAGGTCGGGCTTCCGGGCTACGTGAAGACGAGCGGCGCCGACGGGATCCACGTGCTCGCGCCGATCACGCGCAGGTCCACGTATTCGGACACGTACGACTTCGCCGAGGCGGCGTCGCGGCTCCTCGAGCGGCGGCACCCGGGCCTCGTCACGACCGAGTGGCTGAAGAAGAAGCGTCGCGGCGTGCTCGTCGACCACCGCCAGAACGGCCACGGCAAGACGATCGCGTCCGCGTACTCGGTGCGGCCACGGCCGCGCGCTCCGGTCTCGACCCCGCTCCGCTGGGAGGAGCTGACGGACGACCTCGACCCGCGCGAGCTCGGGATGGCCCAGGCGCTCGAGCGGGTTGAGCGGCACGGCGACCTGTTCGCCCCCGTCCTCGAGGCCCCGCACCCCTTGGCGCCCGCAGCAAGGGCTCTGGCCGAGCTCGAGGAGTAGCTTCGCTCGGGGATGCCCGGCGGGCTCAGCAGTCGTCGCTTGCCGCGGGCCCTGCGTTCTCGAGCAGTGCCCGCAGGATCGGGACGGCCACCCGCGCCGTTGCGCCGCCGTTCGCCACCAGCGCATGATGGTGCAGCGCCGGCACCGCGTTCACGTCGACGACGACGCCCCCGCTGGCGGCGAGGCCGGCGTTCGCCGTCGGGGCGATGACGTCGACGCCCGCGAGCCGGAGGCCCACCGCGCACGCGGCAGCGACCGCGTCCGCGCCGAGCTCCTTGGCGACGGCCGTCCCGAGCGCCATGTTCTCTTCCGGCCTGTTCCAGTTCGTCACCGTCTTGACCGTGACGGTCGTCCCGGCGGGGAGCACGGAGCGAAGCGAGAGCCCTGCGTTCTGGAGCGTGAGGATGCAGTCGAGGTCGACGACGAAAGGCTTGAGCGCCACGGCGCCGTTTTCGCCGAGGCGCCGGTCGTACTCGCCGAGGACGAGCTCCTCGACCGTCGAGCGGCCGTCGCCGGTGATCCGCGGGCGCAGGCGGCGGACGACGTCGAGCACCCGGCCGTCGAGCACGAGCAGACGGAAGACGTCTCCCGGGACCTCCCGCTCGATCAGGAGCCGGGAGGCGAAGCGGGACGCCGACAGAGTGGCGCGCCTGAGCTCGCCGGGGTTCCGGATCTCGCCGGTGATGCCCTCGCCGCCGCTTCCGTCGGCCGGCTTGACGAAGCACGGCACCGGGCTGCGTTCGAGGAACGTCCTCGCCGCTCGCGCGTCACCCGAGCGGAACGCCAGGTGCTCCGGCACCGGCAGCCCGGCGCGGGAGAGGAGGCCGTACACGGCCGGCTTGTCGGCCGCGCGCACCACCGCCTCTTGCGAGTTCAGCGCCGTGGTCTGGCCGTCGATCGTCGTCGACGTTTGGCCGAGGCGGATCTCGAAGCGGCTCGACCCGAGCTCGGTGACCGTGGCGCCGAGCTCGCGCGCGGCATCTGCCCAAAGCGTGCGGACGAGACGCTCGCCGCGCCCTGCGAGCACCGGCCTGAGCGCAAGGTCCTGCCGGTAGCGGCGCCAGGCGTGACGCGGCCCGGTCGAGCGGAGCAGGTCGACGCGGGAGGCGATCCCGCGCCAGCTCGGCACGGTCACACCGGACCTAGGGCTTCGTCATCTCCGACGGTCCCCTGCGCGCCGCCGCTCGCGTTCGAGCTTCTCCCGGAGCGAGCGGAGCATCGGGTGCGTCGCGGGCTGGTTCATCGTCATGTTCGAGCCGTGCAGCCGCTTGTGCAGGACGACGTCGGGCAGGACCGCGAGGTCGACTCCGCGCTCACGCATCCGGATGAAGAGGTCCCGGTCCTCCGCGTAACGGTAGGTCGGGTCGAATCCGCCCAGCTCCTCGAGGACGTGGCGCCGGATCATCGCCGTGACGAGCTGGATGCCACCTGGCTCGCCGAAGATCGGATCGCGCGGCAGGCTCGGCTCACCGATGCCTTCGAAGATCCACTCCTGCCGGCCGAGCACGCAGCCGATCTCCGGATGCTCGCGAAGGTACGCGGCCTGAACGGCGAGCTTCGTCGGTGGCAGGAGGTCGTCGTCGTCCAGGAACGCGACGAGCTCGCCGCGTGCGACAGCAAGGCCGGCGTTCCGCGCGGCCGGAAGCCCCTGGTTCTCCTGCCGCAGGTAACGCACGGGGAAGGACCGTGCGATCTCCCCCGTCCCGTCTTCGGAGCCGTCGTCGACGAAGACGACCTCGAACGGGTCGTACTCCTGCGCGAACGCGCTCTCGAGCGTCTCGCGCAGGAACTTCTCGCCGTTGTAGGCGGCGACGATGACCGTTACGAGCGAGTTCGTCATTCCTGTCGGAGCATAGAAAGGAGGTCGACGACTGTCGCGGGGATCGCGCTCAGATCGCTGCCGACCTCGAGCTCGTAGCACGGAAGCCGCGCGACCAGCCTGGACATCGTCGCGAGCTCGTCGGCGCCCGCGGTGTGGAGCTGGAAGATCGTGCTCGGGGCGAGCGCGGCGAAGGCCGTGGCGCGCGACGCCTCGGCGATCTGGGGCTCTCGCCGGGCCGGGCGAAGCCTCGGGACGAGCACCGCGCTGAGCGGGAACGCCGCCGTCGTCTGCTCGGGAAAGTGCTCGTGGACGTACAGGACGGCCTTCTCGGTGTCGAGCCGGTCCGCATTCGCGAGCAGCGGAAGCAGGTGCGGGAAGAGCTCGTGGACGTGCGCCGGCTCGAGCTTCGCGGAGTTGTAGAGGCTGGCGACGCTCGGGGACGGGTCGACCGCGACTGCGACGTAGTCGTCGCCGGCGTAGAGGAGCTCGGAGCTCAGGCAAGCGAGCGCAACCGTCGACTTCCCCGAGCCGGCCTGGCCCACGACGAGGACGCCACCCGCCGCCGTTCCGACCGCGGCGCCGTGAACCTGGAGGTAGCCGCGTGCGGCGAGCCACCAGAACAGGATCTGCCGGATCGGGCACGCCTGGTCCCAGGACGGCTGCTCGAGCGCGTCCGCCACCCAGTGCCACGCCACGCCGGCCTCGGTGTCGAGAATGCTGAGCGTCTCGAGCCCCGGCTGGTACGCGACGCGAACGGGCGGCTCGTGGAAGTGGTAGAGCGCGCCTGGCGGCTGATCCGGAGAGGTTCTAGGGTGCGGCGGGGGCTCGGCGCCCGTGGAGGCGGAGTCCCAGAGGTGGACGGTGAGGCTCGGGGTCGGCGACGCGTCCCCGGCGCGCGCGGCGAGGTGCGCGAAGGCCGGCGTCAGCCGGTCGCGAAGCGCCGGGCTCGCAAACTGAAGGTCGACCGACGCTCCTCCGACGTCGTACTCGTCGAGGCTGGCGCCACCGGCAGCGTCGGCCGCGCGCTCGAAGCTGGCTGCGACCTCGTCGAGACGATCTGTCGCCCAGTCCATCCCAGCCGCTTCCATACGCTCGATTCTTGTACCAGCCTTCGCCATAGGACATGAGCACGACTCTCCGTCAACAGGTCGTCAGCGGCATCGGCTGGAAGATCGCGACCCAGGTGGTCGTCCAGACGACGCGGACTGCCGTCGGCGTCGTGCTCGCGCGTCTGCTCGTGCCGCGTGACTACGGCCTCGCGGCCATGGCGCTCATGTTCGTTGGCGTCACGTCGATCTTCACCGACCTCTCGCTCGGCGCGGCGCTCATCGCGCGCCGGGTGATCACCGAGCGTGATCGCTCGACCGCGTTCTGGACGACCGTCGCCGCAGGGGCTGCTTGCGCCGGCGGCGGCGTTGCGGCCGCGCCGCTCGTCGGTCGCCTCTTCTCGACGCCTGCCGTCGTGCCGCTCTTCGCCGTGACCTCGATCCTCTTCCTGATCACGTCGATCTCGGCCACGCAGATCGCGCTGCTCACGCGTGAGATGCAGTTTCGGAGCCTCCAGCTGCGGGAGATGGCCGGGGCGGCGGTGGGCGGTGCCGTCGGCATCGCGCTCGCGCTCGGCGGGCTCGGCGCCTGGGCGCTCGTCGCGCAAGTGCTGGCGGCCGAAGCGCTCTCGCTCGTGCTCGTCTGGCGGTTCTCGCCGTGGCGTCCGCGGGCGATCTACTCGGCGCAGAGCCTTCGCGAGCTCGGCTCCTTCGCGGGAAAGACGTCCGGCGCCCGGCTGCTCGGCTACGTGAACCTGAACGCCGACAACTTCCTGATCGCGCGATTTCTCGGCGCCGTGCCCCTAGGCGTCTACGCCGTCGCCTACAACGTCATGTTCGCGCCGCTCGCGCGCCTCGCGGCGCCGATCCAGCAAGTGCTCTTTCCGGCCTTCGCGCGGATCGCCACCGATCCGCCACGCGTCGGGGCTGCCTGGCTGCGCGGCAACCGCATCGTCGCGGCCATCTCCGTCCCGGCCTTCGTCGGCCTGGCCGTCGTCGCGCCGGACTTCGTCTCCGCCGTCCTCGGCGACCGCTGGCACAAGGCGATCCCGGTCCTCCAGCTGCTCTGCATCGCAGGGCTTTCGCAGAGCCTGCAATCGCTGAACCACAGCGTCCTCCAGGCCCTCGACCGGGCGGGCGCTCTGCTCGGATTCATGATCTTCTCCGCCACGCTCACGGTCTCGTCGTTCGCGATCGGGCTTCACTGGGGCGTCGTCGGGGTCGCTGCCGGGTTCGCCGCCGCGAGGACGACCGTCCTCCCGATCTTCACGACGATCGTGTGCCGCGCGGCGCAGACGCGGCCGCTGGCGTTCGCGGGCAGCGTGCACCGCGTCCTCGAGGTCTCGGCCGCAATGGGCGTGCTTGCGTACGTGACGCGGCTGGCGCTCGTGCACGCCGGAGTGTCGTCGGGACTCCGGCTGGCCGCCGTCGTTGCCACGGGGGGCGCCGTCTACCTGGCACTGCTCACGTGGCGCGAACCGCAGTTGGTCGCCGAGGCTCGCACCCTTGCGCTTCGCCGCGGGCGTTGAGCAAACCGCCGTAGAGCGGCATACTCCGTGAAAGGCATAGAGGGGGGCTCTGTGCCAGGGGAGGGACAAGGAGCGGGCGATGGCGACACGTTTTCGGGTCAACAGCCCGAACGTGATCCACGAGACGATCGAGGGCGAGGTCATCCTGATCGACCTCAAGACAGGGACCTACTACAGCCTCCGCGACTCCGGGGCGGCCGTCTGGCACGCGATCGAGCGTGGCGCCGACGAGGAGGAAATCCGCGGGGCGCTCGAGCTGCGGTACGACGGTTCCGAGCAGGAGATGCGTGATGCAGTGCGTGCGCTGCTCGGCGAGCTCGAAGCCGAGAGCCTGATTCGGCCCGACGAGAGCACCGCGCCAGGGGCCGAGATCCGCCCCGTGAGCAACGGGGGTCTGCGCACCCCGTTTCGTCCGCCGGCGCTCGAGAAGCACACCGACATGCAGGATCTGATCCTGCTCGATCCAGTGCACGAGGTCGGTGCGCAGGGTTGGCCTCATCCGGCAGGATTGGACGAGGTCCGCGGGTGAGTCGCGCGGCTACGGCTCCTCCCGAGCCCGCGCCGACCCTTGCCGGCTTTCAGGACGAGTTCGAGCGCGCAGCGCGCGCAGCCGGCGGCACCGTCGATCTCCGCCTCACGGTCGCCGGCAGCGCCGTCCGCATCCGTTTCGCCGGAGCGGCGGCCGCGGAGGCGCTCGGCCGCGCGTTCGCGCACCTGGTCACGGGCGACGACGAGCCGGCATCGCTGACTCTCCACGTCTGGGACTGCGACGCGGAGCCCGCCGAAACGACGACGTCCTGGGCCGGAGCCTCGTACTTCTACGACGAGCCCGGTTTTCTGGCGCTCCACCAGCCCGCCACGGACGTTCTCAGCGTCCTCGCGGCGGACGGGGACGTTGGCTGGTACCGGATGCCGGACGCGACGAGACTTCCGTTCTGGGAGTACACCGCACCTTTTCGCCACCTCCTCGGCTGGTGGCTCGACGCTCAAGGCTGCCGGCAGGTGCACGGCGGAGCAGTGGGCACCGAGGCCGGAGGCGTCCTCGTCGTCGGGCCCGGCGGCTCCGGGAAGTCGACGACTGCGGTGGCGAGCCTGCTCGACGAGCGGCTTCGGTATGCGGGCGACGACTACGTCGCCGTCGGCGGCGATCGCGACCCGGTCGTGCACAGCCTCTACTGCTCGGCAAAGGTGCGCCACGAGGACATGCACCGCCTTCCGAACCTCGTGCCGGAGCTCGCGGCGGGCGACCGAGCGGACGAGAAGGCGGTCTTCTACCTCGCGACCGCCTTGCCCGGCCGCTCGATCTCCGAGTTCCCGCTGCGGGCGATCGTCGTGCCGCGCCTGACCGACCGGCGCACCGCTCGCGTCCTCCCGGGCACGCGGTCGGCGGCACTGGCCGCGCTCGCGCCGAGCACGATCTTCCAGCTGCACCCGCCCGGGGGGGCGGCGCTTGCGGACCTGGCGCAGCTGGTTCGGACGGTGCCGAGCTTCGTCCTCGAGTTGGGAGCGGACGTCGAGACGATCCCGCGTGAGCTCGTCCGGCTCCTCGAGCAGCTCCCCTGACCGATGGAAAGCGTCCGCAGCCTTCCGCTGATCACGGTGATCATCGGCGTCTACAACGCCGAGCGCTATCTGGGCGAGGCGATCGAGAGCGTGCTGGCGCAGACGCATCCGAGGGTCGAGCTGGTCGTCGTCGACGACGGGTCGACCGACGGGAGCGGTCGGATCGCTCAGGCGTACGGCGCTCGCGTCCGGTGCATCCGCCAGGAGAACGGCGGCATGGCCGCCGCTAGGAACCGGGCGATCCCGGAGGCTCATGGCAGCTACCTGTCGTTCCTCGACGCCGACGACCGCTTCCCGCCGGACAAGCTGCGCAACCAGCTCGCCGTCTTCGAGACCCAGCCGGAGCTCGACGTCGTCTACGGCCACGTGACCGAGTTCCTCAGCCCCGATCTCGACGATGCTGCACGGGCGCTCCTTCGCGCTCCGGAGCACGACGTGCCTTGGCCGACCCCGAACCTCATGCTCGTCAAGCGGGAGTCGTTCCTGCGCGTCGGTCTCTTCTCGACTGACCTGAAGGTCGGCATTGGCGTCGACTGGTACGCCAGGGCGCGGGAGCTCGGCCTCCGAGACGCCGTGCCCCCGATCGTGGTGCTCGAGCGACGCCTCCACGCCGAGAACAACGGCATCCGGCAGCGCGAGTCGAAGCCGCAATACCTGCACGTGCTGAAGGCCGCGCTCGACCGCCGCCGGACCGAGGCCGATCAGGCCGTCGACCGTTCGACGTGAAGGAGCGCGGGCTCGAAGGATCGTTCTGGCCGACCGAACGGCAAAGGCTGCTTCTGACTGTGGCCTTCGCTGGCGGCGGGGCCAGCGCCGAGGCATGGCGGCGCCTGCGACCACGACTCGACCTCGACGAGCTCGAGCCGGGTTCCTTTCCGTTGCTGCCGCTCGTGCATCGGCAGCTCGACCGACTGGGAATCGATGACGCGTACGCACGGAGGCTCGCCGGCATCCGCCGCCGCACCTGGTACCTGAACCACCTCCAGCTCGACGCTCTGGCACCGGCTCTGCAGGCGCTCGAGGGCTCCGGCGCAGAGCCCATCCTCTCCGGCGGGTGGCCGTTTCCGGCTCATTACCTCGGTGGCGACTTCGGGCTCCGGCCGCTGGAGGGGCTGGAAGTGCTCGTTCGCCCCGGACACACGCCCGCTTGCGGTGTCGCGCTGGCTGCCCTCGGCTTCGGGGGCGGACGCAACGCCATCGGGGGCGCCGTTCGCTTCGACGACGACGACGGCCGAACGTGCACGCTCCACGAGCGGTTCACACGCGAGTTCTCGATTCCCGAGCGCGGCGTCGAGCCCAGCGACATCTGGGCCCGGACGTTCGAGATCTCGGTCGGCGAGACCCGCGCACGCGCGCTCGGCCCGACCGACGAGTTGGTACGCGTCTGCCTCGCCGGCGCACGCGCGAGCAGGCTTCCGAACGTCCTCTGGGCCGCCGACGCGATCGCCGTCCTGCAATCGGAAAGCGCGGCAATCGACTGGGACCGGCTCCTCCGGCACGGGCAGCGGCTCCGGGCGACGCTGCGCCTCCGCGACGCGCTTTCCTACCTCGGCCGTGAGCTCGACGCCGCTGTTCCCGACCCCGTGATTCGCTCGCTCGAGGCCACCCCTGCTCGCGGCCGCGAGCTTCTCGCGCACAGAGAGGCGGGTCGGAGCCGGCGGCTGATCGGCCCGGCGCCGAGGACGGTCACACGGTTCCTGCACGTGACCTCGGATCGGCCCTGGCCGGCGGCGCTGGTCGCGCTTCCGACCTTCCTCCGCGACGAGCTCGGTCTGAAGTGGCGCGCACAGGTGCCGTTCGAGGTCGTTCGGAGGGCGGCGACCGCTCGGAGAGGCGGGGCGCGCCGACCGCGGCCGACCGCGACGCCGGTCGAGCGGTCGAGGGTCGAATGATCGCCGCACGCGTGCAGGCGCCGGAGCGCGGAGGCGCGCCTCGTGACGGTGCCGCCTTGTGGGACGCCGTCCACGAGCTCGTCTCCGGCGCGGACACCGAGGGCATCCGCGCTCACAAGCTCGGCGCGGTAGCCGCGCGGCTGCTCCGCGCGCACGGAGAGCGCGTCCCTCCGGGTCTCGCTGCCGACGAACGCGGGGCCGCAGCTGCAGTCGTGATGGCGCGGCCGCTGCTCGAGACGGTCCGAAGCGTCTGCCCCGGCCAGCTCGTGCTCGTCAAGGGGCCGGAGGTCGCACGCCTCTACCCGGGCTCCGCGCGCACGTTCGGGGACGTCGATCTCCTCGCCGCCGAGGCACAAGCGGCCCAGCGGGCGCTGATGCGAGCTGGCTTCGTCGAGGTGGACGACCCGGAAGCTTTCCTCGACCACCACCACCTCCGGCCGCTGAAGTCGCCGACCATCGGGCTCAAGGTCGAGTTTCATACGGCGCCACTCTGGCCGGCGGGTACGAAGGCGCCGCCGCTCGAGGAGATCCTCGCTCGGTCCGTGGCCGCGGGCGTGGAGGTGGACGGGATCTCGGCGCCGGATCCGGTGCACCACGCGCTGATCCTCTCCGCACATGCCTGGAGCCACGATCCGCTCCGGACGCTCCGCGACCTCGTCGACATCGCCGCCGTGTCCCTCGCCTGCTCCGAGGCCGAGCTCGCTGAGACCGCAGAGGCGTGGGGAATCCCCAAGATCTGGCGGACGACTCAGGCCTCAATTCAAGCGCTGCTCGGCGACGGGCCGACCACCTTCCCGATCCGGGTGTGGGCTCGGCATCTCCTATCGGTGCGCGAGCGAACGGTGCTCGACAGCCAACTGATGCGGTGGTTGCACGTCTTCTGGGAGCTGCCTCCGGCCGCGGCTGTCGCGGATCTGCGCTCGGCCGCCCAAATGACCCTACTCCCGGCGTCCGGCGAGTCGTGGCGCGAGAAGCTGGCGCGCACCGGGCGTGGCCTCAGGCATCCAGGCGAGCCGATGTCAACGCACCTCATGTGGTCGCACGAGGTTCGCAGACGCCGCGCAAGATCCTGATCACGGGCGCAGCCGGCCTGCTCGGGACCGTGCTGATGGGCGGCCTCGATGGGCGCTACCGCGTCGCCGGGGTCGACCGCGCGCTCCGACGCCCCCCGAACGTCCGCCGCCGGAACCTGGCCCGGTCGAGATCCCTCGCAGCGATCTTCGAAGGCGCCGACGCGGTCGTGGACCTGGCCGGCCTCGCGGACGACAAGGCAGCGTGGCGAGACGTCTGGAAGAACAACCTCGCGGCATCGATGAACTCGCTCGAGGCCGCTCGCCGCGCCGGGGTGCACCGTTACGTCTTCGCAAGCTCGAACCACGTGACAGGAATGTACGAGCGTGAGCCGCCGTACAGCGCGATCGTCGCCGGCGACTATGCGGGCCTCGATCTCGGCTCGATCCCGCTGATCAGCGAGCGCACCCCGCTCCGCCCAGATGGCGCGTACGCGCTGGGAAAGGTGCTCGGAGAGGCCGCCGCGCGGTGGTACGCCGACGAGTTCGGCCTGTCGGCCATCTGTCTTCGGATCGGGACGGTCAACGAGGCGAATCGCCCGCTCAAGCCCCGTGATTTCGCGACCCTCTTGACGCACGCGGACCTGCTTCGGCTCGCCGAGTGCGCCCTGGAGGCGCGTGCCGATCTGGACTTTCGCGTCTACTACGGCGTCTCGCGCAACAAGTGGCGCTTCTGGGAGATCGAGGACGCAGCCGACGAGATCGGCTACCACCCGCAGGACGACGCGGAGCGCTTTCGCGTCTAAAAGGCGCCGACTCGGCGGCGCCGACCAGCAGGACGTGCGGCTCCGCCCGGGCGTCCGTCTGAAAGGACCGGTCGACGCGTTCGAGCTCATTTCGAAACGACCTCTAAGAGGCCGGGCGCCAGGCGGCGACCGGGTGCAACTCCCAGCCCGAGTAGGAGTGCCAGGCGTCGTCGACGTGCGCCGGATCCCAGAACACGAAGCCCTGGACGTCCAGCCTCGTCCCGAGGGCCTCCGGCCAAAACGGCGGTGCGACGTTTGCCGAGATCCACGTCCCGTCGATCTCCACGTGAATCGTCTTCATGTACGGGTTCGCGATGTCGGGCCGATCGGCCTGCGTGAGATTCGTCGAGTCGTCGCCGTCGCTGCTTCGGTTCGGCGCCCTGGAGATGACGACGTCGTCCACCTCGACGAACGTCGGCGTTCCTGCGACGTCGCACGGCGGGTTCAGCAGATGCTGCTGCGCGCCGCCACGCAGGTGGGGCTGGAAACGACCGCCGGCCTCTGTGGCGCCGCCTGCCGGGTTCTGCTCCGAGCCGAGGATCTCCGGCACCGTCGTCAGCACCGGCGTGCATTGCACGTGCGCAGACCAGGGCACGAGCCCTTGCGGCGCGAACCGCGCGACGACGGTCCGCCGCTTGGCGACCCGGACGGTGCAGACGGAGCGGCCGGAGCAGGCGCCGCCCCAGCCCACGAAGCGGCTTCCGGCAGTCGGCCGGGCGCTTAGGCGTGCGAGGGTTCTGTACCGAAAGCGCCAGACGCATCGGCTCCGGCACGTGCGAACGCCGGGCTTCGCGTCGACGGCTCCATCGCCGCGTATGACGAGGACGAGCGGGACGAGAGGACGGCTCGCGCCGACGGCGGCGAGCGGCAACGCCAGCGCGGCGGTCAGCACGAGACTGGGCAGGAGGCGCACCCGGGCTCGGCGTCGCGACGCCACGTCTCGATCGTAGAGAGACCTATCGCACCCCGGCAACACCCGCCGAGGGCGGCTCCGGTACCCAATCTCGCGTGACGTAGAGCCAGAACGCCAGTCCGGCATACCGCCCGTAGCGGCGGAAGCGCTGCTCGATCTGGGCGTCGGTCGCCTTGCGGCCCCGCACGCGCGCGTACTTCGGCCGCGTCCAGGAGTCGAGGACGAGGCGTGAGTGCCGGCCCAGGAGCATCATCATGTGCGCGGTCCCGTACGGGCCTATGCCCGGAAGCGCCAGGAGCCGTGCAGCGACGTCCTCGTCCGAGACCTCGATCGCGGGGTCGCCGAGCTCCTCGAGGTCGATCGTGCCCTCGGCCACGCCCGAGGCGAGCGAGCGCAGATAGGCGCTGCGGTAGCCCGCGCGGACGACGGCGCGGTAGAAGCTCTCCGGCGCGGCGGCCATTGCTTCCGGAGTCGGGAACGCGCGCGCGTCGCTCCCCGACGCCGACTCGCCCAGGTTCTCGACGAGCGCGCTGACCATGCGGACGGTCGCAGACCAGGCGCAGTTCGTCGTGCACACGGTCTTGACCACTGCCTCAAACACCGTCGGCGTGCGGAGCATGCGGCCCGCTCCCCGGGTGGCCCACTCGAGGTCGGGATCGCCGGCGGCCGCCGCGTAGAAGCCGGAGAGATCCTCGTCGAGGTTGAGGATGCGGCGCACGGCCTCCCGCAAGGCCATGGTGGTCCGGCCACCGAGCTTCAGCCCACGAACCTCCACGCGTGCCACTCCGGCTCCGCCTGCCTCGATCCGGATCGCGCGCGGACGCGAGGGGGAAGGCAAGGCGATTGTCGTCTCGTACGCATACGACTCTTCGTCGACGCGCCCCGGCGGAAGATCCGCGACCCCGTGCGACATGATCGTCCGCGCGAAATCGACGGGCTCGCCCTTCGGGCCGACCAGCGGGACCTCGAAAGCCGACGGCATCGCCCGACCCTACCGTTCCGTGTCGGTTAGAAAACGGCTGCTCCGGGCAGATTTCCGGAGCGACAACAACCGCGAAGGGGGAGTGAGGCGATATGCGGCGTCTGATCTTCAGCCTTGTCGCCGTTTGCGCGGCCGTCGTCCTGACCGGCAGCGCGGCGACGGCGAAGAACGGCAAGGGAGTGATGTGCGTGCTCCACGCGAAGCTGGCGGCCAAGAACGAGACCACCGGCTCCACGTCCACCGCGAAGGGCCACACGCTGATCAAGGTGCGTCAGGACGGGACGATCGAGTTCAAGACCCAGATCTTGAACCGGAACCACGAGACGTTCGTCGCCGGCCATATCCACCAGGCGCCCGTCGGCGTCGCCGGCCCGATCGTCGTGCCGCTGTTCGTGGCACCGACTCCGTCGACGAGCGCGCGCCACATCAAGCAGAGCGGCGTGGCCACGCCGAGTGCAGGCACGACTGGCGCGGCCCTCTGCGCCAATCCGAGCGCCTACTACGTCAACTACCACACGACCGCCTTCCCGGGCGGCGCGATCCGCGGACAGCTGCGCTAGCGGATCGAGCAGAGGATGAGTCCGCCGCTCGCCGCCCGAGCGGCGGCTCCCCTCGGCGTCTATCGCCGGAGCCGCACGATCGAGCCGCGACGGACGCCCCAGCGCCTGAACGCCCCGCGGTTCACCTCGAGCGCGCCGCGATAGGCGACGCCCGCGTCGTAGACGCGGCACGGGTCCGCGCGGCAGGGCGCCATGTCGAGGATCCGCAGGATGCGGCCGCGCCGGTCGTAGAACGCGATCGAGAGCGGGATCAACGTGTCCTTCATCCAGAATTGCGCGCGGGTCGGCGTCGCGAACAGGAAGACCATGCCCGCGTTCGGCGCGAGGGAGCGGCGGTTCATCAGGCCCTGCGCCCGGTGCGCGTCGGTCGAGGCGACCTCGACGCGAAGCGTCACCGACCGCTTCCCCGTGACGATGAGGGCGGTCGCGTGAGGGAAGGTGACTCCGGCCGCGGCGAGAACGGCCGCGGAGGCGAGCCTGAGCACCCGGGCATGTTTGCAAGGATCGCCCGGTGGCCGTGCTCGGCATCGACGTGGGCGGGACGTTCACGGACGCCGTCCTGCTCGATCGCGGGCGCCTGACGACGGCGAAGGTGCCGACGCGCGCGGCACAGGCCGAGTCGGTCGTCGAGGCGGCGCGAACGGTCGGCGCCGGGCAGGTCGATCGGTTCACGCACGGGACGACGGTGGCGACGAATGCACTGCTCGAGCGAACGGGCGCCCGGACTGCCTTCGTCGCGACGGCGGGATTCGAGCACCTGCTCCACCTCCGCCGCCAGACTCGGGCGCACCTCTACCGGCTCTGCGAGCACCATCCGGAGCCGCTCGTCCCGCTCGAGCGCTGCGTCGGCGTGCGCGAGCGAATCGGCCCCGACGGCGTGCTCGAGGAGCTCGACCTCGACTCGCTGCCCGACCTCGACGCCGAGGCCGTCGCCGTCTGCCTCCTCTTCTCGTTCCGGGATCCGAGCCACGAGCGGGCGGTCGCGGAGGAGATCCGTCGCCGCCTGCCGCACGCGCACGTCGTCGCCTCGCACGAGGTGGCGCCCGAGTTCCGGGAGTACGAGCGGGCGTCGACCGCCGGTGCCGACGCCTATCTCGGGCCGGTGACGAGCGGGTATCTCGGTGCGCTCGGGGCGCTCTGCGCGGCTGCGGGACTTCCCGAACCGCTCGTCATGCGCTCGTCCGGCGGGCTGGCGACGCTCGACGAAGCAGCGGCGCACCCGGCGATCGCGCTCGTCTCCGGCCCGGCGGGAGGGGTCGTCGGGGCCGCACGGATCTGCGCCCTCTCCGGGATCGAGAACGCGATCTCGTTCGACATGGGCGGAACGTCGACGGACGTGTGCCTGATCGCGGACGCAGGCGTGACTCGGGCGGCTGAGCGGGTCGTCGGCGGCCTGCCGATCCGGCTGCCGACGGTCGACGTGCACACGGTCGGCGCCGGCGGCGGGTCGATCGCGTGGCGGGACGCGGGCGGCGCTCTTCGGGTGGGACCGAGGAGTGCGGGCGCGTCTCCGGGACCCGCGTGCTACAGGCGCGGTGGCACGGAGCCGACCGTGACGGACGCGAACCTGCTCCTTGGCCGGCTCCCCGAGAAGCTCGCAGGTGGGATCCGGCTCGATCGGGCTGCGGCCGAGCGCGCCCTCGGCTCGCTCGATCCGGCGGACGTCGTTCGCGCTGTGAACGCGGAGATGATCCGCGCGCTGCGGGTGGTCTCGGTTGAGCGCGGTCACGATCCGGGCGATTTCGCGCTGGTCGCCTTCGGCGGGGCTGGGCCGCTGCACGCGTGCGAGCTCGCGGACGAGCTCGGGATCCGGACGGTGCTCGTGCCTGCGGCCGCCGGCGTGCTGTCGGCGCTCGGGCTCGTGGCGAGCGACGAGCGGCGCGACGAGGTGCGGAGCTACGTGTGCCCGCTCGAGGAGGCGGGCGAGCTCCCGCCCGAGGGCGAGGCCGACCTGCGCTACGCAGGCCAGTCGTTCGAGCTGAGCGTGCCGATCGAGCCGGACCTGGCCGGGGCGTTCCACCGCGCGCACGAGGAGCGCTACGGCTACGCCGACCCGGCGCGCGCAATCGAGCTCGTCGCGGTGCGGACCGCCGAGGTGCCCCCCGCGCCGCCGCTCGAGCTGCCCGCCGCGGAGCCGCTGCACGTGGAGGGGCCTACGCTCGTCGAGCTGGACGGCGCCACGTGCTGGGTCGCCCCGGGGTGGGTGGGGGTTAGGGATGGGACCGACCCTCGCGGCGCTTCTAGCACGCTGATCCTCACAAGAGCGTGACGAGAGCGTGAAAGAAGCGTGAGAATCGAGCTACAGGTCCTCGGCGCGGCGCTGCGGTCGATTGCGGACGAGATGGGCGCTGTCCTCGTCCGGTCGGCCTTCTCGGCCAACATCAAGGAGCGGCGGGACTGCTCGACGGCGCTCTTCGACGAGCGCGGGCGCATGATCGCGCAGGCCGAGCACATCCCCGTCCACCTCGGCGCCATGCCCGACGCGGTCGCGGCCGTGCGCCGGCACGACCCCGGCCCGGCGGACACGTTCATCCTCAACGACCCGTACACGGGCGGCACGCACCTCCCGGACGTGACCCTCGTCTCGCGCACGGAGGTCGGCTTCGCCGTCACCCGCGCTCACCACGCGGACGTCGGCGGCGTGGAGCCCGGGAGCATGCCCGCCGAGTCGCGGACCCTCGAGGAGGAGGGTGTGGTCATCCCGCCGACTCGGCTCGACGAGGACGAGCTCGAGCGGCTCGTCGCGCAGATGCGGAATCCCGAGGAGCGCCGCGGCGACCTCCGCGCCCAGCTTGCGGCGCACCGCCTGGCCGAGCGCCGCGTCGCCGAGCTCTGCGAGCGCCGCGGGCGCGAGGCCGTCGCCGCTGCGATGGACGAGCTCTATGCCTACTCGGAACGGGCGGTGCGGGCGGCGATCGCCGCACTTCCGGACGGGCGGTGGGAGGCCGAGGACGCCCTGGAAGCTCGCGTAGGCGAGCTGACGATCCGTGCCGCCGTCACGGTTGCCGGCGACGAGATCGAGATCGACTTCGCTGGCTCGTCGCCACAGCACGCAGGCAACCTCAACTGCCCGCTCTCGGTGACGCGCTCTGCCTGCTTCTTCGTCGTTCGCTGCGTGACCGATCCGGACGTGCCCGCTTCGGGCGGCGCGTTCGCCCCGGTCTCGGTCCGGGCGCCCGCCGGCTCGCTCGTCAACGCCCGGCCGCCGGCCGCGGTCGCCGCGGGGAACGTCGAGACCTCGTGCCGGATCGTCGACGTCGTCTTCGGCGCCCTCGGCCACGCGGTCGAAGTCCCGGCACAGGGCCAGGGCACGATGAACAACGTGACGCTCGGGAACGACCGCTTCACGTACTACGAGACGATCGGCGGCGGCCAGGGCGCGTGCCACGATGCCGACGGCCCGAGCGCAGTCCACGTGACGATGTCGAACACGCTCTCGACGCCGACCGAGGCGCTCGAGCTCGCCTACCCGCTCCGCGTTCGGCGGCACGCGCTCCGCCTCGGCTCCGGGGGCGCGGGGGCGCGTCGCGGCGGCGACGGCGTCGTCCGCGAGCTGGAGGCACTCGAGCCCTGCCGGATCTCGATCGTCTCCGAGCGCCGCGCCCATGCGCCTCACGGCGCGCACGGTGGATCGCCCGGCCAGCTGGGACGTAACCTCTTGAACGGACGGCCGCTTCCAGCGAAAGTGACCGTCGACATGTCGGAAGGAGACGTGGTCAGAATCGAGACGCCGGGCGGCGGCGGCTTCGGCGCGGTGTGAACGAGACGGTCAAGGTCGCCTGCGTCCAGGCCGAGCCGGTCGTTCTCGACCGGGCAGGCACGCTCGACAAGCTCGAGCACGTGACGCGCGAGGCTGCGGATGCGGGAGCCCGCCTCGTCGTCTTCCCGGAGACGTTCGTGCCGGCCTATCCGTCGTCGACGTGGGCGAAGGCGTTCGCCGGCTGGGCCGATCCGCGCGCGAAGGCGGCGTTCGCGCTGCTCGCGCGCGAGTCGCTCGCGGTGCCCGGGCCGGACTGCGACC
The DNA here is from genome assembly GCA_005888335.1 of Actinomycetota bacterium. The sequence continues at coordinate 19,121 of VAWY01000188.1, forward strand.
GGCTCGGGAGGATCGCGCACGAGAACGCCGTCTGGCTCGTCACCGGCGTGAACGAGGTCGATCCCGAGCGGCCCGGGACGATCTACAACTCGCTGCTCTACCACGCGCCGGACGGGAGCCTCGCGCTCCACCACCGGAAGCTCGTGCCGACGAACCACGAGCGGCTCGTCTGGGGCCAGGGCGACGGGCGCGGGCTGCGCGCGATCCAGACCGACCTCGGCCGGAGCGCTCTACGAGTCGGGCGTCGAGATCTACGTCGGGTCGACGGCGGACGACGGCGACGCATGGCAGGCGACGCTCGTCCACATCGCGCGGGAGTCGCGCGCGTTCGTCGTGGCGCCCGCGCACTTCCAGCGCGCCTCGGCCTATCCGGACGACTTCCCGCTGCGGGCCGAGCTCGGCGATGCCGACGTGATCGGCCGCGGCGGCAGTGCGATCCTCGGGCCCGACGGCGCCTATCTCGCCGGGCCGCTGTACGACCAGGAGGGGATCCTCTACGCGGAGCTCGAGCCGGCGCGGCTGTACGAGGAGCGGCAGCGCTTCGACCCCGCCGGGCACTATCACCGGCCGGACGTACTGGGACTGACCGTCAAGACGCCGTGAGATGACGCACGCGCTCGTCGCCGGCGGCGGGATCGGCGGCCTCGCGGCGGCGATCGCGCTCCGGCAGGCGGGCGTCGAGGCGCTCGTGCTCGAGCAGGCGCAGTCGGCGGCGCTCGAGCGCCTGGGCGTCGCCGATGCCGTGCGCGCCCGCTCCGCGTCCGCGGAGCGCGCACTCGTCCGGGCGAGGAGCGGCCGCGTCCTCGCCCAGGTGCGCTACGCCGACCACGGCTGGGACCTGCTCGGCATCCATCGCGCCGACCTCCAGGAGATCCTGCTCGAGGCCGCCGGGCGCGAGCGGGTCAGGCTCGGCGCGCGCTGTGCCGGCTTCGAGGCGGGGGGCGACCGTGTCCGCGTCCGCCTCGAGGACGGGAGCGCCGAGGAGGGCGATCTGCTCGTCGGCGCAGACGGCATCGAGTCCGTCGTGCGGGATGCGCTCCTCGGGCCGGTTGCGCCCAGGTACTCCGGCTACGCCGGCTGGCGCGCGGTCGCCCCGCTCGATCTGCCCGAGCTGCGGGGGATCGTGAGCGAGACGTGGGGCCCCGGCGACCGCTTCGGCCTCGTCCCGATCGGCGGGGGCCGCCTGTACTGGTTCGTCTCCGAGTCGGTCGCCCACGGGACTCCGCCGCACGCGCACCCGAAGGAGGAA
>VAWY01000303.1 GCA_005888335.1 Actinomycetota bacterium
GAGGATCCGTACATCCTCATCGCCAACCAGAAGATCGGCTCGGTCCGCGACATCCTGCCGGTGCTCGAGCAGGTCATCCAGTCGGGCAAGCCGCTGCTGATCATCGCCGAGGACGTCGAGGGCGAGTCGCTCGCGACGCTGGTGGTCAACAAGCTGCGCGGCACCTTCACCGGCGTGTCCGTCAAGGCGCCGGGCTTCGGCGACCGCCGCAAGCGGATGCTCGAGGACATCGCGATCCTCACCGGCGGCGAGGTCATCACCGAGGAGATGGGCCTCAAGCTCGAGAACACCCAGCTCTCGCAGCTCGGCCGCGCCCGCCGCGTGGTCGTGGCCAAGGACACCACGACGATCGTCGACGGCGCCGGCGACTCGGACGCGATCAAGGGCCGCATCAACCAGATCAAGGCTGAGATCGAGACGACCGACTCCGACTTCGACCGCGAGAAGCTCCAGGAGCGCCTCGCCAAGCTGTCGGGCGGCGTCGCGGTCGTGAAGGTCGGCGCGGCCACCGAGACGGAGATGAAGGAGAAGAAGCACCGCGTCGAGGACGCCCTGCAGGCGACCCGCGCGGCGCTCGAGGAGGGCATCGTCCCGGGCGGCGGCGTCGCTCTGCTGCAGGCGTCCGAGGCCGTCCAGCCCGACGCGTTCGACGACGACGACGAGCGCACCGGCGCCCGGATCGTCCTGCGCGCGCTGGAGGAGCCGCTGCGCCAGATCGCCAACAACTCGGGCCTCGAGGGCTCGGTCGTGGTCAACGACGTGCGCAAGGCGCCCGCCGGGCACGGTCTCAACGCGGCCACCGGCGAGATCGAGGACCTCGTCGCCGCGGGCGTGATCGACCCGGCGATGGTGACGCGCTCGGCGCTGCAGAACGCCGCGTCAATCGCCAAGAACATCCTCACCACCGAGGCGATCGTCGCCGAGATCCCCGAGAAGGAAGGCGCCGGCGCCGGCATGCCCGACATGTCGGGGATGATGTAAACGGCGCAGTGTGACGTCGACCGAAGGTCCGAGCTTGCGAGGACCGTAGGGCGAAACACATTTACGAGGGCCCGGCATCGTTGCCGGGCCCTCGTCATTCCTGCGCAACTTTGCGCCCGCAACCGGTACATCTGTCCGCCGGGCGCATGCGATCCCGCACTTTGCGCGAATACTGCCCGCACGACATGGGACCGCTTGCCAGCAGGAGGTGCCGGCGGTGCGGGAGGACGCCGACCGGTGAGCGCCTGGTCGACGGTCGCTGCCTGCGCTGCCGCGCGCTCGAGCTCGTCGACGGCCTCGACGCCGACCTGGCCGGCCATGCCCGCCGCGTGACGATGCTGTCCATCCAGGTCGCCGACGAGCTGCGCCTCGCCGGCGTGGTGCGCCGCGACGTCGAGCTCGGCGGGCTGTTGCACGACCTCGGCAAGCTCACGATCCCGGCGGCGATCCTGGCCAAGGCCGGTCCGCTCGACGCCGCCGAGCAGGAGCTGATGCGAACGCACGTGACCGAGGGCGAGCGCCTGGCGGCGGGCGTGGAGGCCCTGCCGTCGAGCGTGCCCGCCGTCGTGCGCAGCTCGCATGAGCGCTGGGACGGCGACGGCTACCCCGACCGCCTGCGCGGCGACGCGATCCCGCTCGCCGCCCGGATCGTCAGCTGCGCTGACGCGTTCGATGCGATGACCTCGAGCCGCAGCTACCGCCCGGCGCTCGGGACCGAGCTCGCCCTCGACGTCATCCGCCACGAGTCCGGGCGCCAGTTCGACCCCGAGGTCGCCGAGGCGCTCGTCGTCAGCGTCGGGCGCTGGCGCCTCGAGCTCGAGGCCGAGCCCATGGCCACCGCGTTCGACCAGACGCTGCGGCGGCTGCGCCGGGCGCAGGTCGCGTCGTAAAGGGCGGGCGCTGCTAGGCCGCCTGCGCGAGGCCCGCGTGCGCCTCGTCGACGAGCCACAGCCGTGCGGCGTGCACGGTCGGGCGGCCGTCCGGGCGCGCGGCGATGCCCAGCGCCGCGCACAGCGCCCGCGTGCGCGCCCGCAGCTCGCTGCGCTCGATGCCCAGCACCGACGCGATCACGGGCGCCGACCATCCCTCGGCGCACAGCTCGAGCAGCTCGCGCTGGTCGCGGCCGAGCGGGCCCTTCCGCTGGACCGGGAGATGGTGCATTCGCCCCGAGTGATACGCGGGCGCCGCGAAGTTCAAACGCGCCTGTCGGGAAACTTCCCCGTCAGCGCCCTGACTCCCGGTCGCGCAGCTCGATGCGGCGGATCTTGCCGGTCAGCGTCTTGGGCAGCTCGTCGATGAACTCGACGACGCGCGGATACGCGTATGCCGAGTGGCGCGTGCGCACGAAGTCCGAGATCTCGCGGCCGAGCTCGTCGGAGGGCTCGTAGCCCCCGGCGAGCACGATGTACGCCTTGACGATCATGCCCCGCCGCTCGTCGGGCGAGGCGACCGCCGCCGCCTCGGCCACCGCCGGGTGCTCGAGGCAGGCCGACTCGACCTCGAACGGGCCGATCCGGTATCCGGCCGAGATGATCACGTCGTCGGCGCGGCCCTGGAACCAGATGTAGCCGTCCTCGTCCTGGCTGGCCGCGTCCTTGGTGTGGAACCACTCGCCGCCGAAGGTCTCCTCGCTGGCCTCGGGGTTGTTCCAGTAGCCCAGCGGCCAGTGCGGGTTCGACCGGGCGCGCAGGCAGATCTCGCCGCGCTCGCCGGTCGGCACCGGGTGCTCGTCCTCGTCGAGGATCTCCACGTCCCAGCCGGGCATCGGCTTGCCCATCGAGCCCTCGCGGACCTCCATGAACGGGTAGTTCGCGACGAGCGGATAGGACTCGGTGAGGCCGTAGTAGTCGAGGACGGTGATCCCGTACTGCTCGCGGAACCAGCGGATCGCCTCGGGGTTGAGCGGCTCGCCCGCGCAGCACACGCGGCGGAACTTCAACGGGTAGCGCTCGCCCGCGTCGCCGATCCCCATCATCGAGCGGATCGCCGTCGGCGTGAAGAAGGCGTTGGTGACCTGGTGGCGCGAGAGCACCTCGAGCTGGCGATGCGGGTCGAAGCCGCCCTCGCGCTGCAGCACGACCTGCACGGCGCCGAGGCGCCACGGCCCGAGCAGCGGCGCGATGCCCGCCGCCCACGCCCACTCGCCGACGCCGTGGAAGCGCTCGCCGTCCTGGACCTCGTGGCAGTAGATGAACTCCTCGTGGGCGAGCAGGTAGCGGTGGGCGTGGACGATGCCCTTGGCCAGCCCGGTCGTGCCGCTCGTGTAGTAGAGCTGCGCCGGATCGTCGGCCGCCGTGTCGACGCCGTCGAACTGCGGCTCGCCCCGGGCGAAGACGTCGTCGTCGAGGATGAGCACCTCGGCGTCGCGGATGCGCTCGGCGTTGGCGGCGTTGGTCACGACGAGCTTGGCCTGCGAGTCGCGCACACGGTGGCGGATCCCCTCGTCGCCGTAGAGCACCGACATCGACAGCAGGATCGCGCCGCTGTGGAAGGTGGCCAGGAAGGCCGCGGCCGTCTCGGGGGTCGGCGGGAGCAGCATCGCCACGCGGTCGCCGCGCTGCACGCCGTGGGCGGCGAGGACGTTCGCGAAGCGGTTGGTCAGCTCCTGCAGCTCGCCCCAGCTGACCTCGCGGACGTTGCCCCGGGGGTCCTCGTGGACCATCGCGAGCTTGTCCGGTGGGTGCTTGAAGCAGACGTCGCGCGCGATGTTGTAGCGCTCGGGCACCTCCCAGCGATGCTTCGAGCGGACCTCGTCGTAGGTCGTCGCACCGACGGTCGCCATGCGGCTTCTCCCTCCTCGCGCTAGCTCGTGATCGGCACGCTACCGCGTGCGGCGGTACCCGGCGAGCTTGCCGCCGCCCGTCCACGCGGCGAGCCGGACGAGCCGCTCGGCGCTCGCCTGGCGGCTGGCCAGCACGCACGTGTGGCCGTCGCGCCGCCAGGTGACGACGGCGGCTCCGCCGTGCCTGAGCACCGCGAGCGGGAGCGCCCCGCGCCGGACGCGCCGCGCGCCGTCGGGCACCGACAGCGGGCGGCCGTCGACGATCGTGTAGCCGACCCGCTCGCCCGGCGCGCGGTACTCCACGGTCATGGCCTCACGCCGGCCCACGCGGTGGCGGTGACTGGACACCGCGCGCAGCCCGAAGGTGTCGTCCCAGTAGGGGAAGCGCAGGCCGGCGATGCCGGCGTGGACCAGGACGGGTTGACGGACGTCCTCGGCCGGGGCCGGCCCGTGCGCCGGGCGCAGCGCGGCGTCGGCGGCCTGGGCGATCGTCGGGCCGGCG
>VAWY01000154.1 GCA_005888335.1 Actinomycetota bacterium
GTGAACGAGCGGGCGCGATCGGGCGCGGTCAGGATCACCTCCGCCCCCTGCTCCTGGGCCTGCCGGGCGGCGTGGAAGGCGATGCTGTCGGTCGTCGACACGCCGGTGATCAAGAGCCGATGGCCCTCTAGCAACATGGTTTCTCTCCTCTGTTCTGATCCGACGTGTGGCTCGGGGCGTCGTGCTCGACGCGCGGGACGACGGTGTCGCAGAGCGCGCGCAGCGCCGTCCGGCGGGACTCGCTGAACAGCTCCGTCATCACGCGATCCTCTCTCTCGCCTCGAACCACGACCTGTAGCATCGCCCAAGATCTACGCCCGTGGTAGTGGAAATGGGCCCAGACATTCGCGTCGAATCTCATGACACTTCATGAGGTTTTGCGTCCACCGACCCGACCATCCGCCATCTCGTCGCGGTCATGGCGGACCGGATCGAGCACCTGGTCGTCCCGCGGGACGTCGCGCGCTCCGCGAGGCGGTCCCAGGCTTCCGGCGGGCGCCCGACACGGACCTCAGCGGCGAGATCGTCGTCCAACGCAGCGTGGCGCTGTTCGCCACGCTCGGGCGCGAGGGCCGGCCGCCGGCCGCCGGCCGCCGGCGAGCTCGACCACTTCCGCCGCTCGGCCGGGAACGCATGCCTGGGCGACCGCGGCCGACACGCGATCGGTGTACTCGAGGAGCGCCACCACGTGCTCTCCCAGCACGAGCGGCGGACGCGCCAGCTCCTCGCGCTCCGGTGGGAGTGTCGCTTTGCGCGAGTTGGAGGGCCCCGCGCCACGCGACCGTCTCGAGCCGCACCTCGAAGCTCACTCCGCTGCGATCGTCCCCCCTTGGACCGGGCCCCTGTTTGGTGGGTCTCCTGGCCGGTCACGCCAGGGTCGGGTTCCGACGCGGCGCGCTGTACGTGACTCAGGGACTCGTGCATCGCACTTCGGGCACAGGCCTGGTCATGGTCGCGGTTGATGTGCTGCGGCACGTGGCCTCGAGTGAGTGCGGGCAGCGCCCGCGACGTAGCTCCGCGGCGAGCGATGGTTCGCGTGGCCTCGATGACGAGTTCATTGCGCACTGTCGTGATCGCCGCCCGGGGCCGGCGCGACGACCGAGCGCGCGCGGCCGCGGCGGGCCGGCTCGAGGGCGATCCACAGCCGGCGAGCGGGTTGCCGACCAGGTGTGCGGTGTCGAGGCGGGGTCGTCCATGTCATGCGCGACGCTCTCGCCACTGGCGGCGAGCGAGACCGGCGCGCCGGGCGGGAATGGCGGCCCGTCCCAGTGGCCGAGCGGCGAGACGTCGAGGACGTCACGGCGCGCTTGGAGCGCCGGCAGGACCGGCGCCCCGCCGCCACGTGCGGGAGAAGTCGGAGATGACGAGGAGCTCGCCGGTGCCGGTGTGATGCGGGGCGGCGCTCAGCTCGGCCACGCGTCGACCCCACGGCGCCGCCCCGCCGCTGGACTAACGTCCCCCTCATGACGGACTACACCGGTTACGGACTCACCCGGGCCCGCGCGCGCAGCTACCCGGTCCTGCTCGGCCAGGTCATGTTCCTCGTCGCCGTCGCGCTGGGGTTCCTCGCGCTTGGCACCTACCTCGGTCGTGACCTGGCCGTCGGCACGGCGCGGGTGATCTCGTTCGTCGGCCTCGGGATGCTGCTCGTCGCGTCGTTCGGCGGCGAGCGCTTCCGGATCGGTTCGTTCGCCATGGGGTGGCTGTTCGCCACCGCGCTGGCCATTGGCAGCGGGCTGGGGCCGGTGCTCGCCTACCTCGTCGAGAACGACCCGACGGTCGTCACCCAGGCCGCGGGCGCCACCGCGCTGATCGTCGTCGGCATGGGCGCCGCGGGGTTCTTCCTCAGCAAGGACCTCGCGCGCTGGATGCGGCCGCTGTCGCTGATCGTCTTCGGCGCGGTGATCGTGAGCTTCGTGATGGTCCTCTTCGCCAGCGGCGGCAACCCCGTGCTGAGCGTCATCATCGGCGGCGTCTCGGCGCTCCTCATCATGGTCGACTTCAACTACCTGCGCCAGCACGGCACCGAGAACGACGTGATCTGGCTGGCGACCGGGATCTTCGTCTCGATCGTCAACATCTTCCTGTCGTTGCTCAACCTGCTGTCCAACGACTGAGCTGACGCGACGAAGTCCTGGCGGCGACCGCGCCCGGTAGGACCGACCCCGACGCGCCGCTACGGCTCGCTGCTCCTTCGTACGGGTAGCGAACACCCTTGTTGCGCGGCGGGCGGCCGGCGTGGTAGCCGGGCAGCGTCGCGGGCGAACGACGACGCCCGTCGCATCCTGCAATGCGACGGCGAGACGGAAGGAGCCGACATGCCGCGAAGGTCGCAGCCGTGGGGCGGCGAAAGTAGGCCGCATGTCCCCCCGCATCGCCCTGGTCATCGCGCTGCTCGTGTTCAGCGCGGGCGCCGAAAGCGCGCTCGCCGCCTCGCGCATCTCCGGCCGCCTGAGTGACACCTCTTACGAGCTCATGCTCCTCGCGCGCAGCGGCCGGGCGCAGCCGATCCAGCCCCGGGCGGATGGCCGTTTCAGCGTGCGCGTCTCCTCGGCGAAGGGCGCGAGCCTGCACCTGATCCGCGACGGGCGTTACGCGGGGCCGGTGGTGCTGCGCGGCAAGAAGCCTCGTGTGGCGCTGGCGGGGGCGCGGAGGGTCAACCTCGGCACGGTGCGCGTGCGCGTGCGGTACGCGGCGACCTCCCGCCGTGTCGCAGGCTCCGGGCAACCGATCCGGACAGACGCCCACGGCCGTCCGCTCGGCGCCGGGAAGCTCGGGTTTGTCCGCGTGCGGCGGGCGCGGATCGCGCAGGCCGGCGCGTCGGGGACCGAGGGCGCCGATGCGGATCTCGACGGCATCCCCAACGCGTTCGACGCCGACGACGACGGCGACCTGAGGCTCGACAACATCGAGGGTGCCGAGCCGAAGGGGCCGCGGCTGTCGCTGTCGTCGGCGCTGCCGCTGGACATCACCGAGACGATCAACGCCAACGCGGGCGCGGACGCCGACCAGGAGGCGACGATCCGCCGGTACCTGCGGCTGCTCTTCTCCGTCTCTGCCGACGAGTTGGGCGGGGCGCAGCGCGTCGGCGTCTCGTGTGTCTTCGCGTGGTGCGCCGGCGCGCAGGTCGTGATCCCCCCGGGCCGTGGCGACAGCACGACCGCCTGGTCCGACGGCGACGGTGACGGGCTGCTCGACCTCGGCGCGCACCGGCCGGCCTTCTGGCGGCAGATCTACCCGCGCGCCTCGACGGCCGACATCAAGCCGGGCGACACGTTCACCGCGACGACCGACCGGGGCGCGTCGGCGGTGGCGGCATTGACGTTCTACTTCACGAGCTCGGTCGCGGTGAAGACGATGGGCTCGCACACGTTCTCCTATCCCGCCGACCCGGGCTCGCCGGGCTCGCCGGGCAACCCGGTCAAGACCCCGCGCAAGGTGCAGATCGCGCTGTGGCGGCCGCAGCGGGCGGCGATCCCGGGCGCCGAGAGCAGGACGTTGATGGACATCGGCGGGCTGCACTACGGCGTCGACGTCTCCGGCGCGTTCTGCCGCGCCGAGGACTTCTCGGACCTGTCCGAGACGCTCAAGCCGAGCGCGGGCGACGAGGCGCCGCTCCAGGACACCGCGGCCGACACGCCGCCCTCGGGGGCCACGCTCTCGTTCACCGTCGACACCGCGGCCTGCGCCGCGCGCGGCGGCGGGGACACCGGCGGCGGGTTCCCGATGGTGTCGATCGTGGCACAGGACGCCTCGGGCGACCTCACCCGCCAGCACATCGTCGTGCAGTTCGAGTAGCAGTAGCGCCTACGCATGGAGACAAATCACGCGCGACGACTGATCCCGCCCGCGCCGGGTTCTGCATTGCGCGACGGGCGGTAGTCAGCGGCCCTCGTGTCCCGACATGGTTCGGCGGCTACGCGCCAAGCGCCACGCCGACTTTGATAACGACGTAGACGAGCCCGCCGGCGCCGAGCACACGCCGGAACCAAGTCGTGCCGTCGGCCACCTCCTTCCATGCCCACGCCGCGAGGCCGGTGTAGAACGTCGACCGCGCATAGGCATGCGCCGAGCCATGGGTCAGAACGGCTACGAGCCAACCGCCGAGCGCGACGAGCAGCGGGCAATTCGGAAACTGCACCACCGGAAAGCTGGCCGGCCAACCGTGCTGACCACGCCGCCAGAGATCCCTGAGCGTGAGCCCGGTGTTCACCCGCGCGACCCTAGCGACGTGACTCCGGCCTCAGGCTTGCGCCGAGACGAGCTCCTTGAGCGCGAGGATGTTGCCCTCGGTGTCGTTGAACCAGGCTGGCTTGACCGATCCGAAGTCCGTAATGTGGCCATCGGTGGCCCCGGGCTGTCCTGCGAAGCTCGATGCGTCCAGCTCAGCGAACGTCACGCCCTTGGCCTTGAGATCGCGCACGAGTTGATCGATGCCTCGACCCGGAAGCTCACGACCGCGTACGCGGCTGGCACGCGACTCGGGATCTCGGTCACGACGAGGCTCGTGCCGGACCCAGCCTGAAACATCATCGGGGCTCGCTTTTGCGCGAGAAAGCGATGACGGTGAGGCGGATCAGTTACCGATGGGCACGGACATGCCGACGAACCACTGGCTCGACTCCTTCACCTCCACCAAGTTGATCCACCACCCTGTTACCGCGTCGAGTGGTGTTCAGCGCGCCGTCGACGGGGACGACCGTGCAATCGCAAGGCAGCCGTGCCGCACAGTCCACCCAGCCGCCCTGCTGCGGGGCCGTGTCCGAGGTCACGAAGAACGACTCGCCTCCGAGGACGCTGCGCTTGAGCGACCTGATCATCCCGCCGGTCGCGCGAGACTCCACGGCGACGCCCTCCGAGGTGGCCATCATCGCCCCCACCTCCGCGCGGATCGCCTCGCCCGGCTGCAGGTGAGCCCGCGCAACCGCGAAGCTCGGAGCGTGCCGTATCTCGACGTTCATGGCGCGGACGCTACTGATGAGAGTCTCGTTGGCGCGGTGACAGTCACGTCCGCGTTGGCTCGATCCTGCTTGGCGCGACAAGGATCAGCGCGGATCGATGCGTGGTCGCGCCATTGCAGACCGCCTTCACGTCCGCTTGCGGCGCGCGTGGCTCAGGGTGTCCGGTCTGGACGGACCTCTCGCTGTCCCGCGGCCGCGGTGCTCGCCCCGGCTCCGGCCTCGGGGAGCGTGTAGCCGCGTTGGGCTTTGGCGAGCTCACCCGTCTTGGCCATCTTGGTCAGCAGCGTGCTCACCGTGGCGGCGCCGATGCCGGTCGCCTTGGCGATCTCCGAAGCGGTCATCGGGTCGCCCCCCTTGAGCGCGTCGAGCACCTTGGCCTTGTTCTGGCCGCGGGGGGCGCCGGCCCGCGCGCGTGTGGGCTTGGCGGGGCTCGCCTGCTTGGCGGTGCCTGCCCGCTTGGCGGGGCTCGCCGGCTTGGCGGTGCCTGCCCGCTTGGCGCTGTGGGCCGGCTTGGCCGCGGGCCGACGACCGCGGGGGCCGGCGACCACCCGCGATCGGGCCGCACCCTCAATACGGCTCAGCGCGTCGCGCAGGCGATCAAGCTCATCGCTGAGCACCTGGTGCTGCTTGAGCTGAGCTTCGATCTGTTTGATCCGCGCCCTGATGTGTTTGGCGATCCCGCCGACGTCGGGGACCTGTGGCATGTCACTCCTGTCCTCGGTTGGGCGGCATCGTAGTTACCTGCCGCCGCGACGCGCCACCCACGGACACTCGCCAACCGACCGGGCACTCACGAGCCACCGCGCGCGCCGCTGCTGCGCGCGAGGAGGCGCGTGCGACCTACGGGCCCGCCGGTGTTGCGCACTCGTCTCGGAGGCGGCGAATGCATTCCTCTGGCCCACCTTCATCTCCGCGCCAGTGCGGCGAGACCTTCCCTCCAGCAAGCAGCGTGTGATGGGCGCTGCTGGATTTGCCGTGAGCACGAAGCACATTCCCCACCGTCTGAGCACCCCGACGGTGTCCGTACACGAGGTCCGCCACCTCGGCGTAGGTGGTCCACCTTCCCGGAGTGACAGCTTCGCTGGCCTCAATGATCCGTTCGACGGTCATGCTTGGCAACTTGCCCAGGTGCCGGCTCAGCATGCGCGCGGGTGACACGGAGTCCTTCTGCGTCGCGCGAGAGGTGGCCGGATGCTCGGGCACATGTGCGGCGCGGTCACACGCTGCACCCGCCTTGGTCATCCGGCTCGGGCGGACCCACGAGACGACTGGGCGGCCGCGCCGACGATCGCCAGTCCCCGACGTGTGGCGGCGTCGTTGTGCGAGCCGTAGCCGAGCACAAGGGCGGGGGGCGCGGCGGCCGGGTCGGCCCAGTGCCACGCTGCGCCCTCGATGATCACGCCGTCGCGGCGGGCGGCGTCGACGAGCGCGCGCTCGTCGCACGTGGGCACCAGCTCGGCGTAGAGGTGGAGGCCGGCGGCGATACCGCGCGGGCGGGCATCGGGCAGCGAGGCCGCCAGCGCCTCGAGCGCCGCGTCGCGTCGGCGCCGGTAGACGGGTCGCACGCGGCGCAGGTGGGAGGCGAAGCCGCCGTCGTCGATGAAGCGGGCGAGCGCGAGCTGCTCGAGCAGCGGGCTGCCCATGTCGTCGAGCACCTTCTCGCGCAGGACGTCGCCGATCAGCCAGGCGGGAGCGGCGAGCCAGGCGAGGCGCAGCGCCGGGGTGAGCGTCTTGCTCACGCCGCCCCCGTAGGCGACGCGGTCGGGCGCTAGTCCCTGCAGGGCGCCGATGGGCTCTCGGTCGTAGCGAAACTCGGCGTCGTAGTCGTCCTCGATCACCAGCGCGCTCGTGCGCTGCGCCCACGCCGCGAGCGCGGCGCGCCGCTCGGCGGAGAGCACGGCGCCGAGGGGGTAGGCGTGTGCGGGCGCGACGAGCACCGCGGCGACGTCGTGCTCGGTCAGCCGCGCGACGTCCAGACCGTCGTCGTCGAGCGCCACGGGGACGGGGCGCAGGCCGGTGGCCGCGATCGCCTCGCGATGCAGCCCGAAGCACGGATCCTCGACGGCCACGGCGCGCGCGCCCCGGGCGCGCAGTGCGCGGCAGACCAGCACGAGCGCCTGCGTGAAGCCGGTGGTCACGACGATCTGCTCGGGAGCGGTGACGACACCTCGCACGCGACCCAGGTAGCGCGCGAGCGCCTCGCGCAGCGCACCCGCGCCCTGGGCGCCCGGGTAGCCGAGCTCCGCGTCGGGCAGGGCGTCGAGCGCAGCGCGGTAGTGCCGCCGCCAGGCGCGACGCGGGAACAGCGCGGGGTCGGGCAGCCCGCCGACGAACCGGACGCTGGGCCGGCCGCCCCGCTCGCGGCGGGGTGCGATGTCGTCGCGCCGGCCGACGACGCGCACGCGGGTGCCCGATCCCTGGCGCGCCTCGAGGTACCCGTCGGCGATCAGCTGGCCATAGGCCTCGACGATCACGCCGCGCGCCACTCCCAGATCCCGGGCCAGCGCGCGCGATGGCGGGAGCCGCGCGCCCGCCGGCAGACGGCCGTCCTGGATCGCTCGACGCAGCTCGCTCGCGAGTTGGCGGCGGAGACCGCGCGGCTGTGAGCGGTCGAGCGCGACGAGAAGGTCTGGATTGGCCTGCGTATCCACCGGCAGAGTGGATCTTGACGAAGGGCCAATATCGGCGCGACGCTTCCACGCGTGGGAGTTCCGCTCGTCGACGTGCCGATGTGCACGCGCTGCGCACCCGGTCCCGACGCCGGGACCAGTGGCCCGGTCGTGGTCAGCGTGACCGACTTCGCGATGGCGCGCTGGCGCCACGTCCCCGGCGTCACGCTCACCGGACTGCGGCTGCGGATGGGCTGGTACGCGATGCCCGGGGCGGTGGGCCTCTGGCTCTGGTCGCTCCCCACGCGGCGGCGCAGCGGCTCGATCTCCGTGTGGACCGACGAGGACGACCTGCGCCGCTTCGTCGCGCTGCCCGAGCACGTCGCGGTCATGCGCCGCAACCGCGACCGCGGAGCCCTGCGAGCGACGACGTGGCGGTCAGAGCGCTTCGCCGCCGGCGACGTCTTGTCATCGGCGATGCGCTGGGTTGCGGAGGGACGATGAAGCTCGTGACCGCCTACGCGCTCGGCCGAGCCGGCTTCGGCGCGGCGCTGCTCGCCGCCCCGCGCGCCGGCGGCCAGATGCTGTCCGGCGACGGCGGCGCCACGCCCGACGCGCAGGCGTTCCTGCGCGGGATGGGAGGGCGCGAGGTCGGCCTCGGCCTCGGGCTGCTCGCCGCCACGCGGGCCGGCGCCTCCGCCCGGCCCTGGCTGGTCGCCGGCGTGATGTCCGACACCGGGGACCTGTTGGGGATCGCGGGTGCCTGGCGCGACCTGCCGCCCGACAAGCGCCGTGCCGGCTCCGCCCTTGCCGCCGCCACGGCGGTGGTCGGCCTCGGTCTGTTGCGCGTGGCCTGAACCGAAGCGCGCTCGTCCCGCGGTCCGGCCGCTCGGAGCGCAGCGCCGCTTTGCGCGAAAGGGGGTCGCGACGTTTGCGCGATGACCGCAGGTGCGCCGGAGTCCAGCGGGTGCGCCGAGCAGCTCCGCCGAGCGCTTCATGACGCGGTTTGATGCGTCGCGGGTTGGATCACGAACCGACGAGGGGGCGACTCGGCGTGGCGGGGACGCAAGCGCCGTTCCAGCCGCGCCGCGCTGGAATGGTGGCGCCGGTTAGCGCGAAGAGCGACGGCTCACGCCGCGTCGTGCGGTGGCTCAGCGTGGGACGCGAAGCACGACCGGCTTGCGGGGGGCCTCGGCGAGCGCGGCTGGGGCGTCGTCCCATGCGATCTGGTCGCTGAAGACCGGGGCGGGATCGACGGTGCCGTCGGCGACGAGGCTCAGCACGGTGGGAATGTCGGCCAGCACGTCGGGACGGCCCGTGCTGAGCGTCACGCCGTGCATGTACATGACGTCGAGCGGCAGGGGCGTCGGGTCGCCGAAGAAGATGCCCACGCTGTGGCATCGCGCGCCTGGTGCTGCATGCCGCAGCCCTTCGGCGAGCGCGGCTCGGTCCGCCGACGCATCGACCACGATCTCGTACTCCTCGCCGTGTGGCGTGGTCTCATGGGGTGTCGCGCCGAGTGCTTGGGCCTGGGTTCGGCGCTTCGCACTTCGGTCGACGTAGTCAACCGCCCCGGCACCTACGGCGGCCGCGAACATGGCGACGTAGAGCCCGATCGACGGCGTGCCGCCCATGATCAGGACCTTGGCCCGCGGCGCGTCGCGCAGCGGGGGTCCTACGGCGCGCCAGGCGTCCGTCAGGTTGTCACTCGCGCTGGCGACCACGGCGGGGTCGAGCCCCTCGGGCAGGGGCACGAGCGCTTGCGAGGCCCACGGGACACGCACGAGCTCGTCGAACAGGCCACCCCAGTCTCCGCCCAGCGGCACGCCGTACATCGCATACCGAGGAACCCGCTCGCATTGCGACGTCAGGCCCCGCAGGCAACGAGCACAGCGACCGCAACAGATGTGCCATGGGACGACCACGTGCTGGCCCCGGCGCAGCGTCCCGGCATCATCACCGACGTCGACGACCTCGGCGACGCACTCATGGCCGATCGCGAACGGCCCGGCGAACGGCGTCGCGCCAGTGATGATCGCGCGATCGAGGTCGCAGGTCGTCGAAGCGATCGGGCGCACGACGGCGTCACCGGCGTCCTGCACGCGTGCCTCTGGCGCCTCGGCCCAGCGCAGCTCGCCGCGACGCACGAACTCGAGTCGCCGCATGCCACGGCACGCTAGTCGCTCGCGAGCGCTTCGACGAACACTCACGACACGCCGGCGGTCACGGGCTCGCCTTCAGTGCTCCATTGCGCGACGACCGGACGGGCGGCTGCTCAGCCGCAGTGGGCGCAGCGGCGAGCGCCGAGCCGGCGCTCGGCATCCGCAGGTGATGCCGAGTTTCGCGTGACCGAGCTGGCGCTGGATGACGTCGACAGCGTCGTCGTCGGTGGGCAGGGCGGGGGAACACGACCCAAACGATCGGTACGCGGCGTTGGGCGACCGTCAGAGCCTCCTGGGAGCCCTCGGCCTACTGGTACGGCGCGTACCGGCGGTGCAGCATGAGCTCGTTGCCGTCGGGATCGGCAAAGATGGCCATGTGGCAGACGCCGGTGTCGAAGGTGTCGCCGGAGAACTGGACGCCCTTGGCCTCGAGCGCCGCGCGCATCTCGGCGACGTCGTCGCAGCGCAGCGGCCACGGGTTGCCCTTCTGGGCGACGAAGGGCATGCCCTGCTTCTCGGGCTCCCAGATCCCGAAGCACGTGTCGCCGGCCCACTGCTCCCACTCGGCGTGCTCGTCGGGGCGCAGCCCCAGGACGCCGCGGTAGAAGGCGCGGGAGCGCTCGGGGTCCTGGGTCGGGACGCCGAGGAAGTCGAGTCGTTCGATGACAGCCATCGGAGGAGGCTTCCACGGATCGAGGTCGAGATGCGACCTCGTTCACACCTTCTTCGCCCCCAAGCCAGGAAGCGATCACCTCCGACATCCCCGATGCCGTCATCGCCGAGTGTGTCCGCAGCCCCCTATCGGCCGCGCCTTGAAGGGATCCCTCCGAGACAAGCTCGCGTCGGGCCTGCCTTGTCACCTTGCTCGGCCCTACTGCTGTCAATGCAACGGGGCGCTCGCGGAAATGCGCCTTGCGCGCCGCTGCCGGCGCCGGAGACCTCGGAGATGCTCCCGGCTAGCGGAGGGTGCCCACAAGCATCTGGCTAGCGGCGCGTCGGCTCGTCCGCTTGCAATGCCATCCCTGAGAGCGCGAGGATCTTCTGGTCGATCGACGAGAGGAGACCTTCGTGTTCGTCCGCGTGGTGCGGTTCACCGATGTGACGGCGGAGCGGGTGGAGTCGCTTGTCGCCAGGATCGACGAGACCGGCCCTCCGCCCGGGGTGCCCATCAAGAAGCTCCAACTGGTCTTCGACGAGGGGCAGGGCACAGCCGTCGTCCTTCAGTACTTCGACAACGAGGAGAGCCTGCGGGCCGGGGTCGAGACCTTCGCCGCGATGGATCCGTCAGAGACACCCGGCAGCCGCGTCTCGGTCGACACGGGCGAGCTCAAGGTCGAGCGCGAGCTCTGAACCGCGGTCGTGGCTTGAGAAGGAGCGAGTGCCGCTGCTCGCTGGGCGTGCAGCGACGCTTGCAATGCCAACCCCGAGGGCGCGAGGATCTTTCGGCGATCGACGAGAGGAGACGGCCGTGCCCGGTGTGGAGTCGCGCGACTTCGATTCGCCTGACGAGACGAGGACGCCGGACAAGACGCAAGTTGATGTCGTGCGTATGGCCGGGACGACCGCCGCACGGATGACATTCGAGCCGGGGTGGCGCTGGTCGGAATGCGTCAAGCCCGTCGCCGGAACGGAGAGCTGCCAGGCCCGCCATGTCGGCGTTGTCCACGCCGGGCGGCTGGCCATCAAGCACGACGATGGCACCGAGGTGGAGATCGGTCCGGGCGAGGCGTACGTCATCGAGCCCGGCCACGATGCCTGGGTAGTCGGGGACGAGCGGTTCGTCGGAT
>VAWY01000155.1 GCA_005888335.1 Actinomycetota bacterium
CCAGCCTCTTCCCGATCTTCGCGGTGGAGTACGCGGGGCTGAGCGAGGCCGAGGCCGGGCTCGTGTATTCGGCCTCGGCGCTCGTCGTGGTCTCCGCGCCGGTCTTCGGCTGGCTGTCGGACCACGTGAGCCGCAGGCTCGTGCTGGCGGTGCGCAGCGCAGCCAACGTCGTCTCGTCGGTCGTCTACTGGGTCGTCCCGACCTTCGCCGGGATGGCCGTCGGGCGCGCGCTCGACGACATGGGCAAGGCGGCGTTCCGCCCTGCGTGGGGCGCGCTCATGGCCCAGGTCTCGGGCCTTGACCGGCGAAGGCGCGCGAGGACGTTCGGCTACCTGAGCGCTGGCGAGGACGCCGGCGAGGCCGCCGGCCCGATCCTCGCCGGCTTCCTCTGGCAGCTGTGGGGCGTCCCGGCGCTGCTCGGCGTTCGCATCGCGCTCGCCGTGGTCACCGAGGTCTACACGGTGGTCCTGACCCGATCGCCGCGCACCGGCGCACGCGCTCGCGAGCCGGCCGCCCTGAGCGGCCCGATCTCCGTCGCCGAGTGGCGACGGGCTGTCTGATGTCGCTCGTGGCGGCGCTGCACGGCGTGGTGCGCAAGCTGGTGGCCGACCCGTTGTGCGTCGTCTACGTCCGCGGCAAGCCGGGCGAGGGGCTCGTCACCGGGTACCAGCCGGCGCTCGGTCGCCGCGCCGGGGTGACGTGGCCGGTCGTCTCCGCGAGCCTGTCGGACGACGTGCTGTCCACGCCCGGCCTGGAGGCGGCGGTGCGGTCGCTCGATCGCGCCGAGCTTGAGGGCGACTGGCCGGGCGTGCTGCGTTCCCCGCGCCTCGGCCTGACCATCCGATGGTTCCCCGCCGACCCCGCGCTTCCCGGGCTTGCCGGCGCGCTGTTTCCGGTTCCCGGCAGCCGGCTGTTCGCCGCGCTGTCCGAGGCCTGCCGATCGCGGGTCGTGCGCATCGTTGCCGTCCCCGTGGAGTACAAGCCCGGCCTGCGGTGCGTGATCCGGTACGACGTCGCGACGACCCGGACACCGCTCGTCGTCTTCGGCAAGGTGTACCCGGACGTGGCCCAGGCGACGGCCACCCATCGCCTCACTGCGCGGCTGTGGCAGCCAGGACCGTCTGCGGCGCCGCTCGTGCCCCGGCCGCTGGACCTGCTGCCCGAACTGCCGCTCACGCTCGCCGAGGCGGCGCGCGGGGTCGGCGGAACCCGGGTGTTGCGCCCCTCGACCCCGCCGGACCGGCTCGACGAGGCGGTGGCCGCCGCCGCTCGAGCGCTCTCGTGGCTGCACGCGCGCGACGTGCCGGCCGGCCTGGAGGCGCGCCCTTTGGGCTCCAGGTTCGCGGCCCGAGCGGCGGGCTGGCTCGCCGATCTCGAGCGCCACGCGCCCGGCGAAGCGCCGGACCTCGCATCCGCGTGCCGCGATCTGCTGTGCGCGCTGCCCGACCTGCGCGCCGACCCGCTCCGGGTCGTGCACGGCGAGTTCCGCGCCAGCCAGCTGATCTTCTGCCGCCCGGGCAGGGTCGTGATCACCGATCTCGACACCGCGTGCCTGGGCGATCCGGCGTTCGACGTCGGCTGCTTGATGGCCTACCTGCGCCCGCCCGCTCTCTGGCGCGGGTCGGCGGACGCGTGCGCGTGGTTCCGCGCCGCGCGCGAGAAGTTCCTCGACGCCTACGGGGCCGACGATGCCCTGCGCCGCCGCGCGGCGCTGTACGAGGCGGTGTTCGTCCTCAAGAACGTCTCGCGCCGCACGCGAAACGTCAACAGCCCGCGGCCGCGCGAGCTGCGGCTCGCCGCGCGCGAGATCCACGCCTGCCTGGGCGCCGCCGAGCCGGTTCGGGCGCCCGCGCTCGCCTGAGCTCAGCGCGTCGCCGGCAGCACGTCGCGCTCGTAGAGCTCGAGCAGCGGCGCCTGGTCCTGGCCGCACTGCTGCACGCAGACGCGGTCGTAGCCGGCCTCGGCGTACTCGCGCAGCGCCGCGACGTGGCGCTCGGGGTCGTTGCCGCAGAGGATGCCCGCGGCGACCTGCTCCTCGGTGACGTTCGCGGCGGCCTGCTCGTAGTGCTCGGGCATGGCGAGCTGCTGGCCGATCTCGCCGCCCAGCCCGGCGGTCGGCCACGTCTCGTGGGCGATCCGCCGCGCGGTCGCCTCGTCCGCGGCGACGCAGGTGTCGAGCTTGCCGTAGGCCGGCTTGCCCGCGCCGCCGGCGTCGCGGAAGACGCCCAGCAGCTCGGGGTCGGGCGCGGTGTTCCAGTAGCCGTCGCCGATGCGCCCCGCGAGCGCGGCCGAGCGCGGGCCGAAGCCGGAGACCACGACGGGCGGCGGCGCGTCGGGCCGCGTGAAGATCCGCGCGTCGTGGACGGTGTAGTGGGTGCCCTCGTGGGCGCGCAGGACCTCGCCGGTCCACAGCGCGCGCATGATCGCGACGGCCTCCTCGAGCATCTCGCGGCGCACGGCCGCGGGCGGCCACGGGTCGCCGAGGATCGTCTCGTTGAGCCGCTCGCCGGTCCCGACGCCGAAGACGAAGCGGCCGTCGAGCTGCACCGCCGCCGTGGCCACCGCCTGGGCGACGATCGCCGGATGGATGCGGATCGTCGGGCAGGTGACGCAGGTCGCCACCTCGACGCGCTCGGTCACCGCGGCGATCGCGCCGATGACGCCCCAGACGAACGGCGACTGGCCCTGCGTCCGCGTCCAGGGGTGGAAGTGGTCGGAGACCGACACGAAGTCGAAGCCGGCCTCCTCGGCGCGCCGCGCCCAGCGGACCATCGCGCGCGGGTCGAGCTCCTCGGAGGAGAGGTTGTAGCCGACGCTGAGCGCCACGCGGAGCCGACTTCCCGTTCGCCGCGCCGACAAACGCGGGACGGCGCCCCGGAGGGCGCCGTCCCTTTCCTTCGACCGGCGGCGTTGGAGGGTTTTCAGCTGCCGATGAAGAACTTGCGGCGCTCGATGTTCGAGGCCACACCGAACGCCTTGAGGTCGCGCGTGCCGACGATGCCGTCGCCGTCGGCATCGGGGACGACGTCGGGCGCGTCGTCGAAGACGCCGTTGCCGTTCTTGTCGGCGGCGATCGCGACCAGGATCCGCGACTGCACGTTCTGGCCGAAGTTCGGCGCGCCGACCAGCCAGGTCGACCACAGCTGCGCCTTGCCCTTGGACCGGTTCGTGACGCCCGTGAGGTTGAACAGGTTGGCCAGGTTCTGGCCCGAGCCCGCCTTCGCGGTCGACAGCAGGACGATCAGGCCGGGCCACTTGTCGTCGTGGCCGGGGCCGAACGCGCCCGGCGCCGGCGCCGCGTTCGCGTGCGCGGCAGGCCCGGTCAGCTGCGGCGTGCTGAAGCCCGTCCGCGAGAGCCCCGTGCCGTAGTTGGCCGCCAGGTCGACGAACCAGCCCGTCGGGCTGACGCGGTCGCCGTTGGCCGGCGCGAACAGGTTGACATCGATCTTGCGCTTGACGGCCGCGGCGACGGGCGGCCGCGTCGCCGCGGCCGGCTGCGCGGGGGCCGCCGGCGCCGGACTGGCGCCGCTCGGGGCGCCGTAGCCCGACTGTGCCGAGGCCACGCCGAACGAGGTGGCCACTGCAGCAACGGCGCTCGCGAGGACGAGCGAGGCGCGGCGGGCGATGGTGTGCGAGCGAGTCATCTTGGGGGTCCTTTCCGTGACGCCTCCCAGCGGCCGGAACAGCCGGGGATACGCCGCGCCGCCCGCGCGCGTTCTGTGACGTCGCGCACCGAACCGGACGGCCCTCGCGGGCGTAGTGTCGATTGCGCCGTGCCGGCGCCGGACGACAAGCTCATGCGTGCCCTCGCCATCGACAAGGACGACCGCGCCGCCCGCGAGCTCTATCGCACCTACAGCGACGAGCTCTACGGGTTCGCGCTGCGCCGGCTGCGCGACCGCGGCGCCGCCGAGGAGGTCGTGCAGGACGTCTTCACGCGCGCATGGCGCCACGCCGGCGAGTTCGATCCGCAGCGCAGCTCGCTGCGCACCTGGCTGTACGGGATCGCGCGCAACGCGGTCATCGACCACGAGCGCCGGCGCGCCCGCCGCCCGCCCGCGGCGCCGGCCGAGGCGCCCGAGGCGGCCTCGCTCGACGAGCCGATCGAGCGCGCCGTGCTGCGCTGGCAGGTCGAGCTCGCGCTCGGCCGGCTGCGGTCCGAGCACCGCGAGGTCGTCGCCCTCGCCCACGTCCAGGGGCTGAGCGTGCGCGAGATCGCCGCGCGGCTGGGGCTCGCCGAGGGGACGGTGAAGAGCCGGACCTACTACGCGCTGCAGAGCCTGCGGCTCGCGCTCGAGGAGCTGGGGGTCACGCCGTGAGGGGCACCGCGCATCCCCGCGAGGAGCTCGCGGCGCTCGCGCTCGGCGCCCTCGAGCCCGAGGAGGCCGCCACGGTGCGCGCGCACGTCGAGGGCTGCCCGGCGTGCCGCGAGGAGCTCGACCGGCTCGCCGCGCTGCCGGCGCTGCTGGACCTCGTCCCCGGCCTCGCGGCGGAGGGCGTCGCGCCCGCGCCGGCGGCGCTGGAGGACGCGGTCCTGGCCCGCATCGACGACGCGCGCCGCACCGCGCCCCCGCGCGCGCGGCCCCGCCGCCGGTTCGCGCTGCGCATCGCCGCTCCGGCGTGGGGGCTCGCGGGCGCCGCGCTGGCCGTCGGCGCGCTCGCGCTCGCCGGGCAGCTTGGCGGCGGCTCGGAGGGACCGGCGCCCGATCGCATCGTCGCGCTGCGCGGTCCGGACGGCACGGCGCGCGCCGCGCTGACCGAGGAGCCCGCGGGCACGCGCGTCGCCCTGCGCGTGGACGGGCTGGCACCCACGCGCGGCGGCCAGGTCTACGAGCTGTGGTTCTCGCGCGGGCGCGACCGCGTGAGCGCCGGCACGTTCACCGTGGGAGGCGACGGGAGCGCCACGGCGCAGCTCACGACCGCCGTCGCGGTGCCCGACGCCCAGCGCGTCTGGATCACGCGCGAGCCGAACCCCGACGACCCGGCCCCCAACGGGCCGACGGTCCTGCGCGCGCGCCTGGCCTGAGCCCTCACTCAGACCGCCACGCACCGCCCCAGGTACGCCGGCCAGCTGCCGTGGCTCGTGATGTCCTCGGCGCCCTCGAGCGCGACGGGCTCGCACAGGAAGCCCACGGGCGCGCGGCCGTCGGCCAGCCGCACGCGGCCGAGCGCCATCGGCGCCCCGGCCGGGGCGTGTGCATGGATGGCCGGGACGCTGTCCGGCGCCCGGCGGGCTGTCGTTGCCCCGGCGGTCGAAACCGGGGTGTGCAGGCGGTCGATTGTCGTCGACAATGCGCCGATGGACGTGGTGATCGCGGGCGGACACGGCAACGTCGCGCGGCGCCTGGCGCGGGTCCTCACCGCGCGCGGCGACCGCGTCCGCGGGCTGATCCGCAACCCCGCCCACGCCGACGACCTGCGCGCCGACGGCAGCGAGCCGGTGGTCCTCGACCTCGAGGAGGCCGGCGTCGACGACGTGGCCGCGGCGATCGCGGGCGCCGGCGCGGTCGTGTTCGCCGCGGGCGCGGGGCCGGGCAGCGGCGCGGCGCGCAAGCTCACCATCGACCGCGACGGGGCGGTCAAGCTCCACGACGCCGCGCGCGCGGCCGGCGTCGAGCGCTACGTGATCGTCAGCTCGATCGGCGCCGAGCGTCCGCCGGCCGGCGACGACGTCTTCAGCGTCTACCTGCGCGCGAAGGCCGAGGCCGATCAGGCGGTCGCGGCCGGCGACCGCGCGTGGACGATCGTGAGGCCGGGGCGGCTCACCGACGATCCGGGCACCGGCCGCATGCGGATCCAGACCGAGCCCTTCCGCGGGCAGGTGAGCCGCGACGACGTCGCGGCCGTGCTCGCCGCCGTCCTGCACGAGCCGCGCTCGGCGCGCCGGACGCTCTACGTCAACGCGGGCGAGGACCCGATCGACGAAGCGCTCGCCGCGGTTCTCTGATGTTCGACGGAGCGTCGACAGCGCTCGACGCGCTGTCTAGACTCCGATGGCCATGCCTCCGCGCAGCAGCTCGACCCGCGCGCGCCGGCGCGCGCCGCGCAAGGGCGACGTCACCGAGCAGGCGATCCTCGACACCGCCGAGCGCCTGCTCGCCGACCGGTCGCTGGCGAGCATCGGCATCGACGAGCTCGCGGCCGGCGCGGGCATCTCGCGCCCGTCGTTCTACTTCTACTTCGAGTCGCGCGAGGCCGTCCTGCGGGCGCTGGCCGAGCGCATCACCGACGAGCTCTACCGCACCTCGGAGGTCTGGCTGCGGCGCAGCGACGAATCGCCGGCCGACGCCGTCCGGCGCACGATCGAGGCCAACCTCGCGCTGTGGCGCCAGTACGGCGCGGTGATGCGCGCGACGGTCAACACCCGCGACACCGACGCCGAGCTGCGCCGGTTCTGGGACGCCGTCGCCCGCCGGTTCGTCGAGGCCACCGCCGCCCAGATCGAGCGCGAGCGCGCCGCCGGCCTGGCCCGGCCCGGGCCGCCGGCGGCGCTGCCGCTCGCGAGCGTTCTCGTCGGCATGAACGAGCGCGCCTTCCACGAGGCGACCCTTCATCGCCCGTCCGCCGCCGCCGACCGCGAGCTCGTCGACACGCTGACGCACGTCTGGCTCGTGACGGTCTACCTGCCGGACGCGCGCGGCTGAAGCTCGGCCTTCGCGTGCAGGCGCGGCTTGGCGGCGGGGCGCGCCCGGCGCTCGGCCGCGTCGACGAGCTCGGCGATCGCGCGCTCGATCCCCGCGGCCAGGACGTCGACGTCCGGCGCGCGGTCCCAGTCCGCGGCGACGCCGAAGCTCAGCGCGCCGTCGTAGGAGAAGATCGCGGTGACGATCGGCACCGCGCCGACTGGCGGCGCGTACGGGAACGTCTCGAGCATGCGCCGGCCGAGCGTGTAGACGGGGCGCTGCGGCCCGGGGACGTTCGTCGCGGCGGTCTCGAAGCCGAACTGCGGCGAGCGCGCGATCAGGCGGGTCCCGAGCGAGAGCAGCATCGGCGGCGCGAAGCCCGACATCGAGGTCAGCGCCTGCGCGGCGACCGCCTGCTTGGACTGCTTGAGCCCGTCCATCTGCGCGCGCACCGCCTCGAGGCGCTGGACCGGGTCGGCGACGCCCACGGGCAGCTCGGCGAACATCGCCGAGACCTGGTTGTCGTAGACGCCCTTCTCGCCGCGGGTGCGCACCGACACCGGGACCATCGTGCGCACCGTGCGCTCCTCGACGCTCTCCCCGCGCGCCTGCAGCAGGTCGCGCAGCCCGCCGGCGACCGCGGTCAGCACGACGTCGTTGACCGTGCCGCCGAGCGCCGCGCGGATCGTCTTGACGTCGCTGAGGCTGGCGCGCGCCCACGCCCAGCGGCGGTGCGGCCCGACCCGGCCGGCCAGCGACGGCCCGCGCGACGGGCGCAGGGACAGCGCCATCGCCGCCGCCCCCTTGAGCAGGCCGACGGCCTGGCGGACGGTCTCGGCGGGCGTCCGCGCGGCGGCGAGCACGGTCGCGAGCTGGTCGCGGGGGTCGAGCGAGCGCCCGGTCACCGACGCGGCGACGAGCTGCGTGCCGGTGGGCGGGGGCGCGGGCGCCCAGGGCCCGGCGGCCGGCTTGGGCGCGTCGCGCTCGTCGGCGAGCAGCGCCGAGACGAGGTCGGTCGACGAGACGCCGTCGACCATGCAGTGGTGGACCTTGGTGATCAGCGCCCAGCGGCTCTCGCTGAGCCCCTCGACGAGCCAGACCTCCCACAGCGGCTTGGTCCGGTCCAGGCGCTGGGACATCACGCGGCCGGCCATGCGCCGCAGCTGGTCCTCGTCGCCGGGCGCGGGCAGCGCGCTGTGGCGCACGTGGTAGGCGAGGTTGAAGTGCGGGTCGTCGACCCAGACGGGCTGGCCGAGCGCGAGCGGGACGAAGCGCACCATCTGGCGGTAGCGCGGGACGTTGGGCAGCTTGCTCATGATCAGCGCGAGCAGCTCGTCGTAGGCGGGTGCCGGCCCCTCGAAGATCGTCACCGACCCGATGTGCATGTGGTTGTTGCCCTCCTCGATGTGGAGGAAGGACGCATCCAACGGGCTCATTCGATCCATGACGGCTCCTGCGCTGGCGCCCGGGCGGGCGCGGTGGGGTGACGGGGCGTGCGTGCGGGACGCTATCGGGCTTCCGCCATTCTGTCAACAATCTGTTGATTTTTCTCTACTTGATGTTTCGCGAGCAGGAGCCCGCAGGGCCGGCGGCGAAGGTGCCGGACGACCGCGACCTGCTCGAGGACCTCGACCCCGACGAGCTCTACGCGGCCTTCGAGGCGCGCGCGCCGCGCACGCCGGACCGCGCGCGCGAGCGCCGAGCGCGAGGCCGGCGCGCTCCTCTCCACGGGCGCGGGTCGTGTGCTGGCCGCCGCGGTCGCCGCGGTCCTGGTCGGCACGCTGGCCAGGCTCGTCGCCCTCTGGCCGCACGGCGGCGCCACCGCGGCCGGCCCCGCGGGCGCCCCGCCCTCGCTCGGCGCGACGGGCCGCGGCCGACCTCGCCGCCACCCGTATCGAGCGCCTGCTCGGCGAGCGCGACGTGGAATCAGTCATCTAGAGGTTCAGCGGGTGGCGGGCGGTGAAGCCGGCCGTGCTGCGCGCCGCGGTCTGCCAGCGGGCGCCCGCCGCCTTCGCCCCCGAGGTGTCGAAGCGCACGCCGGCGACGACCATGAACGCGTGGCCGGCGTTGGCGTAGACGGTGATCCACTGCCCGGGACCCGGCTCGCCCCAGGCGGCCAGGCCCGAGGAGTCCAGCGGCGAGGCGAGCAGGGCCGCGCCGTGCAGCGCGTAGGAGACCGAGCCCGAGCAGTCGTAGCCGCGGTCCTCCCAGCGCTGGTGACCGCCGCCCCAGACGTAGGGCGTCGAGGCGATCCGCGTGGCCGCGGCGATGACCGCGGCGACCGCCGGCGGCGCGCCGGGCGGCGGAGCGGGCGACCACGCGGGCGGGGGCGCGGGCGGCGCCGGCGCGGGGGCCGCGCTGCGCAGCGCGGCGACCGTGAGCGGGCCGACCACGCCGCTGGGCGGCAGGCCGGCCGAGCGCTGGAACGCCCGGACCGCGTCGCGGGTCGCCGGCCCGAACTGCCCGTCGACGACGGCCTGAAGCCCGCGTCCTTGCAGGAACGCCTGCAGGACGCGCACGTCGTGTCCGCTGTCGCCCGGTCGCAGCGCGCGGTCGCCCAGGTGCAGGCTCGCGGCGCCGGCGGGCGCGGCGAAGCAGGCCACGGCGGCCGCCAGAGCGAGGAGCGCGATGCGTCGCACGCCTGGGTCATCGACCCTCGAGCAGCAAGACGAGGGTCGCAGTGCGGACATGCACAGCTTTGACGCGTCAACCCGACTGGTGCAGACTGCGCTCCGGGAGGCGCAGAAAACGGAGGGAACCGTGAGGCGAGCGTCTCTGGAGCAGGAGATGGAGGACATCCGGCGCCGGCTACGGGCGCTCAACGCCCAGCTGACCGCCGCTCGCGAGCGCCTGGCGCCCGAGATCAAGCTGCACCACGGTCACCCGGCGAACCCCAAGCCGGACGCGCCCGCGCAGCGCGAGGACAAGCGCCCCGGCAGCTAGCCTCCCGGACATGGCGACGACGCCGGCGCTGCCCCTCGCCGCACCGCCGGCCGCGGGTCTCGTGGTGCTGTGGCGCTTCGGCGGCGCCCGCGCCGGTTCCGAGCACGCCGAGCGCCGCGCCCAGCGGATCATCGGCGTCTCGTTGTTCGTGCTCGCCGCCTACATCGCCGTCGAGGCCACACGCACGCTCGCCGGCGCGCACGAGCCCGACGCGTCGTGGGTCGGCGTCGGACTCGCCTGCGTGACGCTCGCCACCTGGCGCCCTGCTCGTCGGCCTGCTCGCCAAATGCCGTGCTCGGCTGGTGGTGGGCCGACCCCGCGACGGCGCTCGTCATCGCCGGCGTCGCGGTCCGCGAGGGCCGCGAGGCCTGGCGCGGCGACGGCTGCTCCTGCTGCGCGGCCTGAGCGCCGCACTGGCAGGCGTAGCATCCTGGCATGGCCCCGGCCACGACCGACAACGCGGCCGAGCACCGTTACGAGGTCGCGGTCGACGGCGAGGTCGTGGGCTTCACGCAGTACCGCGCGCGCCCCGGACTGATCGCCTTCATCCACACCGAGGTCGACGGGCGCCACGAAGGGGAAGGGCTGGGGTCGACGCTGATCGCGGCCGCCCTCGATGACGCGCGGAAGCGGGGCCTGGCGGTCCTGCCGTTCTGCCCCTTCGTCAACGCCTACATCCAGCGCCATCGCGAGTACGTCGACCTCGTGCCGGCGCAGTACCGCGGAGAGTTCGGCCTATGAAGCGCTACGACGGAGCCGAGATCACCGTCACCTTCGACCCGGCGCGCTGCCTGCACGCGGCGGAGTGCCTGCGGGGGCTGCCGTCGGTGTTCGACGTGCGCCGCCGGCCGTGGATCGATCCCGACGGGGCGGTGGCCGAGCAGGTCGCGGAGGTCGTGCGGCGGTGTCCCTCAGGCGCGCTGCACTACGAGGGCGGGAACGTGCCGGCCGAGGAGCCGCAGCGGCCGACGACGGTCAGCGCCGAGCCCGGCGGTCCCCTCTGGGTCCGCGGTGAGCTGGTGGTCCAGACGCCGGCCGGCGAGCTGAGCGACGTCCGCGCCGGCCTGTGCCGTTGCGGGCAGACCGCGAACGCACCGTTCTGCGACGGCTCCGGGCCGTGCACCGACTGGCACGAGTCCAGCTCAGCCTGAGCGGCGCAGCTGCGGTACGACCTCGCGGGCCAGGAGCTCGACCTGCCCGGGCGTCGTCTCGACCGGCCAGAAGACCAGCGTGTCGAAGCCGTCGTCCACGAACCCCGCGAGCGTCTCGACCCACCAGTCGGCCGGTCCCGCGAGCGGCTCGCCGGCCAGATACCCGACCGGGAGCTCGGACCGCGGCGGCGCCGGCTGCTCGCCGATCACGCCCTGCAGGTTGACGATCCGCCGGATCGAGCGCGGGTCGCGGCCGGCCTTCTCGGCCGCCGCGTCGATCTGCTCGTTGCCGGCGCGCAGCTCGTCACGCGTGAGCACGCCGAGCGACGGCAGCCAGCCGTCGGCCTTGCGACCGACGAGGCGCAGCATCCGCGGCTTGAACGCTCCCAGCCAGATGCCGATCGGGTGCGCGGGCCGCGGGCCGGGGCGCGCGTCATCGAGCCGGTAGTGCTTGCCGGTGAAGGACACCGAGCGTTCGTCGGACCACAAGAGCCGGATCACGTCGATCGCCTCGTCGAGCGCCTCGACGGCATCGCCCGGCGTTCGCCGCGGACCGCCGAAGCCTGCGATCACGTCGGGCAAGCCGCCGGCGCCCAGGCCGAGCTCGAAGCGGCCGCCGCTGAGCACGTCAAGCGATGCGGCGGCCTTCGCCATCACGGCGGGCGGTCGCAGCGGCAGGTTCGCCACGTCGGTGAAGAACGCGATCCGCTTCGTCTCGGCGAGGAGCGTCGGGATCAGCGACCAGGTGTCGAGGAAGTGCCGCTGGTAGGGGTGATCCTGGATCCCGACGAGGTCGAGCGTTGCGTCGTCGGCGGCGTGCACCAGCTCGCGGAGCCGATCGAGCGTCTCGGTCGCCGGCACGACCGAGATGCCGAACCGGAGGGGCGTCCCAGCAGCGTCAGCGGCCGCCACGGAGACGAACCTACAGGCGTCAGCCGAAGCGCGCCCGGTACGCCGCGACCCAGTCGCGCGCGATCAGCCGCTGCGCGCGCTTGAGGGTCATGCGCCCCGCGCACACCTCTCGGTGCAGCGCGTTGAATCTGGGGGTGCGCGGGCCGCGTCCGCGACGGTGGACAACAGACGGTTGGCTTGGTCTCGCTGACCGTTGCGTACGGGTTATCTGTGGGCTTTCGGCAACGGCTG
>VAWY01000156.1 GCA_005888335.1 Actinomycetota bacterium
GCTCGGCGACGGGGACGAGGATGCGCCGGCCCGAGTAGACGATCCGCAGCCGGGGGCGGATGTGCTCGTCGAAGAAGTCGACGCTCACGCCGAGCATGCGCGCCGCCTCTTCGCGGCTCACGGACAGAGGCGGCCGGTGCTGCGAGCCGTCTTGGAGAGGGTTGCTGATTCGCTTCATGCCCGCTTGTCGAGACGGGCGGGAAAACGACCCTCCCCCAACGTCCGATCGGACGGCCAGAGAGCCCATGACGAGGCTCCACGCCATGGGAAAGTCATGGGAAAGTTTCTGGCCGTTTCTGGCCGTTTCAGGCGGTCTGGAGCGGTGGTACACATGGGCGGGCCTCTCTGCCGACCCGCGACCAAAACCGGCCCATTTCCAGCGAAAACGCTGTAGCGGAGCGGCGAAGGAATCGAACCTTCCAAGCGTGGGGCTGCCACGCCCTGCCGGTTTTGAAGACCGAATGGGCCACCAGGCCCCTGCCGCTCCGTGAGGGACCTTAGACAGACGTCCGCGCAGATCGCCACGGGCTACGCGCGAAGGCCGGTCGCGCCGAAGAGGGGCCCATGCGCTCGACCCGACTGCTCCTCACCCTCACCGCCATCGGTGCGGCCGCGCTGCCCGTCGCGGGCGCCGACGCCGCCTCGCGCCTCTCGCTGCGCGTCGCCAACAAGGCTGCCGACAAGGCCGCCGCCGAGGTCGTCGACACGTACACCGACGACAGCGACGCGACCATCGACAGCTACGACCTCTCGCCCTGTGAGCGCGACACCCGCCGCCGCGCCGACTGCGACGTGACGTACGTCTTCGACGACGGCACGGAGTGCGACGACACGATCCACGTGCGCCTCGCCGCGCGCGGCCGCATCAAGGTCACCGCCGACTCCGACGACGCCGGCGACCACGTCTTCGACGACTGCACCGAGCCCGACGACACGGGCGACACCGGCGACGCCGGCGACACGTCGACGGACGAGGGCGACCTCGGCGGCGGCGACATCTCCGTCGAGCCGCTGCCGGTCGACGACCCCTCGACGATCTACTAGTGCCGCGTCAGGCAACGTTCGCTCCGTTCGGCGGGCGCTCGCCGCGCCTGGCGCCACCCGTCGATCCTCGATGTGGCTGGGCCACACCTTCGGATGACGGTCGACGCCGGCCACGACGATCGCTCCGCCGGCGACGGGGCGAACGTCACCTGACGCAGCACTAGCCCAACCCGTGCTCGAGCGCGTCCTTCACGGACGCGTCGAGCGCGTTGAGCCGGTACAGCGCAAGCGCCTCGGGCGACCCGAACCGCCGGCCGGGCGCCGCATCGGGACCGTGGTGCGTGAGGACGCAGTGCGCGAGCGCCACCGCGCGCGCGTCGTCGAGCCGCACGGCGCGCGCCGCGTCCTCGAGCAGCCGCAGCCCGAGCGACACGTGCCCGAGCAGCCGGCCCTCCTCGCTGAGCCCGATCTCGGCGCCGTAGGTGAACTCGCGCGTCTTGCCGAGGTCGTGCACGAGCGCGGCGGTCACGAGCAGATCGTGCTCGAGCCGCGGGTGCAGCGCGCACGCCTCGACCGCGAGCGTTGCGACCGCGACGGTGTGCTCGAGCAGGCCGCCGAGGTAGGCGTGGTGGCCGGTGCGCGTGCACGGCGCCCGCCGCCACGCGCCGCGCAGCTCCTCGTCGCCCAGCAGCAACGCGAGCAAGGCGGCGAACCCCCGGTCGGTGACCTCGCCGGCCAGGTGCTCCAGGAAGCCGTCGAGCTCGTCGACGTCGCGGTAGGCGACCGGCAGGAACGCGGCGGGGTCGACGTCGTCGGGCGCCACCCGCGCGACCGCCCGCACGTCGACCACGAGCTCGTCGCGGAAGCGCTCGACGCGCCCCGCCACCCGCACCACATCCCCGCGCTCGAAGCGCCCCGCGAGCACGTCGGCGTCGCGGAAGGCGCGCGCCGGCACGGCGCCGGTGCGGTCGCGCAGTTCGAGCGCCAGATAGGGCGTTCCGGTCCGCGAGACGAGCCGGTCCTTGCGCGTGCAGGCGAACACGCCGGCGACGTCCTGGCCGGCGCGGAGCGTCGCGACGGGGCTGGCAGCGGTCACGAACCCATCATGTACCGTGACCCGGATGCCGCCCCTCGTGTGGGACAACCGGCCCGACGGCCTCCGCGCCCCGGCCCTGGTCTGCGCGTTCAAGGGCTGGAACGACGCCGGCGACGCGGCCTCGGCGGCCGTGCAGTTCCTCGGCGCATCGCACAACGCCACGCGCTTCGCGCAGATCGACCCGGAGGACTTCTACGACTTCCAGGCGACCCGCCCGCGGATCCGGCTCACCGAGGGGCGCACGCGCGAGCTGTCGTGGCCGAGCGTCGAGATCTACGAGGCGCGCGTCCCGCGCGCGCCGCGCGACCTCGTCCTGCTCACCGGCCCGGAGCCGTCGTTTCGCTGGCGCTCGTTCTGCCGCCACATCGTCGATCTCGCCGAGGCGCTGGGCGTCCAGCTGGTGGTGACCTGCGGCGCTTTACTGGCCGACGTCCCGCACTCGCGTCCCGTGGCGATCACCGGCCTGGCCTCCGACGAGACGCTGACCGAGCGGCTCGGCCTGCAGGCCTCCAACTACGAGGGCCCGACCGGCATCACCGGCGTGCTGCACGCGGCCTGCGCGGAGGCGGGGCTGCCGAGCGCGAGCCTGTGGGCGGCCGTGCCGCACTACGTCGCCGCGGCCCCCAACCCCAAGGCCGCGCTCGCGCTCGTGCGCAGGGTCGAGGGTCTGGTCGGCGTGACCGTCGACGCGACCGAGCTCGAGCAGGCGGCTGCCGACTATGAGCGCCAGGTCTCGCTGGCGGTGCAGTCCGACCCCGACGTCCAGGCCTTCGTAGAGCGCCTCGAACGCGCCGCCGAGGAGGAGGACGAGCCGGTCGACCCGCGCGACCTGCCCTCGGGCGACGTCATCGCCCGCGAGTTCCAGCGCTTCCTGCGCCAGCAGGGTCCCGAGGACAAGTAGCCCGCGCTCACTCAGTGCGCGGTGCGCGCCGCGAGCCGCTCGCGGCGGTCGTGACGGCTGCGCAGCCAGCCGCCGATGGCGCCGAAGAGCATGCCGAGGATCGTCGTGAGGACCGGCAGGAACCCCGGCGGGTGGGGCAGCTGCGCCTTGGGGTCAAGGCCCGACACCGCGCTCACGGCGACGATCATCGTGCCGAAGACGATGCCGCCGCAGAACCCGCGCACCGAGCCCTCGTCGGCCGTCGGGTGCTCGTAGCCGGCCGCGATCCCGCCCAAGATCGCCAGCAGCGAGAGCGCGGTGTAGGCGACCTCACTGACGCCGACGAGGATGCCGCAGATCGCGCCGAGCACGACCGGCCCGCCGATCGCCAGCGCGATCTGCATGCCGGGCGGCCGCTCCAGCAGGTGAGGGGGCGCCTCCATCGCGCCGAAAAACGTTACTTCTCCGCCGCCGGGCACGCAATCCGGAACTCGCACACCGAGCACGCCGCGTAGGAGGGCGTCGGCTCGAAGCCCTGCGCGAGGATCCCTTCGCCGACCTCGAGCACGGTCTCGGTGATCCACTCCGGATCGAGCTCCTCGGTCGGCACGCGCACCTTCTCGTCGTCGAGGACGTAGAGGTACGCCTGCTGCGCTGCCTCGACGCCCCACGCCTGCCGCGCGCCGACCGCGTAGAGCGACAGCTGCACATCCTCGCGCAGCGCGGCCGCGCTCTTGGGCCGTCCCGTCTTGTAATCGATGAGCTCGTAGCCGCCCTCGGGCAGCCGGTCGACGCGGTCGACGCGCCCGCGCAGCAGGTGCGGCCCCAGGCGAAAGGCGAACGGCCGCTCGAACCACGTCGGCTCGCCGGGCTCGGAGCGGCAGCGCTCGAGGTAGCGCTCGAGCGCGCGCGCGGCCTTGATCCGCAGCTGGCGCTCCTCGTCGGAGTCGCCGAAGCCGCCGCGCCGCCAGGCGGTCTCCATGAGCGTGGCCATGTCCCCGCCGCCCGCGTGCCAGCGCTCGAGCACCTGGTGGACGTAGATCCCGAAGCGCTGATTGAGCGTCGGCTCGGCGGGGATGCGGAAGACCCGCGCGAACTTGTACTTCAGCGGGCACGTCCGGTACGTCTCGATGTCCGACGCGCTGAGCACGAGGCCGTCGCCGCGCTTGGGCAGGAACGCCTCGAGCGACGGCTCGGCGCGCGCCTGCACCGCCGCCGCGCGCCCGCGCTCGCCGCGTTCGGCGTCGAGCAGGAGGTCGTCGAGCGAGCTGGTCAGGAAGATCTCGCGCTGCTCGGCGGTGACCGCCGACAGCAGCCGCGCGTTGACGTCGGCGAGCGCCTCGGCGACCGACTGGCCCTCGGGCCGCGCAAGCAGTGCGCTCAACTTCAAGACCTCCATCAGCCGCACGACCGCGTGCGAGACGTCGAGGTCGGTGTCGAAGCGCAGCTCGCCCAGTCGCCCGCCCACGCGCTGGACCTGGTCGAGCAGCTCGTCGCGCATCATCCGGAACGTCGAGTGGAGCGTCTCGGCGGGGCCGAAGAGCTCCTCGTCGCGGTCCTCCCAGGCCGCGTGCAGGGCCTCGCGCGCCTCCTCGACGAACGGCGAGGGCGGCTGCGACGCGCCCCCGGCGGCCGCGGCGGCGTAGGCGAGCACGAGGCGCTTGCGGGCGCGAGTCATCGCCAGGTGCAGCAGCCGGCGCATCTCGGCGACGTGCGCGTCGCGCGTGTCGGGCGGCAGGCGCTCCTTGAGCAGCTCGTCGGCGATCGGCTCGACCGCCCGCCGCCGCGCGCCGGGCACGCGCGCCGACTGCAGCCCGAGCACGTAGACGTCGTCGTACTCGCGCCCGCGCGCGTGGTGCATCGCCAGGACCTGGACGCCGACGCCCCCGCCCGTCGCCTCGGCCTCGCCCAGCCCCGCCTCGGCGACGGCGGCGACGTAGCGCGCGAACTCCCGTGGCGTGGCCTGCGGCGAGCGGCGCACGTGCGCGGCGGCGAGCTCGCCGAAGCGCGCGAGGTTGACGAGCCGCTCGACGACGTCGGCGTGCGCGGCGAACAGCTGCTGGCGGCGCAGCCCCAGCCGCTCGACGAGCCGGTGGACGAAGAGATCGGGCCGCGCCGTGTCGAGCTGCGCGGCGAACGTCCGGTGCAGCTTGAGGAACTGCTGGATGCGCTCGCGCGCCTCGGGCGTGACCTGCGGCGACTCCAGCGCGGCGACCAGCCCGGCGACCATGTCGAGCTTGCGCCGGCGGGCGATCTGCACGCAGCGCGCGAGGTCGACGGAGCGCAGCTCGATCGGCGGGCGCGACAGGGCGCGGACGACGGCGCTGGCGTCGTCGGGGTCGACGAGCGCGCGCAGCCAGGCGAGGACGTCGCGGACCTCGGCGCGCTGGAAGAACGCGGCGGCGCCGAGCACGCGGTACGGGATCGCCCGCTCCTCGAGCGCGACCGCGACCGCCTGGGCCTCGTGCTCGACCGAGCGCACGAGCACGGCCACGCGCCGCGGGTCCACGCCGTCGCGCGCGACGAGGCGCTCGACGTCGGCGGCCACGCTCTGCGCCTGCGCGCGCTCGTTGGCGCAGCGCCAGAAGCGCACCTCGCCGGGTGGGCGGGCGGGCTCCGCGGTCACCTCCTTGCCGATCCGATCGGGCACGGGGCGCACGACCGCGCGCGCGGCGTCGAGCACGCGCTGCGGGCAGCGCGCGGACTCGGTCAGCCGCACGAGCGTGCCGTCGGGGTGCTCGTCGGCGAAGTCACGCAGGTTCTTGCCCGCGGCGCCGCGGAAGCGGTCGATCGCCTGGTCGTCGTCGCCGGTGACCGTCACGTCGCCGCGGTCGGCGGTCAGCAGGCGCAGCAGCAGCATCTCGGCGAACGGCGCATCGTGGATGTCGTCGGCCAGGACGATCGGCCAGCGCGCGGCGACGCGCGCGCGCACGTGCGGCTTGTCGCGCAGTAGGCGGATCGCGTTGAGCAGCAGGTCGCCCGAGTCCAGCGTGCCCTGCTCGGCGAGCAGCCGGTCGTGGTCGGCGTAGACCTGGGCGAACTCGCGCTCGCGCGCGGCGCGCGTGCGGGCGGCGTCACCGTCCTCGGGCAGCGCGGCGGCCCAGGCGGCGACGTCGGCGGCGGTCACCGCCTGGTGCTTGAGCTGGTCGATGCGCTCGATGACGCCGGCCAGCAGCACGGCGGGCCGGCCGCGGAAGTCGTGCAGGCGCAGCGTGAGCTCGTCGACGCGGTCGAGAAGGAGCGCCAGGCGGTCGGCGGGCGTCGCGGGCACGAAGAACGGGTCCAGCCCGGCCTCCGCGGCCTCGTCGCGCAGCAGGCGCGCGCACAGGCCATGCGCGTCGTGGACGCTGAGCTCGCCCCACGCTCCCTCGAGCGCGTCCTCGACCTGCTCGCGCAGCGCGGCGGCCGCGGCCGCGCTCGAGGCGACCACGAGGATCGACTCCGGCGCGGCGCCCTCGCGGACACGGTGGGCGAAGCGCTGGACGATCACCGTCGTCTTTCCGGTGCCTGCCCCGCCCACCACGAGCAGTCCGCCGGGCGGGTGGGAGACGGCCCGGGCCTGCTCCTGGGAGAGGGTCGGCACGGTCGTAGGATAGGACCGGATGCCGCCTTCCTCATCCGCCTCCGGAGAGCGCGCCTCCGGGGTGCGCGCGGCCTCCACGCCCGCCCTGGAGGCCGACTGGCTCGGCGCCTGCCGCACGGCGACCGCCGAGCTGCGGCAGCTGCTCGCCGACCGCCCGACGACCCGCGAGCGCATCGAGGAGACTGGCCGGCGCGGTGAGGGCGGCGACCTGACGCTGGTCATCGACCAGCGCGCCGAGGACGCCGTCTTCGCCCAGCTCGAGCTGCTGCACTCGGCCGGCGCGCGCTTCACGGCGGTCTCCGAGGAGCGCGGCGAGGTCGACTTCGGCGCCGACGACGTGCTCGTGGTCATCGATCCCCTCGACGGCTCGCTCAACGCCAAGCGCGGGCTGCCCGCGCACGGGCTGTCGCTCGCCGTGGCCGACGGCCCGACGATGGCCGATGTCGCCTTCGGCTACGTCTACGACTTCGCCACGCACGAGGAGTGGGTGGCCCACCGCGGCGGCGGCGTGCTGCTCAACGGCCTTCCGGCGCCCGCGCCGCCCGGCGAGCGCCACGACGCCGACGGACGGCTGGAGATCGTCGCGATCGAGTCCGCCGACCCGCGCTGGGTCGCCGCCTCGGCCGCCGACCTCGCCGAGGTCGCGCACCGCTTCCGGGCGCTCGGCACGATCGCCGTCGCGCTGTGCCAGCTGGCCGCCACCCGCGTCGACGGCTTCGTGACGCTGTGGCGCACGCGCGCGGTCGACGTGGCCGCCGCGCAGCTCATCGTCCGCGAGAGCGGCGGGCTCGTCGCCTTCCCCGCCTTCGCCGATCCGCTCGGGGCGCCGCTCGACCTGCGCCCGCACTCGCCGGTGATCGCCGCGCGGACGCCCGAGGCGCTCGAGCGGCTGCGGGCCGTACCCATGGAGGGGCGATGATCGACTGGACCCTGGCCGGGCGCGTGGCGCGCTTCGCCGCCGGCACACCCGCGGGCGGCCCGGCGCTGCCCGGCGACCTCGACGCGCTCGCCGCCGGCGCGGAGCAGCGCGTCGTCGCGTACACGGGCCTCGTCCCCGGCGCGCCGCTGCCCGCGCCGGAGGCGGTCGATCGCCAGCTGTGGGCCGAGATCAACCTCGCCGGCATGCGCAAGATGCTCGACCCCGTCATCGAGCGGCTGGAGTCCCGGCGCTCGGGCGTGCTCGGCGGCCCGCTGCGCGCCGCGGCGGGCACCCTGCTGGCGCTCGAGGTGGGCGGCCTGACCGGCCTGCTCTCCCAGCGCGTCCTCGGGCAGTACGAGCTCGTCCTCCTCGACCCGGACTCGCGCACGCGGCTGCTCTTCCTCGCGCCGAACCTCCGCGAGGCCGCCGGCCGGCTGAACGTCGATCTCGAGCAGCTCGTCGCCTGGGTCGGCTTCCACGAGGTCACCCACGCCGTCCAGTTCACCTCGGTGCCCTGGCTGCGCGATCACCTCGCCGGCCTGCTGCGCGAGCTGCTTGCCTCGGTCGACCTCGAGTTCGACCCGCGCGCCGCGATGCGCCGCCTGCCCACGCGCGACGACCTCGAGCGCGTCGTCGCCGCCGTCCGCGAGGGCGGGCTGGTCCAGCTCGTCGCCGGGCCCGAGCGCATGGCGATCATCGACCGCCTGCAGGCCGCGATGGCCGTCGTGGAGG
This sequence comes from Actinomycetota bacterium, assembly GCA_005888335.1. Next base: position 8,195 of record VAWY01000156.1, read on the forward strand.
GCCACGCCGAGCACGTCATGGACGCCGTCGGCCGCGAGGCGCTGCCCGACCTCGACGCGCTGCGCCGCGCGCTGGACCGCCGCCGGGCCGAGCGCTCGGGGCCGTGGAAGCTGCTCGAGCGCCTGCTGGGCCTCGAGCTCAAGCTGCGCCAGTACCAGGTCGGCAAGCGCTTCTGCGACACGGTCGCCGAGCGCGAGGGCGTCGAGGCCCTGCACCGGGTCTTCGACGGCCCCGAGTCGCTGCCCACGTGGGCCGAGCTCGAGGACCCGGATTCCTGGATCGCGCGGGTCCTTCGCCCGGCCGCGTAGACGCATCGCGCAGACGCGCGCGGTCGATCGACGGAGCCGATCCCGTGTAACGCCGGCCGTTTACGAACGTAAGTTCGTGGTAGCCTTGTCCTACCGAGCTTAGTTCTAACTTTCTTAGTCCCCACCAGGGAGGACCCATGGCCGAGAACACCGGCACCACCCCCCCGAGCACCAACGCCGCCAACGCCGCCGCCAGCACGCAGCGCGCGACCGCGGCGACCAAGCGCTCGACCACGCAGAAGAAGGCCGCCCAGACTCGTGCAGCGCGCAGCGGCGCCGCCGCCCGCAAGCGCACGACGACCGCCGCCAAGTCGCAGGCCCGCAGCGCCGAGAAGACGACCGCGCGCCAGGCCCGCAAGGCCGAGAACAAGGTCCAGGCGCTCACCGAGCGCGCCGTGCTGACCTACGTCGGCGCCGCGCTGACCGCCCGCGACAACGTCGTCGACAGCGTCGACGAGCTGCGCACCAAGTACGGCACGCGCGCGAAGGCCGAGCGCAAGCTCGAGACCCAGCTGCGCAAGTTCGAGCGCCGCGGCGAGACCGCCCGCCGCTCGCTGGAGCGCGAGGTCAAGCGCACCCGCACGCGCGTCGAGCGCGAGCTGCGCGAGCGTCGCGGCCGGTTCGAGCGCCAGGTGCGCCCGCTGACGCGCGACGCGCGCGCCGAGAGCAACCTGTTCAGCTCGCAGGCCGAGTACATCACGGCGCAGTTCGAGAACCTCGTGCAGTCGAGCCGCACCGCCGGCACCGAGCTCGCCGAGAAGCTCCAGAAGCGCGTCGCGTCGCTCGTCTAGCACCTGCTTCTCCCGCGCCGGCGACGGAGAGCGCCGGGCCGCGGGCGGACTGCCGGCCCATACCTCGCCGGCAGGAGTAGTACCTCTCCTCCCTCATCCGCCGGGGCGCCTTGTGCGCCCCGGCGGTGTTTAACGAGCCTGCTGTAATGCAGTCATGACCAAGGACGACATCCTGAAGGCGCTCGAGAGCGTCATCGACCCGGAGCTGCGCCGCAACATCGTCGAGCTCGACATGGTGCGCTCGGTCGAGATCCGTGACGCGGGCGTCGTCGACGTCACGGTCTCGCTGACCACGCCGGGCTGCCCGATCCGCAACCACTTCCAGACCGGCGTGACCAACGCCGTGCGCGGCGTCGACGGCGTCACGCAGGTCAACGTCAGCTTCGACGTGCTGACCGACCAGCAGAAGGCCGACTTGCAGCGCAAGCTCGGGCGCGGCGGCGGCCTGCCGACCGGCGCGCTCGCGCAGGTGGCCAACATCCTGTGCGTCGGCTCGGGCAAGGGCGGCGTGGGCAAGTCGACGCTGACCGTCAACCTCGCGGCCGCCCTCACCGCCGAAGGCGAGAAGGTCGGCGTGCTCGACGCCGACGTCTGGGGGTACAGCGTGCCCCGCATGCTCGGCCTCGGCAACGACCGCCCCGCGGTGTCGGCGCAGCGCAAGATCGTGCCGCTGGAGGCCTACGGCATCAAGGTCATGTCGATCGGCTTCTTCATGGGCTCCGAGGACGCCGCCGTCGTCTGGCGCGGGCCGATGCTCCACAAGGCGCTCACCCAGTTCCTCGAGGACGTCGACTGGGGCGAGCTCGACTACCTGCTCATCGACCTGCCCCCGGGCACGGGGGACGTGTCGATGACGCTCGCCCAGCTGCTGCCGCAGGCGAAGTTCGTCATCGTCACCACGCCGCAGCCGACCGCCCAGAGGGTCGCGCGCCGCGCGGCCGAGATGGCCCACAAGGTCAACCTCGAGATCGCCGGCGTCATCGAGAACATGGCGGGCTTCGTCACGCCGGGCGGCGAGCGCTTCGCGATCTTCGGCGAGGGCGGCGGCCAGGCGCTGGCCGACGAGCTCGACGTCCCGCTCCTCGGCAAGGTGCCGCTGACCATGCCGCTGCGCGAGCGCTCGGACGCCGGCGACCCGCTCGTCTTCGCCGATCCCGACGACCCGGCCAGCCAGGCCACCGCGCACGCGGCGCGGGGGGTGATCGCGCTGACCCCCGTCGAGCTGCCGGTCATGGCGCCCGCGGCCGGCCCGCCGACGCTGCCGGTCACGCAGCACAAGCCGGCGGGCATGTCGCTGCCGATGGCGTAGTAGGCGATCGACTTCGTCGATCGCCTACTAGATCGAGTCCACGTACTCGCGCGCCTGCGCGTAAAGGCGCGCGAGCTCGGGCAGCTGGTGGTGGGCGTTCAGCCCGCTCGGGTTGGGCAGCACCCACACCGGGCGGTCGCCGATCGTCTCGCCCTGCAGTCCGAAGCTCGCCCGCGGGCGCTCGAACGCCGCCCGCCAGGCGCCGATGCCCACCACCGCGACGAGGCGTGGCGCGATGTCTCGCACCAGCGACTCGAGCGCGGCCGCGCCCGCGCGGAGCTCGGCGGCGCTCAGCTCGGAAGCCGCGCGCGTCGGGCGGTCGACGAGGTTCGTCACACCGATGCCGTAGCCGAGCAGCGCCATGTCCTCGGCCGCGTCCAGGCGGCGCGGCGTGAACCCGGCGAGGTGCAGCGCCGGCCAGAACCGGTTCCCCGGCCGGGCGAAGTGGTGCCCGACGCGCGCCGACGTCAGCGAGGGATTGATGCCGACGAAGAGGACGCGCAGCCCGGGCGCCGCGACATCGCGAAGCGGCTTACTTGTTTGCGAAGTAGTCCGCGTTCTTCTGGATGTAGTTCGTCCACTCGTCCGGGACCTGGTCCTCGGCGAAGCAGGCGTCCACCGGGCAGGCCTCGACGCACGCGTCGCAGTCGATGCACTCCTCCGGATCGATGTAGAGCTGCTCGACGTTGTCGTAGTCGGGCTCGTCCGGCGTGGGGTGGATGCAGTCGACCGGGCAAACCTCGACGCACGAGTTGTCCTTCTGCCCGATGCAGGGCTCGGCGATGACGTAGGCCATGGAGGTTTCGGTTCCTTGGTAACGGAAATGAGGGGGTGCGGAGTCTAAACACCGGCGGGCAAGAGCTAGGCGTTACCGTCTTATGGGATGGAACGCGACCCCCGCGGCTGGAACGTCAGCCCGGCACCCGACGGCCGCGGCGCTCCCGAGCAGCCGAAGCCCGGCGCACGCCCTCCCCGGCCGCCGCGCATCGGCTGGCGCTGGATCGCCGTGATCGTGGTCGCGCTCGCCGTCAACTATCTCGTGGCCAGCGCGCTCGGCCCCAAGGAGAACCCGCAGGTCACCGTCCCCTACAGCCCGTTCTTCCTGGACCAGGTCCGCAAGGACAACGTCAAGGAGATCTCCTCGCAGGGCGAGACGGTCCAGGGTCACTTCCGGCGCGACGTCCGCTACGACCCGGCCGGCGACGGCGGCCCGGTGACCACCGACCGCTTCAAGACGCAGGTGCCGACGTTCGCCGACACCAACAGGCTCTCGGCGCTCCTCCAGCAGCACAAGGTCACGATCCAGGCCGAACCCCTCGACCAGGGGCGCGGGTTGCTGTACACCCTGCTTGTCGGCTTCGGGCCGACCCTGCTCATCATCGGCCTCTTCGTCTTCCTCGCCCGGCGGGCCACGGGCGCTGGCGCCGGCGGCCCGCTCGGCGCCTTCGGACGCACGCGTGCCCGCCGGGTCGAGGGCCAGACGCAGCGCGTGACGTTCGACGACGTCGCCGGGATCGACGAGGCCACCGACGAGCTGCAGGAGGTCGTCGACTTCCTGCGCAACCCCGACCGCTACACCCGCCTGGGCGGCCGCGTGCCCCGCGGCGTGCTGCTCTCGGGCCCGCCCGGCACCGGCAAGACGCTGCTTGCGCGCGCGGTGGCCGGCGAGGCCGGCGTGCCCTTCTTCTCCGCGGCCGCGTCGGAGTTCGTCGAGGCCATCGTCGGCGTCGGCGCGTCGCGCGTGCGCGACCTCTTCGAGCAGGCGCGGCGCGACCAGCCGGCCATCATCTTCGTCGACGAGCTCGACGCCATCGGGCGCTCGCGCGCCGGCGGCCTGACGTTCTCGGGGGCCAACGACGAGCGCGAGCAGACGCTCAACCAGATCCTCACCGAGATGGACGGCTTCGATCAGCGCACCGCGGTCATCGTCCTGGCGGCGACCAACCGCCCCGAGGTGCTCGACTCGGCGCTGCTGCGCCCGGGGCGCTTCGACCGCCGCATCGCCGTCCAGCCGCCGGACGCCGAGGGGCGCAAGAAGATCCTCGAGGTCCACACGCGCTCGATCCCGCTCGACGACGACGTGGACTTCGGGTCGCTGGCCGCGTCGACGGCGGGCATGGTCGGCGCCGACCTGGCCAACCTGGCCAACGAGGCGGCGCTCACCGCCGCGCGGCGCGACCATGAGCGCGTGCAGATGGCCGACTTCACCGACGCGCTCGAGCGCGTCGTGCTCGGCGCCCCGCGCAAGCTCGTCATGAGCGAGGCCGACCGCCGCCGGACCGCCTACCACGAGGGCGGCCACGCGATCGTCGGGATGCTCACGCCAGGTGCCGACCCCGTGCGCAAGATCTCGATCATCCCGCGCGGGATGGCGCTCGGCGTCACGCTGTCGGCGCCGGCCAACGACAAGTTCTCCTACGACGAGGAGTACCTGCGGGCGAAGATCCGGGTCGCGCTCGGGGGGCGCGTGGCCGAGGAGCTCGTGCTGGGCGAGATCACGACCGGCGCGGAGTCCGACATCCAGCAGCTGACCGAGATCGCGCGGCGCATGGTGGGCCGCTGGGGCATGAGCGAGGCGATCGGGCCCATCGCCGTGCTGCCCTCCGAGCCCAACGGGCCGCTCCTGCCCGGCGCGCCGGAGACGTCCGAGACCACGCAGGAGCTCGTCGACAAGGAGGTCCGGCGCATCGTCGACGAGGCCCATCACGAGGTCACGATGCTGCTGACCGAGCGCAGGGAAAGCCTCGACTCGCTGGCCGCCGCGCTGCTCGAGCACGAGACGCTCGACGAGGGCGACGCCTACGCCGCGGCGGGGATCCCGCGCGGCGTGACGCCCGACCACGAGGGCCCGGCGCTCGAGCTGACCGCGTCGGACCAGCCGACCGGCACGGCCGGCGCGGCGAGCGCGGCGGGCGCGGCCGGCGCGCCGACGTCGAGCGGCGCGTCGGCGACTCCGCCGAGCCGCGGCGTCGGACGCACGATGGCGCTGCCGGTCGACCCAGAAGGCTCCTAGGCTTCGCCGCCGTGCTGCTCCTCACGGGCGCCTCGGGCACCGTCGGCTCCGCCATGCTGCGGCGGCTCGTCGGCGCCGGCATGCCGGTGCGGTGCCTGGTGCGCGATCCCAAGGAGCTCGGGGCCGAGCGCGTGCGCGTGCAGATCGCGCTCGGCGACCTGGCCGACCCGCCGTCGTTTCGCAACGCGATGCGCGGCGTGGACACCGTCGTGCACCTGGCGGGCTCGCCGCGCGACCAGGCGGGCGGGTCGATCGAGGAGCTCAACGCGATCGCCACCTGGCGGATGGTCGGGGCCGCCGAGCGGGCCGGCGTCAAGCGCTTCATCTTCCTCTCGGCGCTGGGCGCGACGACGCACAGCCGCACGCGGCTGCACCGCGCCAAGGCGCTGGCCGAGCGCGTCGTCCTGGAGTCGGGCCTGCGGGCGACCGTCCTGTCGACCTCGCTGGTCTACGCGCCCGGCGACCGCTGGCTGACGGCGCTCGGGCGCCTGGCGCTGCTGCCCGCGATGCCGCTCTCCGGGCACGGGCGCGCGCTCTTCCAGCCGATCTGGGCCGAAGACGTCGCCGACTGCGCGATGGCCGTCCTCCACGGCTCGCCGGCCGGCCGCTACGAGCTCGCCGGCCCCGACACGCTGTCGCACGAGGACATCGTCCGCCTGGTGCTGCGCTCGTTCGGCCGGGCGCGGCCCCTCGTCCACGTCCCCACGCCGCTGGTCTCGCGCGGCCTGCGCGTGCTCGAGGCCGCGCTGCAGGGCAAGGCGCCCGCCGTGTGGGACGAGGCCGAGCTGCTCGAGGTCTCGGTGGTCGCCTCGCGCGGGACGGCCGACGCCGCCGACCTCGGCGTGGTCCCGCGGGCGATGGCCGAGGTGCTCGGGGCGGAGTGAGGTCGTAGGACCAAGGTCCCATTGCCAGCGCCCGCGCTCGCACGGGAAGATGCTCCGCGCACGAAGCGATACCGGGCCCGACACAGACCTCGTCCTGGGCTCGGCCCCCTGCCTCACACCCGCTCTCAGCTCTCCGTCCTCGCGCCCCGAACGCGAGGACGGAGAGGGTGTGGCAACCGACTTCGTCGGTTGCTTGCGCGAACGGCGATCGACTTCGTCGATGTTCGTTCGCGGGTCGCGGTCTCCGTTCTCCGCTCATCCGGCCGGCGGCCGGCGGTCGGTCCAGGGGTGGGCGGCCTCGAGCTGCGCGCCGACCTGGAGGAGCACGTCCTCGCGCGCCGGGCGCGCGACGAGCTGGACCGCGGTCGGCAGGCCGTCGTCGCCGTGGAAGAGCGGGAGCATCAGCGCCGGCTGGCCGGTCGCGTTGAACGCGGCGGTGAACGGCGTGAAGCGGCCCGAGGCGGCGAACGTCGCGAACGGGTCCTCGGCGTCGGCGTCCAGCGTGCCGAGCGGCAGGGGGCGCTGGGCGAGAGCCGGCGTGACGACGATGTCGAAAGCGTCGAGCGCCTCGATCAGCCGCCGCATCGAGAACTGCAGTTGCGCGTGCGCGCCGGCGACCTCGAGCGCGCTCGTCGAGCGCACGCGGTCGTAGATCGCCCAGCTCAAGCGCTGCATGTCCTCGGGCCGCGGGTCGCGCCCGCCGGCCACGCCGGACCACGACACGCCGAGCGCGATCGCGCTCATGAACTCGGCGCTGAACAGCGGCAGCAGCCGCTCATCGGCCCACGGCGGCGTCGTCTCCTCGACCTCGTGGCCCAGCGACGCGAGCAGCTCGCCCGTGCGGCGGGCGGCGTCGACGTAGGAGGGGTCGACCTCGGCGTCGGGGAGCGGCGGGCTCACCGCGACCGCGACGCGCAGGCGGCCGGGCTCGCGCCGCGCCGCCGTCGCGTAGGGCTCGGTCGGGTCGGGCGCCCACGTCGCGTCGCCGATCTCGTAGCCGCCGAGCACGTCGAGCAGCTCCGCCGTCTCGGCCACCGTGCGCGTCAGCACGCCGTCGGTGACCAGCGGGTGGTCGCCGAGCTCGGGGCCGAGCGAGATGCGCCCGCGCTGCGGCTTGAGGCCGACGAGCCCGCAGCACGCGGCCGGGATGCGCGTCGACCCGCCGCCGTCGTTGGCGTGCGCGATCGGGACCATGCCCGATGCGACCGCGGCGCCCGAGCCGCCGCTCGAGCCGCCCGGGGTGCGCTCCGGGTCCCACGGGTTGCGCGTGGACTTCTGGCGCGGCTCGCTGACCGGGAGGATCCCGTACTCGGGCAGGTTCGTCGTGCCGACGATGACGAAGCCCGCCTCCTTGAAGCGCTTGACGACGTTGTGATCGAAGTCGGCGACGAAGTCCTGCAGGAGGTCGCACGCGTGCGTCAGCCGCCAGCCCCGCACGGCCCGGTTGTTCTTGATCGCGATCGGCACGCCGGCGAACGGCCGCGGGTCGCCGGGCGCGATCTCGCCGGCGGCGGCCAGCGCGCGGTCGCCGTCGACGTCGACGAACGCCTGCAGCCTGCCGTCGAGCTCCTCGATGCGCCGCACCGCGGTCTCCGCGAGCTCGCGGGCGCTCACTCGGCCCCGGCGCACGAGCCCGGCGAGGTCGGTGACGGGGCGGAACATGAGATCGGCTTGCGCGGCGGTGGTCATGGGGCGGCAATCTAGTCTGGGTAGTGCTGGCCTGAGGGGGCAGGTAGGGTCGGGTCGACAGCTATGGACGGCTTCGCGGTCATGGCCGTGCTCAACGGGCTGATCGCCGTCGCCTACCTCGTGATGGCGACGTACGTGGCCCCGCGGCTCGGCCTGCGCTACGCCGGGCGCCTCGCGGCGACCGCGTTCTTCTTCGCCGGCGCGCTCACGCACGTCGAGCTCGTCGTGCTGTCGCTGGCCGACCGCCCCGATTGGCTGGTGAGCGCGCACATGTTCGCCATCCAGGGCGCGCAGGCGGCGATCGACATCGCCTTCATCCTGGTCGTCCTGCGCTTCGGCGACCTGCGCCGCGCGCGCCCGTGGCCCCGGGTCGTGCGCGGCCTGGCCGCGGCGCAGCACCTGGCGGGCATCGGGGCGTGGGAGTGGGACGCCACGCGCGACCGCTTCCACGTGTCCCAGCAGCTGCAGGGGCGCTGGGCGGCCAGCCTGGCCGAGCTGCTCGAGCGGGTCGTCCCCGAGGATCGCGACGCCCTGTGCGCCGGCCTGGAGGCGGCCGCGACCGGCGACCCGCGCGAGCCGCGCGAGATGGTCTTTCGCATGTGCGCCGACGGCGGTGAGGAGCGGATGCTGCTCACCCGCTACGCCGCGCGCGGCCGGCGCGGACGCGTCGTCGGCGCGACCGAGGACCTGACCGAGCGCCGCGCCGCCGAGGAGAGCCGCGAGCGCGCCACGCGCGCCGAGGCCATGGCCGAGCGCGAGCACCGCATCGCGCAGACGCTGCAGCACAGCCTGCTGCCCGACCGGCTGCCCGACGTGGGCGTCCTCGAGCTGGCCGCGCGCTACCTGCCCGGCGGCGGCGGCGTCGAAGTGGGCGGCGACTGGTACGACGTCATCGAGCTGCCGACGGGCGAGGTCGCGCTCGTCATGGGCGACGTCGTCGGGCGCGGCATCTCGGCGGCGGCGCTGGTGGGCAAGCTGCGCAACGCCCTGCGCGCCTACGCGCTGGAGGGCCACGACCCCGGCGACACGCTCGAGCGCCTCAACGCGCTGCTCGACCGCGACGCGCTCGAGATGGCGACGCTGCTCTACATCGTCTACGAGCCCGAGAGCGGCACCGTGCGCTGGGTGAACGCCGGCCATCCCGCGCCGCTGGTCCGCCACGCCGACGGCCGCCGCGAGTTCTGGGAGGACGGGCGCTTCGTCCCGCTCGGCGTCATGCCGTCGGTCGGCTACCAGGCGGCGAGCGGCACCCTCGAGCCCGGCGCGCTGGTCCTGCTCTACACCGACGGCCTGGTCGAGCACGCGGGCGTCCCGCTCAGCGCGACGCAGGACCGCCTGCTCGCGGCGGCGACCCGCAACGGCTCCGCCGACGCGCTGTGCGACGCCACGCTCGCCTCGCTGCTCCCCGGCGGTCCGTGCGACGACGACGTCGCTCTGCTTGCCGCCCAGGTGACCCGCCTGGCCGACGGGCCGCTGACGCTCGAGCTCTCGGCGCGACCGGCCGCGCTGCGCGAGGCGCGCCGCCGGCTCGAGCGCTGGCTCAGCGCCGGCGACGTGGCCCCGGCGCTCAGCGCGCGCATCGTCCTGTGCGCCAACGAGGCGATCGCCAACGCCGTCCAGCACGCCTACGGCCCGAAGGATGCGCTGATCTGGCTGAGCGCGAGCCGCGCCGCCGGCGTGCTCGAGCTGCGCGTGCGCGACGAGGGGCGCTGGCGCGAGCCGGCGCCCGAGCGCCGCGGGCGCGGCCTGAAGCTCATGCGCGCGTTCAGCGACAACGTCGACGTCCTCCATGACGACGAGGGCACGGTCGTCATCCTGCGGTGGCGGCTGTGACCGACGCCGAGCTGCACGCGCAGCGCCTCGACGGCCAGGTCGTGCTGTCGGTCCACGGCGAGATCGACCTCGAGAACGCGGGGCGCGCGCGCGAGCGCATCGTCAGGGCGGTCCCCAGCGGCGCGCAGGGGATCGTGCTCGACCTCACCAACGTCTCGCACCTCGACAGCGCCGGCGTGCGGCTGCTCTTCGACCTCGCGCGCCGGCTGCACGAGCGCCGCCAGGAGCTTGCCGTCGTCGCGCCGTCGCAGTCGCTGCTGCGCGACGTCCTGGCGGTCGTCTCGCTCGACCGCGTGGCCGCGGTCGCCGAGACGCTCGACGAGGCGCTCGCCGGCCTGCGCGCATGGGAGGACGAGCTCGGCCCCTGATGGCCGGCTCCACGACCCCCGCACCCGGCTGACCGCGCCTCGCGGCGCCGGATCGCCACCCGCCGAGACCGGCCCGTGCCGCTGGCACTGTGCCGGTCCGGCGTGCGGCGCCCGGCATCCGCGATCCACGGCCATCCGGGCACGGGGGCCGAGGAGCCGGCCATCTAACCTCTTGGGCTATGAGCGACGTTCAGTCAGGGCTGGAAGGCGTCGTCGCCTTCGCCACCGAGATCGCCGAGCCCGACAAGGAGGGTGGCGCGCTGCGCTACCGCGGCGTGGATATCGAGGACCTCGTCGGGCAGGTGCCGTTCGAGAAGGTCTGGGGCCTGTTGGTCGACGGCGAGTTCGACCCCGGCCTGCCGCCCGCCGAGCCGTGGCCGCTGACCGTCCGCTCCGGCGATCCGCGCGTCGACGTCCAGAGCGCGCTCGCCATGCTCGCGCCCGAGTGGGGGTTCCGGCCGGTCATCGACATCTCCGACGAGGAGTGCCGCGACAACCTCGCGCGCGCGTCGGTGATGGCGCTCTCGTTCGTCGCCCAATCCGCGCGCGGGACGGGCCGCCCGCCCGTACCGCAGACGGCGGTCGACCGGGCGAGCTCGATCCCCGAGCGCTTCCTGATCCGCTGGCGCGGCGAGGCCGACCCCGATCACGTCAAGGCGATCGACGCCTACTGGATCTCGGCCGCCGAGCACGGCATGAACGCCTCGACCTTCACCGCCCGGGTGATCGCCTCCACCGGAGCCGACGTGGCGGCGGCGCTCAGCGGCGCGGTCGGCGCGCTCAGCGGGCCGCTGCACGGCGGCGCGCCCTCGCGCGTGCTCAGGATGCTCGACGACGTCGAGCGCGAGGGCGACGCGCGGCGCTACGTCGTCGACCTCCTCGACCGCGGCGAGCGCCTCATGGGCTTCGGCCACCGCGTCTACCGAGCCGAGGACCCGCGCGCCCGCGTGCTGCGCCGCACCGCGCACGAGCTGGGCGCGCCGCGCGCACAGGTCGCCGAGGCGCTCGAGGAGGCGGCGCTGGCCGAGCTCAGAGCGCGCAAGCCCGACCGGGTCCTGGCCACGAACGTCGAGTTCTGGTCGGCGGTCGTGCTCGATTACGCCGAGGTCCCGCCCGAGCTGTTCACGCCGCTGTTCAGCTGCGCGCGCGTCGCCGGCTGGAGCGCGCACATCCTCGAGCAGAAGCGCGAGGCGCGCCTCATCCGCCCGACCGCGAAGTACGTCGGCCCGCCGGCGCGCCCGCTCGCCGAGGTGCTGGCCGCGGTCGCGGGCGACTGACCCCGGCAGGGGCGCCTCGGCGGCCCGCACGTCGCGGTGCCGGGGACCCCCGCCCTCGCGCTATCGCCTGCTACGTGCGCGACATCGCCTTGCGGAGCAGGTCGCGCAGCAGCACCTGCTCCTCGGGCGCGAGGCGCTTGAGCGCCTCGGGCGGCTCCTCCATGCGCGCCTTGACGCGGCGGCGCAGGTCCTTGCCGGCCTCGGTGACGACGAGCATCTTCACGCGGCGGTCGTCGGTGGACGCCCGCCGCTCGACGAGCCCGCGCGCCTCGAGGCGGTCGACGATGCCGGTGACGTTCGAGTTGTCGCAGGCAAGCGCCTGGGCGAGCTCGCGCATCGGCAGCGGGTCCTCGGGATCGAGCGCCTTGAGCGCCCCGAGCTGGGCGGGCGCGAGGTCGAACTCCGAGGCGATGGCCAAAAAGCGCGTGCGCTGCGAGGTGAAAAGCTGGGCGATGAGCGCCCAAGCCTCGCTGGCGGCCGATCGCTCGAGTGTCTCCATGCCACATATGGTACTTGCCCGAGAACATGGTTGCCAACCTCAACCTTCCTGCTAGCCTGCCGCGGCATGGAGGGGATCGTCATCGACGGCCTCGTGCGCGTCTTCAAAGGCGGGATCCGCGCGGTCGACGGCATCGACCTCGAGGTCGCCCCGGGCGAGATCTACGGTTTCCTCGGCCCCAACGGCGCCGGCAAGTCGACGACCGTGCTCGTGCTGACCACGCTGCTGCCGCCGACCGCCGGGCGGGCGACCGTGGCCGGCTTCGACGTGGCCAGCGCCGGCCCGCAGGTCCGCGCGCGGATCGGCGCGGCGCTGCAGGAGGCGGCGCTCGACCAGTTCCTCACCGGCCGCGAGCACATGGAGCTGCAGGGCGGGCTCCACGGGCTCTCGAAGGCCGCGCGGCGCGCGCGCGGCGACGAGCTCCTCGCGCGCGTCGGGCTCACCGAGGCGGCCGACCGCAAGGTCGGCGGCTACAGCGGCGGCATGAAGCGCCGGCTCGACCTGGCGCTCGCGCTCGTCCACCGCCCGTCGATCCTCTTCCTCGACGAGCCCACGACCGGTCTGGACCCGCAGAGCCGCAGCGCGCTGTGGGAGGAGGTCGCCCGCCTGGCCGCCGACGAGGGCGTGACGGTCTTCCTGACCACGCAGTACCTCGAGGAGGCCGACGTCCTGGCCGACCGGGTCGGGATCATCGACCGCGGCCGGCTCGTCGCCGAGGGCACCCCCGAGGCGCTGAAGGCCGAGCTCGGCCGCTCGACCGTGGAGATCGTGCCGGCCGAGCCCGAGCGCCGCGCGGCGTTCGCCGACCTGCTCTCGCGCTTCGGCGAGCCCGCCGCGGCGGCGCCCAGGGCGGTCGCGGTCATGCTCGACGACCCGACCGACGGCCTGGCCGAGCTCATCCGCGCGCTCGACGCCGAGGGGCTGCGGGCGGCCAGCCTCGAGGTCCACCAGCCGACGCTCGACGACGTCTTCCTGCAGAAGACCGGCCGCCACCTCGAAGGCGCGTCCACCGAGGGCGCCGCCGCCGAGCCCGAGGCCGTCCCCGCGCGATGAGCCAGATCGGCTGGGTCGCGCGGCGCTCGGTCCGGCGCACGCTGCGCCAGCCGGCGCTCATCGTGCCGACGATCGTCTTCCCGCTGTTCCTGCTCGCGGTCAACGCCAGCGGCCTGGCCGCGGCGACGAAGCTGCCGGGCTTCCCGACCGACAACTACCTGAGCTTCGCGCTGTCGGTCTCGTTCATGCAGGGCGCGCTGTTCGCGGCCACGACCGCGGGGGCCGAGCTGGCCACCGACATCGAGACCGGGTTCCTCAACCGGCTGTCGCTGACGCCGCTGCGCGGCGTGGCGATCCTCGTCGGCCAGCTCGCCGGCGCCGTGCTCGTCTCGCTGCTGGCCTCGCTGGTCTACCTGGCCGTCGGGCTGATCGCCGGGGCGAACCTGGCGGCCGGCGTCGGCGGCGCCGTCGTCCTGCTCGCGCTCGCGGTCCTGATCGGCGTCGCCTTCGGCGGCCTCGGGCTGCTGATGGCGCTGCGCACCGGGTCGGCCGAGGCGGTCCAGGGGCTGTTCCCGCTCATGTTCGTCGTGTTCTTCCTGTCGTCGCTCAACCTGCCGCGCAACCTGATCGAGACCGACTGGTTCCGGACGGTCGCGACCTACAACCCGGTCTCCTACCTCGTCGAGGGCATCCGCTCGCTGGTCATCTCCGGCTGGGACGGAGAGGCGCTCGCCCTGGGGTTCGGGATGGCCGCCGGCATCGCGGTGCTGTCGTTCGCGGGGGCGGCGAGCGCGCTGCGGACGAGGCTCACGCGGACATGAAGCACGTCGTCGACGTGGCCCTGGCCGTCGCCCGGCGCAGCCTGCGCCACGCGTTCACCAACCCGGCGCTGCTCGTGCCCTCGATCCTGTTCCCGCTCGTGTTCCTGCTCGCGTTCGCCGGCGGCCTGTCGAACATCGACAACGTCCCGGGCTTCGACTACAAGCCCGGCTACACGGCGTTCCAGTACGTCTTCGTGCTCCTGCAGTCGGCGGCCTTCGGCGGTGTGTTCAGCGGGTTCGGCATCGCCGCGGACTTCGAGTCGGGCTTCGCCCGGCGGCTGCTGCTCGCCGCCCCCAGCCGCCCGGCCATCCTGCTCGGCTACGCGCTCAGCGGGCTCGTGCGCTTCCTGTTCACCGCGGTCTGGGTGACGCTTGCCGCCGTGATCGGAGGCCTGCGCGTCGACGGGTCGGGCGTCGACCTGTTCGGCCTCCTCGCGCTGGGCGTGCTCGTCAACGCGGCGTCGACGCTCTTCGCCGCCGGCGTCTCCTATCGCGCGCGCACGCTGCAGGCGGGCCCGTTCATGCAGATCCCGATCTTCCTGACGCTCTTCCTGGCGCCGGTGTACGTGCCGCTCGACCTGCTGCAGGGCTGGATCAAGGTCGCCGCGTCGCTCAATCCGGCGACCGCGCTGCTGCAGGCCGGCCGCGGCTTCATCGCCGGCGTCCAGGAGACGACCGTGCTCGCCTTCGCCTGCGGCGCGGGCCTCGTCGCGCTGATGGCGCTCTACGCGCTGCGCGGCCTGCGCCGGGCCGAGACGTCGCCGTGACCTGAGCGGTCGCCGCGCTCGGTTCGCGCGTTTATGTTTGAGGGCGATGGGAGCCCACGAGCTCGACCCTGCCCGGCTCGGCGACCACCTGGACCGCCTGTACCGCGCGGCGTGGGCGATGTGCGGGTCGCGCGAGGACGCCGAGGACCTCGTCCAGGACACCTACGCCAAGGTGCTCGCCCGCCCGCGCTGGCTACGCGGCGACGACGACCTCGGCTACCTGCTGCGCGTCCTGCGCAACACGCACATCTCACGCCTGCGGGCGGCGGGCCGGCGGCCGGTGGCCGTCCCCTTCGCCGACGACGCGCCCGAGCCCGAGGACCCGCGGTCGAGCTGGCGCCCCGACGCCGCCCTGGACGCCGAGCTCCTCTTCACGCTGATCGCCGCGCTGCCCGAGTCGTTCCGCGACGCGCTGGTCGCCGTCGACGTCTGCGGGCTCTCCTACGGCGAGGCCGGGCGCGCCCTGCGCGTGCGCGAGGCGACGATCACCACGCGCCTGCATCGCGCCCGCCGCCAGATCGCCGCCGGCCTGCGCGACGGGCAACTTCCTGACCGGGCGGCCCGGAAGGGAGCCACCACTTCGGGCGTCCTACAGACCAGGAAGTCATGACCAAGGACCCTCAGCACAACGAGGAGCTCGGGGCCGCCATCCGAGCGGCGATGGCCGACGTCCGCGCTCCCGACGCGCTGCGCGCGCGCGTCGAAGCCGAGCGCGCCGCGCGTCGCGCCCCGCGTCGCGGTCCCGCGCTGCGGCTCGGGCTCGCCGGGGCGGCCGGCGTCGTCGCGCTGGCGGCGGCGATCGTCCTCGTCATCGGCCTGCTCGGCGGCGGCACGGGGCGTCTCGCCGGCCCGACGATCGCCCAGGCCGCCGACGCCGCGCTGCGCCCGGCGCACGGGCCGGCCCCGGCCGA
>VAWY01000028.1 GCA_005888335.1 Actinomycetota bacterium
TTCGGGTCGCGGATCGCGCCGATCAGCAGCCCCTTGGCGTCCTCGGCGCTCGACGGCGCGACGACCTTCAGCCCGGGCGCGTGCATGAACCACGCCTCCGGGTTCTGCGAGTGGAACGGCCCGCCGCTGAACCCGCCCCCGCTCGGCAGCCGCACGGTGATCGGCACGGCGAGGCCCATGCGGTAGCGCGTCTTGCCCGCCACGTTGACGAGCTGGTCGAAGCCGCACGAGATGAAGTCGGCGAACTGCATCTCGCACACCGGCCGCATGCCGACGACGCTCGCGCCGACCGCGGTGCCGATGATCCCCGACTCGGCGAGCGGCGTGTCCATGACGCGCTGCGGTCCGAACTCGTCGATGAACCCGTCGGTGACCTTGAAGGCGCCGCCGAAGACGCCGATGTCCTCGCCCATCAGGAATACGCGCTCGTCGGCGCGCATCTCCTGGCGCAGGCCGTCGGAGATCGCCTGGAGGTAGGTCATGACGCTCATGACCGGCTCCTCCAGCCGCTGTAGGGGGCCTGACCGTCCTGGAGCTCGTTGGCCTCCTCGGCGAACAGGCCGTCGGTCGCGGTCGCCGGGTCGGGCATCGGCATCTGCAGCGCCTCCTGCACGCCCGCCTCGATCTCCCGCTTGACCTCCTCGTGCAGCGCGTCGACGTCGACGCCGAGCTCGCGCAGGCGCGCCTCCTGGCGCTCGATCGGGTCCTTCCTGCGCCACTCCTCGATCTGCGACTTGGGCACGTACTTCATGTCGTCGTGCGCGGCGTGGCCGTGCATTCGCATCGTGACCGCCTCGATCAGCGTCGGGCCGCCGCTGCCCACCGCGCGCTCGCGCGCCTCCCAGACGGCGGCGAACATCGCCTCGGCGTCGTTGCCGTCGACCGTCAGCCCGGGGAACCCGTACGCCGCCGCGCGCTCGACGGGGTCGACGGCGAACTGCGCGTGCAGCGGGGTCGAGTAGGCGTACTGGTTGTTCTCGAGGACGAAGACGACCGGGAGCTTCTGCACGCCGGCCCAGTTCATCGCCTCGTGGAAGTCGCCGCGCGACGTCGAGCCGTCGCCGAACCAGGTAATCGCGCAGCGCCGCTCGCCGCGCAGCCTGAAGGCCATCGCCATGCCGGTCGCGACGAGCATCATGTCGGGGAGCATCGAGACCATCCCGACGCAGCCGACGCGCCAGTCGCCGAAGTGCACGTTGCCGTCGCGCCCCCCGGTCACGCCGCCGGCGCGGCCCATGTACTGGCCGAAGATGCGCGCGGGCGTCACGCCGCGGATCAGGTGCGCGCCGAGGTCGCGGTGCAGGACGCACAGCCGGTCCTCCGGCGCCATGGCGAAGGCCGCGCCGACCGACACCGCCTCCTGCCCGAAGCCGTCGTAGAACGACCCGGGGACCTTGCCCTGCCGGTAGAGCGTCATCGCCCGCTGCTCGATGCCGCGCATGAGCAGCATGTACTTCAGGAGCGCTACCCGGTCGCCGGTGGTCAGGCCTCCGGCCGCCCCCTCCTCGAGCGCCGGGCCGGCGGTCTGCGTCGCCATCTGTCTCCTTCCCTGTCGCGAGCCGGCCCGGGGTCTTCCGTCCGGCCTTCACTTTCGGGTGGAGCGCGCCGCCGGGATCGCCGGACGACAACGCTCACGTAGGACGCAGCGTAGCCATACCCTCTCTCGTATGGAGCGGGTGTGGGCCTCCCGCCTGCGCTGGCGCTTGACGGGCGCCACGCAGTGGCCCGCCTTCGCGCTGTTCGTCATCGGCGACGCCGTCCTGCTGCACCTGCTGCCGATCGCCGGCGATGGCCCCGAGCTGTTCCCCGCGCTGCTGCTGTCGGGCTTCTTCAACCTGCTCGTCGTCGCGGTCGCCGCGCCGCTCGCCGGCCGCGCGCTGCGCGCTCGCCGGCGCGACCTGCCCCAGGTCGTCGCGGGCGACGTCGCGGGCACCGTGCTCCTCGTCGTGCTGGCCGCCGGGCTCGCCGGCCTCGGCCTAGCGCACCGCGCGCAGGCGCGCGCCGACCGCGCGGCGGTCGCCGACGGCCTGCGCCGGGCGCGCGCCTACGTGGTGCACAACGGGGCCCCGCAGTACCGCCGCCACGTCGACGAGGCGACCACGCTGCGCTTCGGCGAAGGCCTCATGCGCACGTGCGTGCCCGGCGACGACCCCGATCGCTGGCTATGCCTGTTCGTCTTCACCGACCAGCATCCGCCCGGGCTGCGGCTGGACACGAACCGCGCGCCGAACTCGTCGTGGTTCCCGCCCGACCGGGGGGGCTCGGGCTAGCCTTCGCCGCATCGACGTCCTGATCTTCGCCGCCCCGCTCCGCTCGCCCGAGCTGCGCCACGAGATCCCGGCCGGGATCGGGGACCCGTTCCTGTACGGCGAGCGCGACGGGCGCGCGTTCGTGGTCATCAGCACGCTCGACGCCGACAACGTCCACGCCGCGCGCCCGGACGCCGAGCTGCTCGCTCCCGAGGCGCTGGGCATCGACGACCTCCTGGCGAAGGGGATGCACCGCGACGACGCCCAGCGCGAGGTCGTCCTGCGCGCGTGCCGCGAGCTCGGCGTGCAGTCGGCCGCCGTCCCGCCCGCCTTCCCGCTGGCGCTCGCCGACCACCTCCGCGCGGGCGGCGTCGAGCTGGCGCCCGACCGCGAGCTCTTCGACGGGCGGCGCCGGGCCAAGACCGCGCTCGAGCTCGCCGGCATCCGCCGCGCGCAGCTCGCCGCCGAGGCCGGCATGCGCGTGGCCGCGGGCATGCTCGCCGCCGCCGTGCCAGGGCCGCAGGGCGTGTTGCGGCTCGAGGGCGAGCCGCTGACCAGCGAGCGGATCCGCGCGGCCGTCGAGGACGCCTTCGCCGCGCACGACGCGGTGAGCGACGGCTTCATCGTCGCGCACGGCCCGCAGGGCGCGGTCGGTCACGACCTCGGCAGCGGCCCGATCGCCGCCGGCGAGCCGGTCATCGTCGACCTGTGGCCGGCCGACCGCGCGACCGCCTGCTTCGCCGACATGACGCGCACGTTCGTCGTCGGCGACCCCGCCCCCGAGCTCGTCGCCTGGCACGCGCTGTGCCTCGACGCGCTCGCACGCTGCCAGGCCGCGGTCCGCCCCGGCGTGGGCGGGCGCGCGGTGTGGGAGGTCGCGTGCGACGTCTTCGAGGCCGCCGGCGAGCCGACGCAGCGCACCAAGGCGCCCGGCGAGGTCCTGCGCGACGGGTTCTTCCACGGCCTCGGCCACGGCGTCGGGCTCGAGGTCCACGAGGCGCCCGGGCTCGGCCGCGGCCCCGACGTCCTGCAGGCGGGCGACGTGCTCGCCATCGAGCCCGGCACCTACCGGCGCGACCGCGGCGGCGTGCGCCTCGAGGACCTCCTGCGCGTCACCGAGACCGGCGCCGAGCTGCTGACCGACTTCCCCTACGAGCTCGAGCCAGTCGGCGCCTGATCGGCCGTCAGCGCCGCGGGGCTCTCCAGCAGCTCGCGCAGGCGCTCCAGGAAGCGGGCGGCGTCGGCGGGGAAGAGGATCCGGTGGTCGCAGGCGAGCGTCAGCTCGACGATCGTGCGCACGACGACCTCGTCGTCGCGGACGACCGGCCGCTCGACCGGGCCGCCGACGCCGAGGATCGCGGCCTGCGGCGGGTTGACGACCGCGGCGAAGCGCGTGACGGCGCGCGAGGCGAGGCTGGAGACGGTGAACGTCGCGCCGGCCAGTTCGGGCGAGGTCAGCGTGCCGGCGCGCGCCTTGTTGACCAGCACCCGCGTCTCGCGGGCGATCTCGCCGAGCGGCTTGACGTCGGCGTCGAAGATCGTCGGCACCGCCAGCGAGCCCTCGCCGTGGATCGCCAGCCCGACGTTGACGCGCGCGTGCTCCTCGAAGCGCCCGTCGCGGTAGGAGGCGTTGACGCGCGGTTGGTCGCGCAGCGCCAAGCCGCAGGCCTTGACCATGAGGTCGTCGAGCGACGGGCGCGGTGTGCCCACGGCGAGCATCCGCGAGGTGGCGGCGAGCGTCGCGGTGATGTCGATCTCGGCGGTCACCGTGAAGTCGGGGACCGTCGCGCGCGATTCGGCGGCGCGCCGTGCGATGACCCCGTGGGCGCGCGGCGCCTCGACCACGGTCGTCTCGCCCTTGGCCGCCGCGACGGGCGCGGCGGGTGCCGGGGCCGGCGGCGGCGGCGCCGCGGGCGCGCCGTCCAGGCGCGCGATGACCGCGCCGACCGGCAGCGTCTCCCCGACGGCGGCGACGACCTCCAGCACGCCGCCGCGGTCTGCCTCGTAGGTCTCGGTCGCCTTGTCGGTCTCGATCTCCACGAGCTCGTCGCCGCGCCGGACGCGATCGCCGTCGGACTTCAGCCAGCGCAGGATCGTGCCCTCCTCCATCGACTCGGAGAGCCGGGGCATGACGACGTCGCTCACCGCGCGGAGGTTAGGCGGCGTGCAGCGCGGCCGCGGGCGCGGCCGGCTCCAGGGCGCCGAGCTGCACGCGATCGCAGCCCAGCTCGGCGAGCAGGGCGAGCTGCTCGGCCGTCTCGACGCTCTCGGCCACCGTCTCGAGCCCGAGCGCGTGGGCCAGGCCGACGACGGCGGCGAGCACGTCGGGGTCGCCGCGCAGCAGCGCGCGGTCGAGCTTGACCAGCTCGACCGGCCAGTCGCGCAGGTGGACGAGCGACGCCGTCCCCGCGCCGAAGTCGCCGAGCGCCAGCCGGACGCCGAGGTCGGCCAGCGCGCACAGCTCGCCGGCCGTCTCCGCGGTCAGCGCCCGCTCGCCGACCTCCAGGCACAGCCGCTCGGGCGCCAGTCCGCCCGCATCCAGCGCGGCGGCGACCTGGCGAGGCAGATCGGGGTGCGCGAGCTGGCGGGCGGTGACGCTCACGGAGACCGGCGCGTCGCTGCGCGCCGCGTAGGCGCACGCCTCGCGCAGGACGTGGCCGCCAAGGGCGGTAACCAGCCCGGTCTCGTCGGCGAGCGCCAGGAACTCGTCCGCGTCGAGCAGACCGCGGCGCGGATGCTGCCAGCGCACACGCGCCTCGTAGGCGACGATCGCGTTCGTCTGGAGGTCGAGCTGCGGGTGGTAGTCGACGCGCAGCTCGCCGCGCGGGATCGCCCGGCGCAGCTCGCTCTCGAGCTCGAGGCGGCGCACGGCATGCGCGCGCAGCGTCGCGTCGAAGAGCTCGAAGCGCGCCTTGCCGCGCTCCTTGGCGCGGTACATGGCGGCGTCGGCGTCGCGGATCAGCGCCTCGGCCGAGGCGCCGCCGCGGCCGGAGGAGAGCGCCACGCCGACCGACGTCGAGACGTGCACCTCGCGCCCGGCGACGGTGAACGGCGGCGCGAAGAGGTCGACGACCCGCTGCGCGACGGCCACCGCCTCGAGCTCGCCCGCGACGTCCTCGCAGAGCACCGTGAACTCGTCGCCGGCCAGCCGCGCGACCGTGTCGGCTGGTCGCACCGCGGACTCCAGCCGCGCGGCGACCTCGATCAGCAGCGCGTCGCCCGCCTCGTGGCCGAGCGAGTCGTTGACCAGCTTGAAGCGGTCGACGTCGAGGAAGAAGACGGCGACCGTCCCCGTCCCGCGGCGCACGCGGCGGCGCAGGGCGAGCGCGAGGCGATCGCCGAAGAGCGCGCGGTTGGGCAGGCCGGTCAGCGGGTCGTGGAGCGCGCGGTGGGCGAGCGCCAGCTCGGCGCGCCGGCGGGCCGTCACGTCCCGCGACACCGCGACCAGCGCGCCCTCGACCGCGCGCAGCGAGCTCTCCAGCCAGACGACCTCGCCGTCGGCGCGCCGCGCGCGGAACGTCACCGCGCCGGTGCCCTCGCGCAGGGCGTCGCGCGCGGCGTCGGTCACGAGCGCCGCGTCGTCGGCGGCGACGTGGCTCAGCGCGGTGTCGCCGACGAGCTCCTCGGGCGCGCGCCCGAGCACGGCGCGCGCGGCCGCGGACGCGTAGCGGCAGGTCCCATCGGGCGCGTGGACGGAGAGCAGGTCGGCGGCGTGCTCGATCACCCGCCCAGTCTCTGCGATGGGGCAGACGGCTCGACGACGACCGGGACCTGACCCGGCACTTCGGCCGAGGCGCGCTCGAGCGCCTCGCGCGTCGAGCGCAGCTCGGCGCCCTTCAGCAGCGCGCGCGGGTGGATCTCGCACGCGGCCGCGGCGATGAGCACGTTCTCGGGATCGCCGAGATCGCGGCCCGCGCAGTAGGCCTGCCGAAACGCGGCGAGCGCGAAGGCGACCGTCTTGCCCGCGCCGCGGGCGTAGGTGGCGCAGCGCATGGCGAACGACGAGTCGAACGGGACCTCCGGCGGCCAGCGCACCTCCTGCAGTCCGAGGGCGCGGGCGCGGCGCTCGAGCTCCATGCGCCAGATCGACTCCTCCTCGGCGCAGCGGAAGGCGGGCAGCGGGTCGCGCGCGAGCACGGGGATCCACTCGCACGGCTGGGGCACGTCCTGGAGCACGCGCTCGGCGGCGAGCCAGCACTCCGGGGACGCCAGGTCGAAGTAGAAGCGGTTCATCGAGTGCGACGAAGTCGAATCTCGCAAGCGAGTCCGCGAAGCGATTCGCCGTTCAACCGTGGATCAGCCAGCCGTCCGCCGCGCGGGCGGCCTCCATGACCGCCTCGGACAGCGTCGGGTGGCCGTGGATCATGCGGGCGACCTCGGGATAGCCGCCCTCCAGCGCCCGCGCGTTGACGAGCTCCTGGATCAACTCGGTGCTCTTGGAGCCGACGATGTGGCCGCCGAGCAGCTCGCCGTACTTCTTCTCGCCGACGATCTTGATCAGCCCGGTGCGGTCGCCGTAGACGGTGCCCGCGCCGACCGCGCCGTACTGGACCTTGCCGACGACGACGTCGTGGCCGGCGTCGCGGGCCTCCTGCTCGGTCATGCCGAACGAGGCGACGTTCGGCGTGCAGAACGTCGCGCGCGGGATGTCGATGTACTCGATCGGGTGCGTCTCCAGGCCGGCGGCGTCCTCGACGGCGATGACGCCCTCGTCGGACGCCTTGTGCGCGAGCGCCGGCCCGAGCACGAGATCGCCGATGGCGTAGATCCCCGGCGCCGTCGTGCGCAGCCGCCCGTCGACCTTGACGAGCCCGTGCTCGTCGATCTCGACGCCGGCGTCGGCGAGGCCGAGCGCGTCGACGTCCGGGCCGCGGCCGGCAGCGATGACCAGCCACTCGACCTCAGCCTGCTCGTCGCCGAACGAGAAGCGCACGCCGCTGTCGGACGGCTGGACGTGCTCGACGAACGTCTTGGTGTGCAGCTTGATGCCCTGGCGCTTGAGCTGGCGCTCGGCCACCTTGGAGATGTCGGGGTCCTCGGTGGGCAGCGCGCGGTCGAGCGCCTCGAAGAGCAGCACGTCGGTCCCCAGGCGCGCGTACGCGCTGGCGATCTCCGCCCCCGACGCGCCGGCGCCGACGACCGCCATGGACGCCGGCAGCGCCTCGAGCGCCCACGCCTCCTCGGTCCCGATCACCCGCCCGCCGAACTGCGCGCCGGGGATCGGCCGCGCGACCGACCCGGTGGCCAGGATGATCGTCTTGGCCTGCAGCGTCGTGCCGTTCACGGCGACCCCGCCGCCGCCGGCCAGCCGCGCCTCGCCCTCGACGAACTCGACGCCGTTCTTCTTGAACAGGCCGCTCACGCCGCCGGTCAGCGTCTTGATGACCTTCTCGCGGCGCGCCATGACCGCGGCGTAGTCGACCTCGGGCTCGGCGACCTTCAGGCCGAACTCGTCGGCGTCGCGGACCTCCTGCAGGACGTCGGCCGTGCGCAGGACGGCCTTGGCCGGGATGCACGCGTAGTTCAGGCAGCGGCCGCCGACCTGGTCCTTCTCCACCACCGCGGTCTTCATCCCGAGCTGGGCGGCCCGGATCGCCGCGACGTAGCCGCCGGGGCCCGAGCCGATGACGATGGTGTCGTAGGAGGTCTCGGCCATGCAATGGACTCTACGGGACGTCAGCGGCCTGGCATCTGCAGCCGCGACATCACGCGCACGAGCTTCCAGAACAGCCAGCCGCTGAGGAGGATCGTCGGCACGGCGACCGCGACGAGGCGCAGGTTCGACGCGAGGGCGAGCGACGCCGACGCGTAGAAGATCGTCAGCGCGAGCAGCGCCTCGAAGCCGAGCACGGCCCAGTAGCGCACGCGCCACAGACCGAAGGCCGCGACGCCCAGGACGGCGCACAGGACCAGCACGCCGACGGTGCTCGCGCCGCGCACCTTCACACCGGCGAGGAAGAACGCGAGGTTGGCGACCGCCAGCACCGTCGCGACCACCGCGGCGATCGTCACCGGGACCGGGCGCTCGCCGGGCGCCAGCGGCTTGAGCGCGGCGCGCGCCGCCTCGTCGCGCTCGCGACCGCGCGCGTAGCCGGCGGCGGTGCGCTGCGCGGCCGCCTGGCGCCTACGCTCGCGCTGCCCCAACGCCGCCCTCGCTCAGGCTCAGCATGGCTTTGAGCGTACGCGCCGCGCGCTCGGGATCGTCGGCTTCGGCGATGGCGCGCACCACCGAGACGCGCCGCGCGCCCGCGGCCAGCACCGGCGCCAGGTTGCCGGCGTGCAGCCCGCCGATCGCGAACCACGGGACGGTCGCCCGCGCGGCGGCGTGGCGGACCAGGTCGAGCCCCACCGCCGGGCGGCCCTCCTTCGTCGGCGTCGCGTGGACCGGGCCGACGCCGATCAGGTCGACGCCGGCCGCGGCGTCGACCTGCGCGGGCGTGTGGGTGGAGAGGCCGACGAGGCGCTCCCGGCCGACGGCCGCGCGCGCCTCGGCGACCGGCGCGTCGTCCTGGCCGACGTGCACGCCGTCTGCGTCCGCCGCCGCCGCGAGATCCGGCCGGTCGTTGACGATGAACAGCGCGCCCGCGCGGGCACACAGCTCGCGCGCCGTCGCCGCGACGCGCAGCAGCTCGTCGTCACCGAGCGTCTTGTCGCGCAGCTGGAACAGGTCGACGCCGCCGGCCAGCGCGGCGCGCAGCACGCCGGGGACCGCGGTCGCGTCGGCGATGAAGTACAGCTGGGCGTCGGCAAGCCGGGCGCGGCGGTCATCCACAGCGATATCGTGACTCAGCACGGGAGCCCACGAGGGCTGAGAGGGCGGCACTGGGGCCGCCGACCGTCCGAACCTGCTCCGGGTCATGCCGGCGAAGGGAAACCACGACATCCTCATCATCGGGGCCGGCCTGATCGGCCTCTCGGTCGCGTGGCGCGCCGCGCAGCGCGGCGCCCGCGTCACGGTGCTCGAGGCCGGCACGGCGGGCGGGGGCGCGTCGCACGTCGCCGCGGGGATGCTCGCCCCGGTCACCGAGGCCGAGGTCGGCGAGGCGGGGCGGCGCCTGCTCGAGCTCTCGCTCGCCTCGCTCGAGCGCTGGCCCGCGTTCGCTGCCGAGCTGCACGAGGCGACGGGGATCGACGTCGGCCTGCGCCGGACCGGCGCGCTCGTGCTGGCGCGTGACGCGGACGAGGCCGAGGCGCTCGAGCGCGAGCTCGCCTTCCGGCTCGAGCTGGGGCTCGACGTGGAGCGCCTGCGCCCGAGCGAGGCGCGCCGCCGCGAGCCGGCGCTGGCCCCGACGCTGCGCCTCGCGCTCGACGTCCCCGGCGACGCCAGCGTCGATCCGCGCCGCGTGCTCGAGGCGCTCGCGACCGCGTGCCGCGCCGAGGGCGTCGAGCTCCGCGAGGGCGCGCGCGTCGGCGCGCTGGGCGAGCTCGACGCGGGCCGCGTGGTCGTCGCCGCCGGCGCCTGGACCGCCGAGCTGCTGCCGGGTGTCCCCGTGCGCCCGGTCAAGGGCCAGCTGCTGCGCCTGCGCGACCCGCGCGGCCCCGGCCTCGTCGATCGCGTCCTGCGCTTCGAGGGCGGCTACCTGGTCCCGCGCGGCGATGGCGGCTACGTCCTGGGTGCGACCATGGAAGAGCGCGGATTCGACACGACCGTCACCGCCGGCGGCGTCTACGAGCTGCTGCGCGACGCGCACGAGCTGGTGCCCGGGATCAGCGAGCTCGTCGTCGAGCAGGCGCTGGCCGGGCTGCGGCCCGGCACGCCGGACAACCTGCCGATCGTCGAGGAGCGCGACGGCGTTGTCGTCGCCTGCGGCCACGGGCGCAACGGCGTGCTGCTCGCGCCGCTGACGGCGGAGATGGTCGTCGAGCTCGAGGCGGTCACCGCATGACCGCGAGCGTCAACGGCGAGCCGCGCGAGGTGCCCGAGGGGACGACGGTGACAGCGCTGGTCGTCGATCTCGGCCTGCCGGCCGGCGGGCGCGGCGTCGCGGTCGCCATCGACGGCGAGATCGTCCCGCGCGCCGAGTGGGGGACGCGCGAGGTCGCCGACGGCGCGCGCGTCGAGGTCCTGACCGCGATGCAGGGGGGCTGATGCTCGAGCTCGCCGGACGGCAGCTGCGCTCGCGCCTGATCCTCGGCACCGGCGGCTTCCCGTCCCTGGAGCTGCTGCGCGAGGCGATCGAGGCGAGCGGCACCGAGCTGGTCACGGTCGCCTTGCGGCGCATCGACCCGTCCATGCGCGGGTCGCTGGTCGACGTCCTCGGCGAGGCGGGCGTCGAGCTGCTGCCCAACACGGCGGGCTGCTTCACCGCCCGCGACGCGGTGATGACGGCCCGCCTGGCCCGCGAGGCGTTCGAGACCGACCTCGTCAAGCTCGAGGTCATCGGTGACGAGCGCACGCTGCTGCCCGACGCGCCCGAGCTGCTCGTCGCGGCCGAGGAGCTCGTCGACGACGGCTTCACCGTCCTGCCCTACACCAACGACGACCCGATCCTCGCGCGGCGCCTGGAGGACGTCGGCTGCGCGGCGGTCATGCCCGCCGGCTCGCCGATCGGGTCGGGCATCGGGATCGCCAACCCGTACAACATCGCGCTCATCGTCGAGCACGCGCGGGTGCCGGTCGTCCTCGACGCCGGGATCGGGACCGCCTCGGACGCCGCCCTGGCGATGGAGCTCGGCTGCGACGCGATCCTGTGCGCGAGCGCCATCTCGCGCGCCCGCGACCCGGTGCGCATGGCGCGCGCCATCCGCGCCGCGGTCGAGGCGGGCCGCGCCGCGCTCGAGGCCGGCCGCATCCCGCGGCGCCGCTACGCGGAGGCGAGCTCGCCCATGCACGGGCTGCCGGAGCTCTCCGGCGGCCCGGTCGAGTGATCGACGACCTCATCGACCGCTTCCAGGCCGCCTGGACGGGCAAGCGCCGCGCGGCCTTCCATGAATGCTGCACGCTCGACGTCCACTACGAGGACCCGCTGTGCGACCGGCCGCTGGAGGGCCCGGACGACGTCGGCGACCACGCGGCGAAGCTGTGGCGCGCGTTCCCCGACGCGCGCGTCGAGCGCACGGGCGCGCGCCTCGACGACGGCCACTACGTCGCCGCGCCGATCCGGGTCGCCGGGACGCACCGCGGCGACCTGCCGCGCCTGCCGGCGACCAAGCGGGCGGTCGTCGTGCACGCCGTCCTCTACTGCGAGCTCGACGCGCGCCGCGAGCTGCTCTGGCGCGTGCGCGCCTTCTACGACGTCTACGACGCCGCGGTCCAGCTCGGCCTGCTCCCGCGGCACGGGACGCTGAGCGAGCGCGCGCTGCTGATGCTGCGGGGCTTCGGGCTGCGCAACTGAGGGCATCCGGCCCTTCGCGCGAAGCGGCCCGGCCGCTCGGCTGCGCGGTGCGGTGATGTCGCTTCGCGCAGCTCGATCGCCATCCTGGCGATTCAACCGGTGACGGTCAGCTCGCCGTCCATCCCCGGGTGCAGGGTGCACGTGTACTCGATCTTGCCGGGCTTGGTGGGCGTGTACGAGTACGTGCCGCCCTGGCCGAAGTTGTCCGACGAGAAGCTCGCGCCCTCGCGCGCGCTGACGTTGTGATCGACGCTGTCGTCGTTCGTCCAGGTGACCTTCTGGCCGACCTTGACCGTCTGCTCCTTCGGGTCGAACGCGATGTTCTTCATCGAGATCGTGATGCCCTTGGCCGAGCCGCCGCTGGACGGGGCGGCGGGCTTGTCCGGCTGCGAGGACGGCGACTTCTTGTCGCCGCCGCCACACCCGGCGGCGACCACGGCGAGCGAGGCGAGGAGGAGGGAGGCGATGCGCGTCATGTCAGGCAGGATGACGACTCGCGCCGTCCGAGCCCTCCAGCTCGAGGAGGACTGGTGCGTGGTCGGACAGCTCGCCGCGCTGCAGGACCAGCGGCGGCGCCGTCGCGCGCGCCCCGCGGACGAGCAGGTGATCGACGTGGTGGCCGCCCGCGTGCTCGAAGCCGTCCGCGCACGGGCGCGGCTGGTTGAGGTCGCCGCCCAGCACGACCGGCGCCGCGCCGCCGCTCCAGCGCAGCACGGTCGACGCGGCCAGCCGCAGGTCGGCGCGGGCGCGCGGGTCCGAGTGCGCGGTCGCGTGCAGGTTGGCCACCCACCACCCCGACGGCTCGAGGCGCACCGCCTGGACGAAGCGCCGCTCGGGCCGGAGCCGCAGCCGACGGTGGCCGCGGGCGGCGATCCGCTGGCCGCGCACGAGGATCGCGTTGGCGCCCCCGCCGCTCGAGCGCATGAGGTCGGGCCAGCGCTCGGCCAGCCACCGGCGCACCGAGAGCAGCGCGTTGCGCGAGGTCAGCACGACGTCGTGCTCGGCGGCCAGCCGCGCCGGCCACCACGGGGGCACCTCCTGGAGCAGCGCGACGTCCCAGTCCCAGCCCGCGAGCGCGGCGGCGAACTCGCGCTCGAGCGACCGGCCGGCCGGAGGCTCGGCGCGCCCGTGGAAGAGGTTCCACGTCAGGACGCGCACGAGGTCTTAGGGTTCCCGCCCTGGTCCGCCACCTACTCACCGGGGCCGAGCTCTCGCCCGCCGACCTTCGCCGCGTGCTCGACCGCGCGGATGCGCTCAAGCGCGAGCCGCACGCGTCGCGCGCGCTCGAGGGCCGCACGGTCGCCCTGCTCTTCGAGAAGCCGTCCACGCGCACGCGCGTGTCGTTCCAGGCCGGCATCCACGAGCTCGGCGGCTTCCCGATGGTGCTCGGCCAGGGCGAGCTGCAGCTCGCCCGCGGCGAGTCGATCCGCGACACCGCGCTCGTCCTGTCGCGGCACGTCGCGGCGATCGGCGTGCGCACCGGGCCCGACGCGCTGCTCGAGGAGCTCGCCGCGCACGCCACGGTGCCTGTCTTCAACATGCTCACCGCCGGCCACCACCCGTGCCAGGCCCTCGCCGACCTCATGACGATGCGCGAGGCGTTCGGTTCGCTCGCGGGACGCCGGCTGGCGTACGTCGGCGACGGCAACAACGTCGCGCGTTCGCTGGCCATCGTCGGCGCGCTCGCCGGCGTGCACGTCACGGTCGCCGCGCCGCCGGGCTACCAGCTCGAGCCGGTGGCGCAGGCGCGGCTGGTGAGCGACGCCGCCGACGCCGTCGCGGGCGCCGACGTCGTCTACACCGACGTCTGGGTCTCGATGGGCGACGAGGCGACGGCCGCCGAGCGGCGGGCGGCCCTGGCGCCGTATCGGATCGACGACGCGCTGCTGGACCGCGCCGCGCCGGGGGCGATCGCGCTGCACTGCCTGCCGGCGCACCCGGGCGAGGAGATCACCGAGGAGGTGCTCTACGGCCCGCGCCAGCGCATCTGGGACCAGGCGGAGAACCGCCGTCACGCCCAGAAGGCGCTGCTCGAGTGGCTCGTGGGCGCCCTCTAGCGTTCGAAGAGCGCGACGAAACGATTGCTAGGGTCCGGCGACAAGGGTCCTGACTCGATGACGCAGCCGAAGTCCAGCTCGGCTCGATCGCGCAAGGCGGCGCGGCCGAGCAAGTCGGCCCAGACCGACGAGAACGTCTCGCGTGGCCTGCGCGAGCTGCTCACGCGCGCGGTCATGCTGCCGACCGAGCTGCTGCGCGAGGCGATGGACGACGCCGTCCGCCGCGGGCGCATGACGCGCGCCGACGCCGAGGAGCTCATCCAGTCGCTGATCGCGATCGGCCGGCGCCAGACCGAGGACGTCCTGGCCGACGTCGAGCAGCTGCTCGGCCGGTCGCGCGGCGACGCCGCCGACCGCCGGCGCGCGACCCCCGCCGCCGACCGCGTCCTGCGCGAGGTCGACCGCGCCCGCCGCGTCGCCGGCCTCGGTGGCGGCTTCCCGATCTCCGGCTACGACGAGCTGGCGGCGGCGCAGATCATCTCGCGGCTCGACGGCCTCACGCCCGCCGAGCTGCGCAAGGTTCGCGACTACGAGCGCAAGCACGGCAACCGCAAGACCGTGCTGAGCGCGATCGAGCGCAAGCTAGGTTGAGGGCGTGGAGACCGCGGTCGCCCGCAAGCCGCAGCGCGGCGACGAGCTCGATCTGCGCGTCGAGAGCCTCGCGTTCGGCGGCAACGGCGTGGCGAGGCTGGACGGCTACGTCGTCTTCGTCGCCGGCGCCGTGCCCGGCGACCGCGTTCGCGCGCTGATCACCAAGCGCAAGCGCGACTACGCCGAGGCCCGCGCGGTGGAGGTGCTCGAGCCGTCGCCCGACCGGATCGCGCCGCGCGCCGGGCACCCCGGCGCGCCGTGGCAGGTCCTGCCCTACGAGCGCCAGCTCGAGGTCAAGCGGGCGCAGGTCGCCGAGGCGCTGCGCCGCCTCGGGCGCCTCGGCGACGTCGACGTGCAGCCGATCGTGCCGGCCGTGCAGGAGTGGCGCTACCGCAACAAGGCGGAGTTCTCGTTCGGGGCGGGCCCCGAGGGCCGGCTCGAGCTCGGCTTCCACCCGCCGGGCCGCTGGTACGAGGTCGCGCCGATGGCCGAGTGCCTGCTCGTCTCCGAGCGCGCCGACGCGGCGCGGCGCACGGTCCTCGACTGGGCCCGCGCGCAGGGCCTGAGCGCGTTCGACCGGCGCACCCACGAGGGCCTGCTGCGCAACCTCGTCGTCCGTGAGGGCCGCCGCACCGGGCAGCTGCACCTGCGCCTGGTCATCGGCGACGGCGACATCGACACCGGGTCGCTGGCAGCCGGTGTCGACGCCGATGGCCTGTTCGTCACCCGCACCGACGCGCTCGCCGAGACCACCGCGGGCGGCGAGACGGAGCTGGTCGCAGGCGCGGTCGACCTCGAGGAGGAGCTCGCCGGCCTGCGCTTCCGCATCTCGCCCGAGGCGTTCTTCCAGACCAACACCGAGATGGCCGAGCGTCTCTACGGCACGGCCGGCGACGCCGCGCGCCTGACGGGCTTCGAGCGCGTCTACGACCTGTTCTGCGGGATCGGCACGATCGCGCTGACGCTGGCGCCGCGCGCCGGCGAGGTCTGGGGGCTGGAGGTCGCCGAGGCCGCGATCGCCGACGCGATCCGCAACGCGCGCGAGAACGAGATCGCCAACGCCCGCTTCTTCGCCGGCGACGTGCGCCTCGCGCTGCGCGAGCTCGTCGAGCTCGCCGGGCGGCCGGACGTCGTGGTCGTCGACCCGCCGCGCGCCGGGCTCAGCGCCAAGGTCGTGCGACGGATCGTCGAGGCGGCGCCGAAGCGGATCGTCTACGTCTCCTGCAACCCGACGACGCTCGCGCCCAACGCGGCGCAGCTCGTCGAGGCCGGCTACGCGCTCGGCCCGGTCCGCCCGGTCGACATGTTCCCCCAGACGCCGCACATCGAGTGCGTCGCGGTCTTCGACCGTAAGCCATGAGGGCTGTCACGATCCGCGAGGGCGGCGAGCTCGCCGTCGCCGAGCACCCGGACCCCGAGCCGGGCGCGGGCGAGGTGCTCGTCCGGGTCCGGGCGGCGGGGATCAACGGCGCCGACATCCTCCAGCGCCGCGGCGCCTACCCCCCGCCGCCGGGGTCGCCGCCCGACATCCCGGGGCTCGAGCTCGCCGGTGAGGTCGCCGCGCTCGGCCCGGGCGCCCGGCGCTTCCAGCCGGGCGACCGCGTGATGGGCATCGTCGGCGGCGGCGGGCAGGCCGAGCTCGCCGTCGTGCACGAGCGCCAGCTGATGCCGGTGCCCGAGGCGCTGGACTGGCCGGCCGCCGGGGCGTTGCCCGAGGTCTTCACCACCGCCCACGACGCGCTCTTCACCCAGTCGGGCCTGCGGCCGGGCGAGCGCCTGCTCGTCCACGGCGCGGCGGGCGGCGTCGGCACCGCGGCCGTCCAGCTCGGCGTCGCGGCCGGCGCCCGCGTCACCGCCACGGTGCGCAACGAGGCGCTGCGCGGCGAGGTCGCCGCGCTCGGCGCCGGCGAGGTCCTCGCCCCCGACGGGTTTGCCGAGCACGGCCCCTTCGACGTGATCCTCGAGCTCGTCGGCGCGCCGAACATGCCCGCCAACCTGCAGGCGCTCGGCACCGGCGGGCGCATCGCCGTCATCGGCGTCGGCGCGGGGTTCCAGGCCGAGGTCAACCTCCTCGCGCTGATGGGCAAGCGCGCCACGCTGCGCGCGTCGACGCTGCGCGCCCGCCCGCTGGAGGAGAAGGCGGCCACCGCGCGCGCCATGGAGCGCGAGGTCCTCCCGCTCTTCGACGCCGGCCGCCTGCGCGTGCCGATCGCCGAGAGCTTCCCGCTCGCGGCGGTCGAGGCGGCCTACGACCGCTTCACCGCGGGCGGGAAGCTCGGGAAGATCGTCCTGACACCGTAGGCGCTAGTGGCCCACTAGTGGGCCATGACGGGCCCGACCGCGTGCGTCGTGCGCAGCGCTCCGTCGGCGCCCAGCTCGGCGTCGCTGAACGCGTGCGTGACGAACGGGTAGCTGCCCTCCTGGGTCACCGTGAACTCCACGTAGCCGCCCTGCGAGGGCGCGAGGCTGACCGTCTGGGCGTTGTGCCCGATCTGGCCCTCGATGTCCGTCTTGTCGAAGACCAGGCCGATCACGTGGAAGGCCGACCACAGCGAGGCGCCGGCGTTGAGCAGGTACATGCGAACCCGCTCGCCCTTCTTGACCCGGATCGGATGGTTGACGTACTGGTTGGCGTAGCCGTTGAACGCGATCACCGACGGCTTCTTGGCCTGCATGGCCGTGTAGTCGGGGGCGAGGTCGTTCTTGGAGGGGTAGTACTCCTGCTGCGTCACCCACAGCTCGCGATCGACGGGCTTGAGGTGGCGCGGCTTGACCACGAACATGCCGGCCATCCCGGCGCCGACGTGCAGCAGGGCGGGCGCGCTGACGCAGTGGTACATGAAGACGCCCGGGTGCTTGGCGACAAAGGTCTCGCGGTGGCTCTGACCCGGCGCGATCGTGACGAAGGCGTGCGTCGGGTCGGCGCCCTCAGCGTGGAGGTCGAGCGAGTGCGGCAGCGTGACGCCCATCTTCTTGGTGGCGCCGTTGACGAAGTCGATCGAGACGCGGTCGCCGACGTTGACGACCATCGGCGGCGACGCGCCGGTCCCGCGCAGGAACTTGCCGTTGATCCCGAACGACCACACCTCCATCGGGTGCTCCTCGGAGGAGACGCGGGTGATGTGCTGGTCGACGTCGACGCGGAAGTGCTTGACGGGGCCGGGCGGGACGGCGGGCAGCAGCGGGCTCGGGCGCTTGTAGTGCTCGACGCTGACCTTCTTGAGCTCGCGGGCGAGGGCGCCGGTCGCGGCGGCCGCCGGGGCCGGGGCCGCATGGTTGTGGCCGGCCGGCAGCCGGGTAGCGGCGGTCGCGCCGGCGGGCGCGGCGGCCGTGGCGCTCCTGCCGGGGATCTTGTGCGCGAGCAGGAGGCCGCCCGCCAGGCCGGTGGCGACGGCCAGCCAGATGACGAGCGCGCTCCAGCGCGACGCTCGGGGCGGCGCCTCCGGCGGCCGCTCGTCGGCCGCGGCGCGCTCGAGCGCCTCCACGCGGTCGACGAGGCGCAGCTCGACGTGGCGATGCTCCGAATGGCGCTCGCCGCCTCCTGGTCCGCGCTTGGGCGGTGCTGTCGCGGGCCCGGTCTGCTGCACTCTGGTCTCTCCCATCCACGCGTCGCTTGCAGGACGGGACGATTCTTCGCGAGGGGCTGGGCGCCGCCATCAGCAAGGCTTGCAGCATGCCTGCGAGGTCTGGCGCGAGAATGCGCAGGGAACGCGCAGGAACTCGCTAGGTATCAGTACGAGACATCGCCAGCGGCCTCGTCGGCGTCCTCGGCCACGGGCACGACCTCGTTGGCGTGGATCGTGCAGAGGTTGGGGCCGCCCGACTCGAGGACGGCGCGAAGCTCCTGCTCGGTGAGCTTGGCCCCGCACTCCTCGCAGCGCTCGCCAGCGGTCTCGAGTGTGTGCTCCTCGAGGTCCATGCGCTGGAGCCTAGTACGTCGCGTCGGCCTCTGGCCGGCGGTCGTTCTGACCAGTCGGGGGCCGACCGGCATCCTGCCGGTGGCCACCGGTCAGTACGGCGGGAGCTCGGCGTACCAGTCGCCGAGGACGCGGAAGGCGGACCAGAACTGCCGCTTGGCAGCCTCCTCGTCGAGCGAGTCGTCGATGTTGGGCACCACCAGCGCCTCCGTCGACGGCGTGAAGCGCTGGACGACCCCGAAGGCCGGCTCGACGGCGCGCGCGAGCGGGACGTCGGCGTCGTTGAGGACGGCCAGGGCGTCGAGCCCCATGGCGACGACGATCTTGGGCGCGACGATGGCGAGCTCGTCGACGATCCGCGCGATGCAGGCAGGGTCGGCGAGCGACGGGTCGGCCACCGGGCACTTGACGCACAGCGTCCCGTAGACGGCCAGCGGGTCGATCCCGAGCCGCTTGAGCGACTTCATCAGCGCGCTGCCCGAGCGCCCGTAGAACGCGACGCCCTCCTCGACCTCGCTCGGGACCGGCGCGTACTTGAGCAGGAAGACGTCGGCCTGCGGATGGCCCGAGCCGAGCACCGGCAGCAGGTTGCCGCGCGGGCAGTGCGGGCAGGACTGCAGCTCGCGAGTGAGCGCGTTGAGCTCGCGGATCGCGCGCTCGAGGTACTTTTCGCGGATCTCGTCGTCGGTGGCCGGAGGCATCGCGGCGGACTTCACCGGCTCCGGCGCCTCTCCCTGCGCCTGCATCAGCCCTTGCGGGTGGCTCGCCGCACCCGCCGCTCGCGCCGCGCGCGCCGCGCCGACGGCGGGATCGCGGTCGTCTCCAGGAACTTCAGCGCCTGCACGTAGAGCAGCGAGGTCGGCCGGCGGACGATGTCGGCCTCGCGCAGCGACTCGAGGAACTCCTCGGGCCCGTCGAAGTCGCGCATGCGGATGCGCACCGACCCCAGCCCGGCCGCCACGTGCGAGTCCGAGCCGGCGCCGGCCACGACGCGGTACTTCGCGGCGAAGCGCTCGGCCTCGTCGTTGAACGACCCGATCGCCACGCGCGGGTTGTAGACCTCGATCGCGTCGACGTCGTCGAGAACGTTCAGCAGGTGCTCGTAGTCGGGGACCGAGTGCATGCGGTCGAAGGGATGGGGGACGTAGACAAGTCCGCCCTGGCGCTTGATCTCGGCCACGGTGTCCTCGAGCGACATCCCGCGCTCGATCTTCTCGCGCAGGAACAGCCCGATGACCTCGCCCTGCGACGCCGTCTTGACCTCCTCGCCGACGATGACCTTGACACCGAAGTCCGCGGCCTTGGCCGCCGCCTCGAAGGCGCCGGAGATCTCGTTGTGGTCGGTCACGGCGATGGCCCCGAGGCCGCGCGCGCGGGCGGTGCGCAGCAGGACCTCGACCGGCGTCGCGCAGTCGGGCGAGTGGTCGGTGTGCATGTGCAGGTCGACGTCGATGAGCGCCCGGCGCGCCAGCCGGGCCGCCACCTCGGGGCGCCCGCGGCCGTCGTGGCGGCGGGCGACGAGCTCGCCGTAGACCGCCTCGAGCTCGTCGGCGACGGTCGCCCACGGCCGGTCGGGCCGGACGGCGGCGAGCCGGGCGCGCAGCTCGCCGTCGCGGATCAGGCGCTCGAGCTGGGCGGCGAGCGTGTCCGTGTCACGCGGCTCGAAGAGCAGCCCGCTCTGGCCCTCGCCCAGCGCCTCCTCGTAGACGGGCAGCCGCGAGGCGACCGGCACAGCGCCGGCCACGCGGGCGCGCGCGAGCAGCCCGGGCGCGGGGGCGGTGCCGTCCGAGGCGGCGACGAGCACGTCCGCCGCGGCCAGGACCTCGGCCTCGTCGAGCTCGTCGGGTGTGGCGAAGCGCACGCGCTCGCGCAGCGAGGCACGCAAGGGGGTCGACGACGACGGCCCGCGCGCCGAGATCACCGTCGCGGTCCACGGCAGGTCGTCGTCGAGCGCCCGGAGCGCGCGCAGGAAGACGCGCAGCGCGGGGCGCTCCTCGTGCTCGAGGAAGACGAGGCGGACCGTCTCGCCCGCGCGCGCGACGGGCGCGGGCGCGGCGTCGAACCCGGGCCGCACGACGCGGTAGCCCGCGGGGAAGAAGCGGCCCATCAGCTCGGCCGTGGCGGTCCAGCTCGCGGTGCGGGCGTCGAGGCGGCCGAAGATCAGCTCGACGACGCGCCGGGCCACCTGCGTGGAGACGACGCGCTCGGCCGGCAGGTGGAACGTGCCGACGTTCAGCGCGCGCGAGTGGCGCAGCGCGGCGCTGGCCACCGACGGCGCGAACGGGTCGTGCACGTGGCAGATGTCGAGCGGCACCGTGTCGTGCAGCGCCTCGATGGTCCGGGTGACGTCGACCGGCAGCGCGGTCCGGCGGCGCGAGCTGAGCGCCGGCAGCACCTCGCCGACCGCCAGCACGCGCACCTGCCCGTCGTCGGCGAAGAGCGACTCGGGGCGGTCGCGCGCCGCGCGCAGCGCCGAGCGCGACTCGCGCACCTCACCGCCGTCGTCCGACGGCGCCACGACGAGCACGCGATGGCCGCGCGCCGCGAGCTCGGTGGCCGCCCCTCCGACGAACCGGTCGATCTCGGTTCCCGACCCGTAGGGGTGCGGGCTGGCATGGACGAGGTTGAGCGGCACGCGTCCCATGATGCCGACCCGCGGCCCGGGCCGTCCGGCCCGGGCCTACGAGTCGAGTCGGCGCTGCGTCAGTTCTGCGAGATCGTCGAGTCGGGCGCCGGCGTCCCGGTGGGCTCGGTGCCCGGCAGCCCGGCGTGCTCGCGGATGAACTCCTCGGTCAGCAGCCGCGCCTCTTCGTCGACGCGCTGGTTGTGCGGCGACTTCATGAGGTACGACGACGGCCCGTCGAGCTGGCCGGCGACGCCGTGGTTGAGCGCCAGCTTGCACAGGCGCACCGCGTCGATGACGATGCCCGCCGAGTTGGGCGAGTCCCAGACCTCGAGCTTGGCCTCGATGGTGAGCGGCACGTCGCCGAAGGCCTGGCCCTCGAGGCGGATGTGCGCCCACTTGCGGTCGGTCAGCCACGGCACGTAGTCCGACGGGCCGATGTAGACGTCGTCGGCGGGCAGCTCGTGGCCCATGATCGACGTGACCGCGTTGGTCTTGGAGATCTTCTTGGACTCCAGCCGCTCGCGCTCGAGCATGTTGTAGAAGTCCATGTTGCCGCCGACGTTGAGCTGCGAGGTGCGCAGCATCTTCACGCCGCGGTCGTGGAACAGCCGGGCCAGGTTGCGGTGCACGATCGTGGCGCCGACCTGCGACTTGATGTCGTCGCCGATGACCGGCAGCCCGGCCTTCTCGAAGCGCTTGATCCAGTAGTCCTCGCGGGCGATGAACACCGGGATGCAGTTCACGAAGGCGCAGCCGGCCTCGAGGATCTGCTCGACGTACCACTTGGTCGCCTGCTCGGAGCCGACCGGCAGGTAGCTGACGACGACGTCGGTGTGCGTGTCCCTGAGGATCTGGACGATGTCGGCGGTCTCGCCGGGCGCCTTGGTGATCTTCTCGGCGGCGTACTTGCCGATCCCGTCGTGCGTCATGCCGCGGTAGACGGTCGCGCCGATCTGCGCGGGCACGTCGGTGAACTTGATCGTGTTGTTGGGCTCGGCCCAGATCGCCTCGCCGAGGTCCTTGCCGACCTTCGTGAGGTTGACGTCGAAGGCGCAGGTGAACTCGATGTCGCGGACGTGGTAGCCGCCGAGGTCGGCGTGCATGAGCCCGGGCACCCGCTCGGCGGGATCGGCGTCGCGGTAGTGGTGGACGCCCTGGACGAAGGCGGAGGCGCAGTTGCCGACGCCGATGATGGCCACACGCACCTTGTCGCGCTGGTAGCGCGACGCGCCGTTGATGTTTGACAAGTCAGGTCTCCTGATCGAGGGACGCTGTAGACCACCCCACGGGGCGGCCGCGGTTACCCCGCATCCGGCGCGTTGAGCGCGCTCCGGACGTGGAGGATCCGCTGAAGCACCGTGAACACGCTCAGCCCGGCGAGCACGTACACCGCGGGCTTGAGGAGCTCGAAGTCACCGAGTGAAGCACCCTTGGCGAAGAGCAGCCCGGCGGACAGGATGACCACGCGCACGGCTCGCGTCGCGATCCCGCCCTTGTTCTCCACCCCGAGCGCCTCGGCTCGCGCGCGCGTGTAGGAGACCATCAGCGAGGCCAGCACGGCGACCATGCACGCCGCGACGGCGTCCTCGTCCCCGCGCATGGCGAAGCGCACGGCGACCGCGGTCAGGACGATGCCCTCCTCGATGCGGTCCAGCGTCGAGTCCAGGAACGCGCCGAACGCGGTCCCCTTGCCCGACATCCGCGAGTAGCGCCCGTCGAGCGTGTCGCAGACCGAGCCCACGATGAACGCGATGCCGCCAAGGAAGTACCAGCCCTGCCACACGAGCACGGCGGCGAGCGCGTTGAGGGCCAGCCCGGTCAGCGAGATCGCGTTCGGGGTCAGGCGCGACTCGATGAGCCGGTTGCGGGCGAGCGCGCGCCGCTCGGCGTACAGCGCCGCGGCCCGCTGGGTGCGGGTGTCAGCCATCAGGCCGGGGCGAACGCCCAGGCGGCGGGACGGGCCCGGGCCAGCCAGCTCGCGGTGTACGCGGCGAGCCCCGCGGTGCACGCGCCGAGGAAGGCGTCGGCCAGGAAGTGGTTGGCGGTGATGACGATCACGAACGTCACCAGGAACGGATAGGCGCCCCAGAACACGCGCAAGACGTTCCAGCGGACGAGGCGCGCGA
Organism: Actinomycetota bacterium; assembly: GCA_005888335.1. The sequence goes on from VAWY01000028.1 coordinate 22,902, forward strand.
GCGGCCAGCCGATCATCAGCGCGAAGGCGACGTGCATCGACGGGACGGCGGCGTAGGGGTTGAACAGCGCGTCGATCGCCACCGAGTCGGACCGCACGCCGGTGAACTGGGCGACGGAGTCGACGAACCCCCACTCCGGGAAGAAGCGCGGCGGCGCCGTCGGCAGGACGATGTAGCCGATGAGCGCGAGGACCATCCCCACGACCATCATGTTGCGCACGAAGTAGAACGACTCGTTGCGGAACAGGTACAGCCAGATCAGCGCCGACAGCGTGATCGTGGTCTGGCAGTTGATGTAGATCCAGCTGGCCACGTCGACGACGAGGTGGCTGCCCGAGGCCCACGCTTGGACCGTCGGCTCGACGAAGACGTGCAGCGCCCGCTCGGCGTCGATGAGGTTCCGGGCGTTCTCGAAGGCGGTGCCGGCGCGCCCGTAGACGGCGCCGCGAACGACGCGGTAGCCGTAGTAGGCGGCGGCGAACAGCGCGAGCTGCCGGATGACGTCCGGCCAGCCGTGCGGAAGCGCGCGCGCCTGGAGAGAGCGTGCCCGGGCGAGCATGGGGGAGAGACTCTAGCCGGGCGTTCAGACCGGTTGCAGGCGGCCGCAGCGATCGTCCGCCGCTCGGCGCAGCCCGCGCCACACCGAGAAACGCTGTGCGACGCGCAGCCGTCCGGGCCTCACCGCTTGCACCTCGGTCCAGCCGCCCGGCGCGCGCCGGACGCAACCGGCGCCCGCGGTCAGCGCCCAGTACGGCGACCAGCGGATCCGCACCAGCGCCTTTCCGGCGCGTCGCGCGTCCAGCGCGAAGGCGGCCGGACCGAGCGCGACCAGGCGCGCTGCGCCTTGGGCGAGCGGCGGCGCGCCGGCGACGGCGAACAGGCGCCAGTGGCGGTCGCGCCAGACCTCGTGCAGGCCGGGCACGCTTCCCGCGCGCACGAGCGCCGCCTCGGTGCGCGCCGACGGGTCCAGGGCGACGTCGGGCACGGCGACCCAGCGCACCGCGTTGGCGTCCAGCCAGCGGTGCAGTCGGCCCGCGGTCAGTCGGCCCTCGTAGAAGAGCGCGTTGCGCTCGCGGTCGAGCTGGCGCTGCCAGCCGCGAGCGAGCGGGACGCGCTCGGCGAGGTAGCGGGCCTCCCAGTGGCTGCGCGTGAACGGCACCTCGACGCGGCCCAGCGGCCGGCGGCTGAGCTCGGCCTCCAGCGGGGCGTAGTAGCCCGCCTGCGTGGAGGGGTCGCCGGCGGCGGTCACCGCGTCGCGGACCGGCGGCATGAGCTGCCAGTACGCCAGCAGCGGGACCGCCGCGAGCGCGATCGCCCGCCGCCGGCCCTCGAGCGGGACGCAGGCCAGCAGCGGGCCGGCGAAGAGGGCGCCGAGCCGCGCGGCGTTGCCGCCGAGCGGCGTGGGCAGCGCGAAGGCCAGCAGGCACGCGGCGGCGGCGAGCGCCGCGCCGGCGCGCAGGACGCGCTGCTGGCGGGGCAGGAGCGCGGCGATGAGCGTGAGCGCGGCGAAGGCGGGCCAGAACGAGCTCGGCACGAAGGGCTCGACGCCGCCCTCCGGGAAGAGCGCGGCGAGCGCGAGCCCGGGCGCGACGGCTCCCGCCGCGAGCGCCGCGCCGGCGCCGCGCCGGGCGCCCAGAACCCACGCGATCCCGGCGAGCGCGACGAACGCGCCCGCGACGGGGCTGGCGAGGGTGGTCACCGCGGCGAGCGCGACGGCGACGGCAGACAGGCCGCGCCGCATCGCCACCAGCGCGGCCAGGCCGACGGCCACGCCGAGCAGGAAGGTCAGCCGCCCCGTCAGCAGCTGCGCGGCGATCGCGGCGGCGAACCACGCCGCCCCGACCGCGGCGCGCCGCGCCGGGAAGGCGCCGCGCACGAGCGCGCCGAAGAGCGCCGCCGCGGCGACGGCGCTCAGCGCACCGGTCACGCGGACGCCGAGGAGCGCCCCGAGCGGCGGGAAGAGCACGCTGTAGCCGGGCAGCGGATGGCCGCCGTACCAGGCGTTGTCCCACAGCAGCCAGCCTGCGCGGTCGAACAGGCCGGCGCGGTAGGCCTGGGCGGCGAGGTCGGCGCTCATCGGCGCGACGGCGAGGTAGGCGGCGGCGAGCGTCGCCGCGATGACGACCGGCGGCAAGGCCGGCGCGCGGCCTCGCGCGGCAGCACGTGGCAGGGTGGCGGTGCCCGAGCTCATCGGCTGACGAACTCCGCCACGGTCGTGACCAGGTCGGGCCGGTCGTACCAGGCCCAGTGCCCCGCGCCGGGGGCGCGCAGCACGCGCGCCTCGCCGCCCAGCGCCTCGGCGTACGCGTCGGCGAAGCGCGCCGGCACGTACGGGTCGTCCTCGCCCCACACGACCAGCGCCGGCGCGGTCAGCTCGCCCAGCCGCGCGCCCGCTGCGGCGAGCGCCTCCGGGTCCGCGCTGCGGTACAGCCGCAGGATCGCCCGCTGCGTGCCCTGGTCGAAGTGCGGCCAGGCCAGCTCGACCACCTGCGGCGGGACCATGCGCCGCGCGGCCCACCGGGTGGTCAGGCCCATCGCGAGCTCGCCCAGGCCGCGTCGGCGCCAGACGCGCGCGAGGCGGTGCCAGCGATAGCCGGGCAGCAGGGGGACCGCGTCGATGATCGCGAGCCGCTCGACGCTTGCCGCCCGGCGCGCGGCCCACGACAGCGCGAGCGCGCCCCAGTCGTGCACCACGAGGCGGAAGCGGTCCAGCCCGACGTGCTCGGCGAACCGGTCGAGCCAGCGCCCGTAGCCCTCGATGCTGAAGTCGAAGTCGCCGCGCTTCGTGGTGCGCCCGAAGCCGGGGAGGTCGACGGCGACGCCGCCCGTCCGCAGGAGGAACGGCTCCCACTGGTCGCTGGTGTCGGGGACGCCGTGGACGTAGAGGACGCTCGCGCCACCGGCATTTGCGCCGGCCTCCTCGCTGCGCCAGAACACGGGCTCGCCGTCGATCTCGTCGCGATGCTCGGTGCTCACCTGGCGGCCGACCATACTGGCGCGCCATGCGCACGCTCTGCCTCGGAGAGGCCCTCGTCGACCTCGTCTGCGAGCGGCCGGTCGCCGGCGTCGGCGACGCCGGCGCCTTCGTCCCGCACCCCGGCGGGGCGGCGGCCAACGTCTGCGTCGTCGCCGCGCGCCACGGCGGCCGGGTCGCCCTCGCCGGCGGCGCGGGCGACGACACGTGGGGCCGCTGGCTGCGCGAGCGCCTGCGCGTCGAGGGGGTCGGGCTCGACTGGTTCGTGCTGGTCGAGGGCGCGCCGACGGCGGTCGCCTTCGTCACCGTCGACGCCGCGGGCGAGCCCGGCTACCTCGTCTACGGAGCCGGGATGCACGCCGCCGTCGAGGCGGCCGCCAAGCGCCTGCCGGCGGCGGTGGAGGCCTGCGACGCGCTCGCGCTGACCTCCAACACGCTCGTCGAGGAGGGCGAGCGCGCGGCGACGCTCGCCGCCCGCGAGCGCGCGCTCGAGCTCGGCCGGCCGGTGGTCTTCGACGCCAACCTGCGCCTGCACCGCTGGCCGCACCCCGGCCGGGCGGCGACCGTCGCCCGCGAGTGCGTCCCCGGCGCGTTCCTGGTCAAGTGCAACCGCGAGGAGGCCGAGCGGCTCTCGGGCGAGAGCGACCCCGACCGTGCGGCCGCCGGGCTGCTCGCCGCCGGCGCGCGCAACGTCGTCGTCACGCTGGGGGCCGGCGGCGCGATCCTGCGCGGCGAGCTGCGCGCCGACGTGCCGGGCGCTGCGGCGCAGGTCGTCGACGCCAGCGGCGCGGGCGACGCGCTGCTCGGCGTGCTCATCGCGCGCCTCGGCCAGTCGCGCTACTACACGCCCACCCTGGCCGCCGCGCTGCCCGACGGCGTCCGCGAGGCGGCGCGCACCACCGAGCGGTGGGGCGCGGTGTGACCGCGAAGACTTCGTCTTCGTTGCGCGAACTTCGTTCGCGCGGCCGGGGGGGACCATGATGAGCGGCTGGGCGCCTCCGTCGCGCGCGCGCGTCGCGCGCATCCGCGACCGGCTGCGCACCGTCTACGGCCGCCCCTCCGCGCCGCCGCACGGGCACCCGATCGCCGAGCTCATCCTCACCGTGCTCTCGCAGTCGACCAACGACCGCAACCGCGACGTCGCCTACACCCGCCTGCGCGAGCGCTTCCCGACGTGGGAGGCCGTGCGCGAGGCGCCGGTCGAGGAGGTCGAGGAGGCCATCCGCCCGGGCGGCATCTCGAAGGTCAAGTCCGAGCGCATCCAGCAGATCCTGCGCGCGATCGGCGACCCGCTGTCGCTGGACGACCTGCCCGAGCTCGGCGTCGCGGCCGCCCGCGCCCGCCTGGTCGCGCTGCCCGGCGTGGGCAAGAAGACCGCCGCCTGCGTCCTGCTGTTCGCGTTCGGGATGCGCGACGTGCCGGTCGACACGCACGTCTCGCGCGTCGGGATGCGCCTGCACCTGCTGCGGCCCGGCGCCGGGTTCGACGAGCTCCACGACGAGATGCTCGCCGCCACGCCGGCGGGCCAGGAGCTCGAGCTGCACGTCAACCTGCTGCGCCACGGCCGGCGCACCTGCCACGCCCGCGTGCCCGACTGCCCGCACTGCGCGCTGCGGCGCATGTGCCCCAGCCGACGGGCTTGATGCTTGCCAGGTCGCGAAGATCTTCTACAATGGCACTTAGATTTCTTCCGCAGACCTAAAGGAGAGCCTCAGAAACATGGGCAAGACCATCGGCATCGACCTGGGCACCACCAATTCCTGCATGGCCGTGCTCGAGGGCGGCGAGCCGACCGTCATCGAGAACGCCGAGGGTGGTCGCACCACGCCGTCGGTCGTCGCCTTCACCCAGTCGGGTGAGCGGCTCGTCGGCACGGTCGCGAAGCGCCAGGCCGTCACCAACCCCCAGAACACCGTCTTCTCGATCAAGCGCTTCATGGGCCGCAAGGAGGCCGAGGTGCGCGAGGAGGAGGCGATCGTCCCGTACAAGGTCGTCGCCGGCCCCAACGGCGACGCGCGCGTCGAAGCGGGCGGCAAGCAGTACAGCCCGCCCGAGATCAGCGCGATGATCCTCGGCAAGCTCAAGGCGGACGCCGAGGCGTACCTGGGCGAGACCGTGGACGCCGCGGTCATCACCGTCCCCGCCTACTTCAACGACGACCAGCGCCAGGCGACGAAGGACGCCGGCCGCATCGCCGGCCTCGACGTCAAGCGCATCATCAACGAGCCGACCGCCGCGTCGCTGGCCTACGGCCTCGACAAGGAGCACGACCAGACGATCCTCGTCTTCGACCTCGGCGGCGGCACGTTCGACGTGTCGGTGCTCGAGATCGGCGACGGCGTCTTCGAGGTCAAGTCGACCGCCGGCGACAACCACCTGGGCGGCGACAACTTCGACAAGGCCGTCGTCGACTGGCTGGCCGCCGAGTTCAAGCGCAGCCAGGGCATCGACCTGACCAACGACCCGATGGCCCTGCAGCGCCTCTACGAGGCCGCCGAGAAGGCCAAGATCGAGCTGTCGACGGCGCAGGAGACGCAGATCAACCTGCCCTTCATCACCGCCGACCAGAGCGGCCCCAAGCACCTCGACGTCCGGCTGACCCGTTCCAAGCTCAACGAGCTGACGGCCGACCTGCTCGACCGCGTGGTCGCGCCGGTCCGCCAGGCGCTCGACGACGCCAAGGAGAAGGGCGCCGACCGCATCGACCACGTCGTGCTCGTGGGCGGCATGACCCGCATGCCCGCCGTGCAGGAGAAGGTCAAGCAGCTGACCGGCAAGGACCCGCACCGCGGCGTCAACCCGGACGAGGTCGTCGCCGTCGGCGCCGCCATCCAGGCCGGCGTGCTGGGCGGCGAGGTCAAGGACGTCCTGCTGCTCGACGTCACCCCGCTGACCCTCGGCATCGAGACCAAGGGCGGCGTGATGACCAAGCTCATCGAGCGCAACACGACGATCCCGACCCGCAAGTCGGAGGTCTTCTCGACCGCCGAGGACAACCAGCCGAGCGTCGAGATCCACGTCCTGCAGGGCGAGCGCGAGATGGCGACCTACAACAAGTCGCTGGGCAAGTTCCAGCTGACCGGTATCCCGCCGGCGCCGCGCGGCATCCCGCAGATCGAGGTCGGCTTCGACATCGACGCCAACGGCATCCTCAACGTGTCGGCCAAGGACCTCGGCACCGGCAAGGAGCAGAAGATCGAGATCCGCGCCGGCGGCGGCCTGAGCGACGACGAGATCAAGCGCATGGTCACCGACGCCGAGTCGCACGCCGAGGAGGACCGCCGGGCGCGCGAGCTCGCCGAGGCGCGCAACGCCGGCGAGAACGCCGCCTACCAGGCCGAGCGCCAGCTCAACGAGCTCGGCGACCAGGTCGACGAGGCGTCCAAGACCGAGATCCAGGAGGCGATCAAGGCGGTCCGCGAGTCGCTGACCTCCGACGACGCCGCCGAGATCCGCTCCAAGACCGACGCGCTGCAGGCGTCGTTCCACAAGGTCTCCGAGGCCATGTACGAGCGCGCCCAGCAGCAGGCCCAGCAGGCGGGCAACGGCGCGGGCGCCGACGGCGCCGCCGCCGAGGCCGAGGAGGACGTCGTCGACGCCGAGGTCGTGGACGAGGGGCGGTAGGCCGTGGCCGACCAGCAGGAGACCAGGCAGCCCCAGCCCGACGTGGCGGTGGACGGGGCCGGCAATCAGCCGGCCCCCGACACGCCTGTCAAGGCGGCGGAGCGTGGCACCGCCGACGCCAAGGCGGGCGCGCACGGCTCCCCCGGGCCCGAGGCCAACGAGGAGGAGCGTGCGGCCGAGCGCGTCGAGGAGGACCTCGGCGAGCTTCGCATGCGCGCGGCCCAGCGCGACGAGTACCTCGCGCTGGCCCAGCGCACGCAGGCGGACTTCGAGAACTACCGCAAGCGGATGGCCCGTGAGGCCGCGGCCGCGCGCGAGCGCGGGATGCGGCAGGTCGTCGAGGAGCTGCTGCCCGCGCTCGACAACTTCGAGCGCGCGCTGGCGGCCGCCGAGGCCGAGGAGGGCGACGAGGACCACCACCTGACGCAGGGCATCCGCCTGGTCCAGCAGGACCTCGTGGCCGCGCTGCAGCGGGTCGGGATCGAGCCGTTCTCGCCCAAGGGCGAGGCCTTCGACCCCAACCAGCACGAGGCCATCTCCCAACAGCCCGTCGAGGGCGCCCAGTCGGGCACCGTGGTCGAGGTCTACCAGCAGGGCTACCGGCTGGCGGGCAACGTGATCCGCCCGGCGCGGGTGGTGGTGGCGGCGTAGCCATGGCGCAGACGGACCTCTACAAGGTGCTGGGCGTCGACAAGAAGGCGTCGCAGGACGAGATCAAGAAGGCGTACCGCAAGCTCGCGCGGCGCTACCACCCGGATACCAACAAGGACGCGGGGGCCGAGGAGCGCTTCAAGGAGATCTCGCACGCCTACGACATCCTCGGCGACGCCGACAAGCGCAAGCAGTACGACCAGGCGCGCGCCAACCCCTTCGCGGGCGCGTTCCGCGGCGGCGGGCCGGGCGGCGCGGCGGGTGGCGGCTTCGACGTCGGCGGCTTCTCGGACATCCTGAACAACCTGTTCGGGAGCGGGCGCGCGGGTGGCGGCACGACCGGCACCACCCGCCCGCGGCCCGAGCGCGGCCGCGACCTCGAGGCGGAGGTGCGCATCTCCTTCGACCAGGCGATCGACGGGGCGCAGATCCCGCTGTCGGTGTCGAGCTCGTCGGTGTGCACGACCTGCGCCGGCACGGGCGCGAAGCCGGGCACGAGCCCGCGCGTGTGCCCGCGCTGCCAGGGCCGCGGCATCGAGAGCCAGGGCCAGGGGCTCTTCTCGATCTCCCAGCCCTGCTCGCAGTGCGGCGGGACCGGCACCGTCATCGACGAGCCGTGCCCGACGTGCGAGGGCTCGGGCGCGGTGCGGACCGTCAAGCGCTACCGGGTCAACATCCCGGCGGGCGTCAAGGACGGCTCGCGCGTGCGCCTGGCCGGCAAGGGCGAGCCTGGCCGCCGCGGCGGCCCGCCCGGCGACCTCTACGTCATCACCCGCGTGGATCCTTCGCCGGTGTTCACCCCCAAGGGCGACAACGTCGAGGTCGAGGTGCCGCTGACGATCCCCGAGGCGATCCGCGGCGCGGAGATCGAGGTGCCCACGCTGCACGGGCGCAAGAAGCTGCGCGTGCCGGCCGGCACCCAGCACGGGACCGTCCAGCGCCTGCGCGGCGAGGGCCCGCCCAAGCTCGGCGGCCGCGGCCGCGGCGACATCCACTACCGCTTCGTCATCGACGTGCCCTCCTCGCTCAGCCGCGAGCAGGAGGCGGCGGTCGACGAGCTCGAGAAGGCGCTCAACGGGCGCGACCCGCGGGCGCGCCTCTTCGCAGGGGGTGCGCGCTGATGGTCTCGCGCCGCACGACGCGCGTCACCGTCTCGGCGGACCGCGGGGTCTTCATGATCTCCGTGGCCGCCGAGCTCGCCGAGATGCACCCCCAGACGCTGCGCATGTACGAGGCGCGCGGCCTGATCGAGCCCAAGCGCTCGCCCAAGGGCACGCGCCTGTACTCGCAGAAGGACGTCGAGCTCCTGCGGCGCATCCAGGAGATGACCAACGAGCTCGGGCTCAACCTCGCAGGGGTCGAGCGGGTGCTCGAGCTCGAGGCCAAGCTCGAGCGCGCGCAGGCGAAGGTCGAGGCGCTCGAGCGCCGCGCGGCGGAGCTCAAGGAGGAGGTCGCGCGGCTCGCCGAAAAGCGCGACCAGCTGCGCGCCGAGATCGTGCCGTACGAGCGGTGCGGCACGGACCTCGTCCGCGCCAAGGACCTCGAGGCGGTCAAGCTCCGCGTTCAGCGGCGGGTCTGAGCGGGCGCTTCGTCGGCCCGCGACGTGGTCGGCTGCGGGCCGCCCTGCGCGCCCTCGACGTTGCCGCGGGTCGCGTCGCCGCTGCCGGCGGTCTGCCGCTCGGCCTCCTGGCGGGCCGGGTTGTCGAGCGGGATGTCGCGCGGGTTGATCTCGTCGTGCGCCTCCGGCGTGTCGCCGAGCGGGCGCTGGTCGTCGGGGATCAGGTGCGTCGACGGCAGCGGCTCGCGCTCGTCCGAGATCGCACGCGAGGCGTCGCCGCCGTGGCGCTCGGCGATCCGCGCGCTGGCCGCGCGGTTCACGAGCATGTACCCGACGACGATGGCGACGAGAATGAGGATCGGGACGAGAAACCAGATGGACATAGACGCCCTCTACCCCTGGTGCGGAGGCGGCAAGCCCGGTACAATCTAAGTGAGTAAGACTTAGATCTTCGACATCGGACGTTATGAACCCTGATCGATTCACCCTGAAGACGCGAGAGGCCATCACGGCCGCGCAGTCGCTCGCTGAGGAGCGACGCCATCCCCAGGTGACCCCCGAGCACCTGCTCTCCGTCCTGCTCGAGCAGGACGAGACCATCGTCTCGCCGCTGCTGCGCAAGGTCGGCGCCGACGCGGCGGGCATCCGCCGCGAGGTCAGCGGCGCCCTCGACGGCCTGCCGCGGCTCGGTACCGGGCCCGAGTCGACCGGCGCCTCCGACGAGCTGGGCCAGGTCCTGCGCGCCGCCGACCGCGAGCGCCGCGACCTCAAGGACGACTACGTCTCCGTCGAGCACCTCCTGCTTTCCCTCGCCGCGCACGGCTCGAAGGCCGGCGAGGCGCTGCGCGCCCACGGCGCGCGCAAGGAGCGCCTGCTCGAGGCGCTCGGCGAGATCCGCACCGCCCCGGTCACCGGCGAGAACCCCGAGGACACCCTCCAGGCGCTCGAGAAGTTCGGGCGCGATCTCACCCAGGCGGCCGAGGACGGCAAGCTCGACCCGGTCATCGGCCGCGACGAGGAGATCCGCCGGGTCATCCAGGTCCTCAGCCGGCGGACCAAGAACAACCCCGTGCTGATCGGCGAGCCGGGCGTCGGCAAGACCGCGATCGTCGAGGGCCTGGCCCAGCGCATCGTGGCCGGCGACGTCCCCGAGTCGCTGCGCGACCGCCGCGTGGTGGCGCTCGACATCGGCGCGCTGCTGGCCGGCTCGAAGTACCGCGGCGAGTTCGAGGAGCGCCTCAAGGCGGTCCTCAAGGAGATCCAGGAGGCCCAGGGCCAGATCGTCCTGTTCATGGACGAGCTGCACACGATCGTCGGCGCCGGCGCCGCGGAGGGCGCCGTCGACGCCGCGAACCTCCTCAAGCCGATGCTCGCGCGCGGCGAGCTGCGCGCGATCGGCGCGACCACGCTCGACGAGTACCGCAAGCACATCGAGAAGGACGCCGCGCTGGAGCGCCGCTTCCAGCCGGTCATGGTCGGCGAGCCGACCGTCGAGGACGCCATCGCGATCCTGCGCGGGCTCAAGCCGCGCTACGAGGAGCACCACCGCGTCGAGATCCAGGACGCGGCGCTCATCGCCGCCGCGACGCTCTCGCACCGCTACATCGCCGACCGCTTCCTTCCCGACAAGGCGATCGACCTCATCGACGAGAGCGCTTCGCGCCTGCGCATCGAGCTCGACTCGGTGCCCGAGGAGGTCGACGTCCTGCAGCGCCGCATCATGCAGCTCGACATCGAGCTCGAGTCGCTGCGCAACGAGCGCGACGAGGCGTCCGCCGACCGGCGCGAGGCCATCCAGCGCGAGCGCGCCGACCTGCAGCAGGAGGCCGACCGCCTGAAGGCCGAGTGGCAGGCCGAGCGCGAGGCCGTCCAGTCGGTGACCGAGCTCAAGGCGCAGCTCGAGCAGACCGAGCACGAGATCGCCCGCGCCCAGCGCGAGGGCGACCTGCAGCGGGCGGCCGAGCTGACGTACAGCGAGCTGCCCGAGCTGCGCAAGCAGATCGCCGAGGCCGAGGAGCGCACCGAGGGCGACACCGGCGTGCAGGTCACCTCCGAGGACGTCGCCGAGGTCGTCGCCAAGTGGACGGGGATCCCCGTCGCCCGCCTGCTGGAGGGCGAGGTCGAGAAGCTCATCCACATGGAGGAGCGCCTGCACGAGCGCGTCGTCGGCCAGGACGAGGCGGTCAGCGCGGTGTCCGCGGCGCTGCGCCGCTCGCGCGCCGGCCTGAGCGACCCCGACCGGCCGATCGGCAACTTCCTCTTCCTCGGCCCGACGGGCGTCGGCAAGACGGAATTGGCGCGCGCCCTAGCTGAATTCATGTTCGACACCCAGGAGGCGATGATCCGCCTCGACATGTCGGAGTACATGGAGAAGCACTCCGTGTCCCGGCTGGTTGGGGCGCCGCCCGGCTACGTCGGCTACGACGAGGGCGGCCAGCTCACCGAGGCGGTGCGCCGGCGGCCGTACAGCGTCGTGCTGCTCGACGAGGTCGAGAAGGCCCACCCCGACGTCTTCAACACGCTGCTGCAGGTGATGGACGACGGGCGGCTGACCGACGGGCAGGGCCGCACGGTCGACTTCAAGAACGTCGTGCTGATCATGACCTCGAACATCCCGGACGGCCGGGCCGGCGCGGAGCAGCACTTCCGCCCCGAGTTCATCAACCGCCTGGACGACATCGTCGAGTTCGAGCCGCTCTCGCGCGACCAGCTGGCGAAGATCGTCCACCTGCAGGTCGACCGCGTCATCGCGCGCGTCGCCGAGCGCGGCATCTCGGTGGTCCTCACGCCGGGCGCGACCGAGCTGCTCGCCGAGCTGGGCTACGACCCGACGTACGGCGCGCGGCCGCTCAAGCGCACCATCCAGAAGCGCCTG
>VAWY01000157.1 GCA_005888335.1 Actinomycetota bacterium
CCTCTAGTGACCTCAAAAACGTGAACCCGCTGCTCGTCAACCCGCCGGGTGGCGACTTCCACGAGACCCCGGGCTCGCCTACTATCAATGCAGGCGACAATGGTGCACTCGTGCCGGTGCGTTCAGTAGATGTAGACGGGAATCGTGTCGGCGCCGTGGACATCGGCGCATACGAGCACCCATAGAAGGGGAGTCCGGCCCTCGGAGTCGCGCCCGCCTCGCCGCGAGGCGATCCTTTGGACGGAGGATGCGGCTGCAACCGAGCGTGAGGGTGGCACGCCCAAGCCGTAGCGCTATGGCGCGACTCACGTCACCAGCGGCCGCCGTACGACGACCGGCGCGCCGACGTACCGCTCTGACCGCGGCCGGGGGTCATCGCGTGAACGTGAGGTGCGTGACGCCGCTGGGCGTCGAGACCGCCTCGATGGCGTAGTCCGCCTCGAGCGCTTCGAGGCCGTCCCACAGCCGCACCCCGCGGCCGAGCACGATCGGTACCTGGACCAGGTGGATGTGGTCGACGAGGCCCGCCGCGATGAAGTCGCGCGCAATGGTCGGCCCACCGCCGATGCGCACGTCCTGCCCGCCTGCCGCCTCGCGGGCGACGTCAAGCGCCTCGGCCGGTGAGGCGTCGAGGAAGTGGAAGGTGGTGCCGCCCTCCATCTCGATCGGGGGACCCGGCCGATGGGTGAGCACGAACGTCGGCGTGTGGAAGGGCGGGTTGGGGCCCCACCACCCTCTCCAGTCGGCGTCGTCCTGCCAGCCCGGCGGACCGAACTTCCCCGCACCCATGATCTCGGCGCCGATCCCGGGCTCGTGCTGCTGGGCGAGTGCATCGTCGGTGCCCGCGCTGCCCCCGGCACCACCCACTATCGGCGCACCGAAGCGCGTGGCGAACATCCACTCGGCCAGCCGTCGTCCGGCATGCCCCATGGGCGCGTCCGCGCTCTGGCCCTCACCGGTGGCGAAGCCGTCCAGCGAGATGGAGAGGTTGTGAATCCGTGTGCGTGTCATATGCCTGCCTCCGGGTCGGATGTCTGATCGTGTTGACCGCGGCCACGACACCCAGCTTGCGAATGACCGGCGTTGATCGCCCATTGGGCGGCGAAAGCGCGTTCGTATGCGGGCCGCGCTTCGCCGCGGGCAACATAGGCAGCCAGTTTCGGGAACTCGTCCAGAAGGCCCGAAGGTCGAAGCCTGAGCAGCACCGACACCGTCATGAGGTCGCCCGCGCTGAAGGCCCCATCGAGCCAGTCGGCATCGCCCAAGCGGGCAGAAAGTTGGACCAGTCGATCGCGAATGCGGTCTTTGACCAGAGGCAGGCGCTCTTCGGCCCATGGCTTGTCGCCCTCCGCGAACCTGGCGGTCACGAGTTCGAGGATCGGCGGCTCCACGGTGTTGAGCGCGGCGAACATCCAGGTGATTGCCCGCGCCCGCGCATTGGCATCGTCCGGGAACAGTCCCGCATGGTGGTCGGCGATGTGGAAGACGATCGCGCCTGTCTCAAACAAGGCAAGATCGCCTTCCTCATAGGTCGGAATCAGACCGAAAGGATGAAGGCGCAGATGCGCGGGTTCCTTCTTCGCTCGGAACGAGACAAGGCGAACCTCGTAGGGCTGGCCCACCTCTTCAAGCGCCCATCGAACGCGCGTGTCGCGCGCCAGGCCCTTGCCGCCATCGGCCGACCGCTCAAAGGAGGTGATGACGATGGTCATCGTGAGGAGCCCCTCGGGTTCGCCTCCGTGGCGTCATCCCCGTCGGTCACGAACTCGTCCGGCTGCTCGGCGGCACCGGCGAGGGGCAGGAACAGACAGGCCGCTCCTTTGCGCATCGGACGATCTCCTCGTCTCGCGGTCAGGGTCATGTACACACGGACTCGGCCCACTTCGGAAACTCATCGCTGGCCGCCGGAAAGTCGATGCGCGCGGAACCGGGAACGCGTGGCGAGCTCGCGCCCGCTTCTGCTTTGGACGAAACCCAGCGCTCTCGGGTCGCACTGATTCGGCGCGACGAGCACAGCGCTGCTTCGCGCGAGGAGCGGCGCGCTGCGTCGATCCGCGGTGCGTCAATCGTTGCGGTCGGGCTTCAGAGTCGGAGCCCGCGGTCGCCGGAATCATCGCCGGCCGAGCGCGCATGGATCAATGTCTTTCAGCTCCGACATGGAGTAGCAGCGACGACCGAAGCGAATGTGATCTACGCGCACGCGGAACAGGTGACCAGCTCGAAGTGCGTGCCCGCGAGTGGTCAAATCACCTCGCCGGAGTCTCGTGGTTTGCGTGTGCCTGTTACCACCACACCGACGACGAAGACCAAGAAGAGAAGCTGAGCGGCCGCGCCGACAGCGCCTTCAAAGTCGCTCTCAAAGCCGGCATACCCGACAGCTACCCCACTGGCCATGTAGAACAAGCCGCCGCCGACGGCGGCCCAACCCAGCCACCGGGCGGTGATTCCGGTACGGGCGATCGCCAGACCGAAGAGCACGACCGAGAGTCCGAGCAGCAAACGGAAGTAGCTGTTGAGCCCCCACTCGGCCCAGCGCACGGTTGAAGCATCGGCAAACCTGACGGCCTTCTGAGGCCCCGACGTCTTGGCCCAGGCATCCACCGCCTGCTTGAGGGCCACACCGTCGATCGCCTGCAAGGCCGCCCAGATGGCGACCGTGGCGATCGTGGACCCGAGCGCACAAACGGCCAGCAGAGGAACGTCGCCGCGCGAGTGCAGAACGCGATAGAGCGCCAGGAACCCGCCTAACACGATCAGCACTCCCACGAACTGGACGAGGTGGACTGCGGTCCAGGAACCGCTTTCAGCGTACTTGGCGAAGACGACTGGGAAGTTGTCCTCATGCCCTGACGGGTGAAAGTGCGTCGCGATGAGGTTTGTCACGAAGCCTCCAGCGAGGAGGGCCCCGGCAAGCCTGAAGACGGCGCGGTCGGTCACGTTTCTGCGCTCCCAGTCAGGCGACAGCTCTCGGTGACCAGACGCTATCCGACGCTGCGACGTCGCGACGGCCGTTCCCGCAACCCGCGCGCGCGGCACGGACCTCCGTCGGCGCGTCGAGCCTTTCCCTTACTGCACGTCTACGCGAAGCGGCGCTACGGCACCCGCTGCCGCGTCGCGCGATGACCGGGTCTGAGCGCCGCGGGTGTTGTGCGTGGCGCTCAGTAACTGGTGGGCTACAGGCGCAGGCCGGCGGTGGCGGGGAGCATCGGCGGGCGGCGGGCGTGGACGGCGTCGATGATCTCGGCGTTGTCGATGCCCTCCAGGTAGACCGAGGTGATGCAAGCAGTACCGCTACCACGGTGTCGCGAACGATCACGAAGCTCTCTCGCCGATGCCGGATACCCGGCTCAACGCGATGAACGGGACGCTCGGCGGCCCGCAAGATCAGTCAGGTCTGCGGATGTTGGTGCGAGGGATCGCTCGCGGCGGTCGTCGTCCTCATCATCCACACGCCCAGCCATGCGACGGCAAGACCGAGGGGGATGCCGGTCGGCGACAGCAACGCACGAAACCCGACGATGCCGCCGATCACGATGGCGACACAGATGGCGGACGGGAACACGCGAGCCCGAAAGCTCGCGATGCCGATCAGGGCCCAGCCCACGGCGAAGAGCAGATAGCTGGAAATGGCGCCGATCGCGATCAGGGTCGAAGGATCTGTGTCGAGCACCGCGGGCGCCTCGTCAGCGAGCCACGGGACCGCGAAGGTCTCGAACCACAGGTCACCGCCCAAGAGCATCGTGCCAACGATCGCAGTGACGACGGCGATCAGGCCAATCCTGCCCGGCGCCTTGTGTAGCCCCCACCCGTACGCGCCGACCAGGGCGAGCATGAGCACACAAAAGCCAACGAGGTAAACGACACCGCCAACCTGAAATACAGGATCAGTCGACGTGGCCACGTGATCGTCGGGATCGAACGGCAACATCACAAGTTGCGCGACCACGATCAACACACCGGCTGCGAGTGCCATGGGCCCAGCAAGCCGCGAGAGCGGTGAATCCAACATGTATCCCTTTCAATGGAACCGCGCCGCACGTCGAGTGCAGGCCTTGCCGACCTAGGTAGATTGCCATCCCGCGCCCCAGTCCTGAACTCCAAACCTCAGGCGCGGAGGCTTGTCGATTTGCGTTGATGCTCCCAGTGCACGTGATTGTCGCTGCTGCCGACACGGCGACTGAGAGCGCCGTTCGGCCGCATCTGCCGGGCGAACGTCGCTGCTCCTTATCGCGCCGCGCGAAGGAGCACTCAACTCCGTCGCGACGCTCGAGCGCCACGCGATCAGTGCTGGGTCTCGTCCGTTGCGACGCTCATTGGCAGCCGCGCCGAGGGGGTTATGAGAGTCACTCGCGTCCGGACATCTCGCGGACCGCCGCGTCGATGCCCTCACCGGCCGACTCGACGGGCTCGACGTACAGGCGAGCCCACGTGATGGACGCGTCCCGCACGCCCATGACGATGACGCCGGCCATGTCCAGGCGACTGCCGTCCTCGTGCGTGCCGTGCCAGCGCCATTCCGTCCATGCGGTATCGGCCTCGACCGCGCTGGCAACAAGTTCGGCCCGGAAATCCGGAATTCCGGAGAAGACTGCCGACCAGTTCTCACGGACCTGATCGCGCCCGCGGAACCTGCGATCTGGGTGGGCAGGCTGCTCGCTGTCGTAGTCCTCGGCGAACAAGGAGACGAACGACTCGATGTCGTGGGCGTTCATTGCCCCGGCGAGCGCGGCAGCCACGTCGAGCGGCGTATGCGTGTCATCGCCTGACACGGATCCAGTCTCGCCGCTCGATCATCACGCGGCAAGCCCACGTCGGCCTCAACCGTCCCTGGATGCCACTGTTCATGGAGGCTGTATCGACGCCAGGCCCCGTTTGCGCGCCGCACGAATGCTTCGGTGAGAGCTACGGGTCGACGATGTGCCAGAGGGCGACGCGACGCCACGCGCGCTCCACGAACACGCTCGGGCCGATGACCTCGGTGTCGGCCTCATCGGTCGCGCAGTTGAGCGCCCACATACGGTGCGCAAGTGCCCAACCGTTCGCGTTGCCGCTCGCCATGCAACATCGGCGGGCGGCCGGCCGTCAGCGACTGTCGACGGCTGCGGGCCTGCATCGCTGCCCGTTAGGCCGGGAGGCGGGCCGCGTTGGTGACACGGGTCAGCCATTCGCGAGTCGCGGTCGGTGAACGCAGGCGTGCCACCGCGAGATGCTGGTTTGCCGGCTCCGCGAGCATGCGCGGGTATTCCCGGCGCTGTCCTCGATGTGATTTCAGCGCCGTGAGCACGCCTCCTGCCGCGGCGAGCATCTGCTTGGGAAGTCCCGTCCTTCGGCCGGTCTGAGCGGCTTGCGCGCTGAGCGCTGAGGTGCGGGCGCGCGCGCGTTTGCCGAGCCGCCACAAGCTCACATGCATCCCGTAGTCGAGCCAGATGATCGTGTCCGCCCGAGGCCAGACGAGGTCGCGCACCGCGCGCTTGTTGCCATCCGTGACCCAGCACTCGCCTGCGATCGCCGCGCTCGTCCTCTCGCGCAGCACGGAGAGGGGCGCTGTACTGAAGTCGGGGCCGAAGTACAGCGAGTCCAGCTCGACATGGGGCACGTCGAGAGCGGCGGCAAGCTCGCGCGCGAGCGTGGTCTTGCCGGACCCGGTTCGCCCAAGTATCAGGATCCGGTTGGACCCTGTCAGGCTGTTCAGAGGATCGCGCTCTCGCTCGTCTGTCATGTCAGTCGGAACGCGGGAGCGCGCGCTTGAAACGTCCTGTGCGGCTTGGCCGTCCTCGGCAAAGCTACGCCACTACGAACGCGGGAGCCATCGGCGATTCGTCCATCGCGCGACGTGAATTTCCCGGTGTTGGATGCTCTCGAGGACGGAGCAGTCCATCTCGTAGGCCGCCGCGCTTGCGACCTGTATGAGAACCGAGAGCGGCGACCGCTCCCGGAAGGAGGCGGAGCCGCCGGGCTGTTCGGCTACGTCGTGCCTCGGACGGTGAACGCCGATCGTACGGCTTTCGTCCTCGCCATCATCGCGATCGTGTCGATCGTGGTGTTCTGGTCGGGAGTCACCCCGCTGTTTGCGGCGGCGGCGCTTGCCGCCATGGAACGCGGCGATGCGTCGCCGACGCGCCGGGTCCGCATCGCCGAGGCGCTTGCCGTCGTCGCGACCGTCGCCGCGCTGGTCGTCACGTTGGCTCAGAGCCACCTCTGAGTTCGACGAGCCGGCCGGAAAGGGATCGAGCGTGCTTGCCGAGCACGCTCGATCCTAAATCGGCCGCGCGTCAGCGGAGCGGACGCCGAGTGTTCCTCCGTGCGAATCCGGAAGCTCGGTACGTCTCCCGCGGAGACGTCGAGGAGGAGCGCTGCGCCGTTCGGGCGTCGGCTGTCCCCGAACACGCTTCCGCTTCGCGACATCCAGCACCGAGCGACGGTCAGAGCGTTTGTGCTTCCCATGCCAGGCGGAACTGCAGCGATGGATCTGCAGCTATTCCACGACGATGTCCTGTCCTGCGGTCGCATAGTCGACGTCAGGCAGGACAGCGATGCGAAACCGCGAAGGGCGCTTCCGCGCACAGGGCCCAGTTGTTGCATGGAGAGCGGCAGCGCTGTGGCGCTACAGCGCGGTCAGACGGTTCCTGGGCCGGCGCGGAGACGATCCGCGTCGCGTCCGGGAGGAAGCCCGAACTGCCGCCGGTACTCGCGGCTGAACTGCGACGTGCTGTCGTATCCCACCCGGTATCCCACGGTGGCGACGTCGTCCGCCCCGGTGAGCAGCAGCAGGCGCGACTTCTGCAGGCGGATCTGCTTCTGGAACTGGATCGGGCTCAGCGCGGTGATGGCGTGGAAGTTGCGGTGGAACGCGGACGTGCTCATGCCGCAGGCGCGAGCGAGGTCTTCGACGCGAAACGGCTTGTTGTAGTGCTCGGTGATCCAACGGACCGCGCGACTCACGTGCGTCAGGCTGCTGTCCGCCACTCCGATCTGCCGAACGCTCTCGCCCAGGGGACCGTTGATCAGCCGCCAGACGATCTCGCGCTCGATCATCGGCGCCAGGACGTCGCGGTCGCCTGGGCTGTCGAGCAGGCGCACCATGCGAACGACGGCGTCCAGGAGCTCGGGCGAGGCCTCGGCGACCCCGAGCCCCGGAGGCGCGGGCGCAGAGCGAGCGCGTCGCGGCGGCGGTGACGCCGGCGCCGCGTCTGCGTCCAGGACCAGCGACGCGATGGCCGACGGCCGCAAGACCAGCCCGAACCCCAGGGCCGGCTCGTCCGCGGCTGCGTGCGTGTAGTGCCCGGTGATCGGCAGGTCGACCGATGCGACCAGGTACTGGCCGGGTCCGTAGTCGTACACGCGATCACCGATCGCCAGGCGCTTCTCACCCTGGGCGATGATCGCCATGACCGTCCCGGTGGTCGACGCCCGCGGCTCGCCCGGCCGGCCGGCGACCGAGAGGAGCGCGCCGTCGATCGCCGTCGTCTCGTCGGGCCGCGCATGTCGGGCGATCAGCGCCCGCAGCTCAGCGAGCAGGGCGCCGGTGCGCAGCGAGGCTCGGCGTGCGTCCTCAGCGATCGCACCCATGAGCACGAACATACACGTCGCGGGGCGGTACCCAGCGGCCGCGGAGCCGGCCTGTTCCGGCGATTGAGCAGGATTGTGCATCGACACGGCAGTTCTGTTCTCACGCTCCAGGCCGACCAGCTGATTCGCTCGCTGCGTGACGACCAACGAGCGATGGAGGACGAAGCAATGACCTCAGACAGTTCGGTTCAGAAGACTGTGCTTATCACCGGCTGCTCTTCGGGCTACGGCCTGGAGACTGCGCGCCACTTCCACTCGCAGGGCTGGAACGTCGTCGCCACCATGCGAACTCCGCGCGAAGACGTTCTGCCCCAGTCGGAACGGCTCCGCGTGCTCGCACTCGACGTGACGAAACCCGAGTCCATCGCGGCTGCGCTCGAGGCGGGCGGGCCCATCGACGTGCTTGTCAACAACGCGGGCGTCGGGGGCTTCGGCGTCTTCGAGTCCACGCCGATCGCCGCGGCGCGCGAGATATTCGAGACCAATACCTTCGGCGTGATGGCGATGACGCAAGCGGTGGTGCCCCAGCTCCGCGAGCGGCGGTCGGGCGTGGTGGTGAACGTGACCTCGAGCGTGACGTTGGCTCGAATGCCGTTGGTGGCCGTGTACACCGCGAGCAAGACCGCCATCGAAGGGTTCACCGCGTCGCTCGCGCTCGAGCTCGAGGAATTCAACGTGAGCGTGAAGCTGGTCGAGCCCGGCTACTGCCCGACGACACACTTCACAAGCAACGGTCAGTCGCGTATGGAGGGCCTGATCCCCGACGCGTACGCGCCCTTCGCGCAGCGCGTCTTGGCTGACTTCGAGCAGCCGGCTGCTGTGACGCACGAGTCCGACGTGGCCGATGCGGTGTGGCGCGCCGCGAACGATGCGACCGGGCAGCTTCGATTCCCGGCGGGTCCCGACGCGGTCGCGCTGGCTCAGTCGCGATAGCCGACAACGGGCGCTCCGCCGAGCTCGACCCTGCCGGGGCGCGCGTCGACCCGCCCGCGAGCGCGCTCGAACATCGAGACTGCCTTTCCATGCCAGGGAGCGCTCGACGTCCGAGCGTTGCCGCGGAGACGCTCTGCTGCCGGATGTCATCCAGAGCAGCGGTCTGCGAGCGCACTCCCCTATCGGTGCGCGAGCTCATCGCCGCCGTCCGAACCGTCGCCGCGGGAGGCGTTCTGCTTTCGCCCGCCGTCACGAAACAGGTCATCAGGCAGTTCGCGAGCCGTCCGCGCGCACCGGTGCCAAGAGGTCTCGACGAGCTGACCTCGCGCGAGCAGGAGATCTTCCGACTGATCGCGCGTGGCCTCTCGAACGCCGAGATCGCGCAGGAGCTCGTCATCAGCGACTCCACCGTCAAGTCGCACATCACCCACGTCCTGCTGAAGCTCGCGTTGCGCGACCGGATGCAGCTCGTCGTGCTCGCCTACCAGACCGGTCTGGTCGAGACGGCGCGCAGCGGCCCTGCCTAAAGACGCCACCGAGGCGACGGCCGCAGGTAGCCTCGGCACGAACGGAACCCCCGCGCGGTCATGGACACGAGACCCACAGCGGACGGGCACGACCGCGAGCGGGAGCGGCTCTCTGCGGCGCTGCCCGCCTACGACATCGGCGCCGTGCTGGGGCGCGGGGCGTTCGCGGTGGTCTACGCGGGGCGCCACCGCCATCTCGAGCGCGAGGTGGCGATCAAGCGACTCGCGCCCGAGCTGCTGCGCGAGACCGGCGGGCGCGACCGCTTCGGCGCGGAGGCGCGCGTGCTCGCCTCCCTCGACCATCCGCACATCGTCAGGGTGTACGACTACGTCGACCGCGAGGACCTCTGCGCCTTTGTCATGGAGCGCATGCACGGCGGGACGCTCGGCGACCGCCTGCGATCCGGGCGCGTCTCGTACGCATGGGCCTGCGCGGTAATCCTGGCCGCGCTGCAGGGGCTCGAGCACGCGCATCGCAAGGGGGTCCTGCACCGCGACGTCAAGCCCGAGAACCTCCTGTTCGGCGCGGACGACGTGGTCAAGGTCGGCGACTTCGGGATCGCCAAGGTCGTCGGCGCGCAGGGCGCCCGACTCGCCGCGACCACGGCGGCGATCGGCACTCCGACGTACATGGCGCCCGAGCAGGTCAGCCGCTCGGCGGGCCCGCTGGGGCCGGCCACCGACGTCTGGGCGGCCGGTGCGGTGCTGTACGAGATGCTCGCCGGCGAGCCGCCGTTCGCGCTCGACGGCGACATCGGCGAGATCCTGCTCGAGCGCGTCGCGGCCGACCCGCGACCGCTGCGCGATCTGGCGCCGGACGTGCCGGAGGAGCTCGCCGCGGTCGTCATGCGGGCGCTGGCGCGCGATCCGGCGCGCCGCTACTCGAGCGCGGCGGCGTTCGCCGCCGCGCTCGAGCCGGCGGCACTGCGCGCCGCGGACGCCAGTGATCTGGCGGCGACCGGAATACGGATCAGCGCGGCGCCGTCAGGTCCCGGCGCCGCGCAGCCGCCGACCGTCGTCGAGCCCTTCGAGCCCGGCCGCCGGCGGACGCCGCGGCGCGCGCTGCTGGGCATCGCGGCCGCCGCCGCGGTCGCCGCCGGCCTCGCCGCGACGATGCTGGCCTCCTCGGGCGGCCAGAGGCCGGCGCCGTCGCGTGCACCCCGGCCGGGCGCGACGGAGGAGCTGCCGCGGCCGACCCCCTGCGCAGGCTGCTACAAGCCGAAGCCGACCACGTCGCCGTGGCAGATCCAGCTCGAAGGGCGCATCGACACCACAGTGCAGGCGCGGTTCTTCGTCATCGATGGCTCCGAGGAGGGGGACACGGTCGGAGCGCTCAGGCGTCGAGGCGGCAAGGTCGCGTGCTATGTCAACGCCGGCGCGTGGGAAGACTTCCGCACCGACAAGGACGCCTTCCCGCCGGAGGTGCTCGGCAAGAAGTACGAGGGATTCCCGAACGAGCGCTGGCTGGACATCCGTCGGATCGATCTGCTCGCGCCGATCCTGCGCGCTCGCATCGACGACTGCAACGCGAAGGGCTTTGACGGCCTGGACCCCGACAACCTCGACGGATTCGAGAACAACACGGGCTTCCCGCTCACTGCGACTGATCAACTGCGCTTCAACATCTGGCTGGCAAATGAGGTGCACGCGCGCGGGCTGAGCATCGGGCTGAAGAACGACCCCGCCCAGGCGCGCGCGCTGGCCCAGTACTTCGACTGGGCCATCCCGGTGGAGTGCGTCGAGCAGCGGAACTGCGGTCAATACGCGCGGTTTGGCCGAGCCGGCAAGCCGCTCTTCGCGCTCGAGTACGGCCAGCCGACGCGCAGGGCATGCACGGAAGCCCAGCGCCGGAGGATGAGCGTGGTGTTCAAGACGTCAGCCCTGAACGCGCCGCGCAGGACGTGCGCCGACGTGGGTCGCTGACGCCCGTCGCCACCTCGCAGAAGTCGCGGTGAACGTCCAGCGCTATCGCTCTCACCTCATCCTCCTTGTCGTCGTCGGCTCGGGGAGAACCGGTGGGCAAACGACATCGACGGATCCGCGCTCGCAGCGCAACCGGGCAAGTCGCAGGGGCGGCCACCGAGAAACCTCGGGCTCGAAGCCCATCGTCCAAAACGGCCTGCCCAGCCTGCGTTCTCCCGAACGCCCCTCGTCCCAGTCGGCCGAACCTAAGCCCGCCGCCGGACATCACCGGGGCCTTCACCGAGCAGTTTCATGCCCCGAGATCCAGCATTGAGGAACTGACGCTCGAGCTCCGCCGAGGCCGACGCCGGGGCGATCAACGCCCGTGCGCAGTCGCTGTCGGGCGAGAACCAGGAGCTCATCGCGGCCAACAAGCTCGTCGACATGCTGCCGGCGCTGGTCGAGGCGGCGGCCAAGAGCATCGAGGGCTCGCGGCTGACCGTGCTCAATGGCGCGCAGGGCGTCAACGAGGTCGCGACCGGGATGGCCGCGCAGGGGCTGTCGATCTACGACGCGCTGCGCGGGACGTTCGTGCACCGCGAGCACGGGACGGCGAACGGCGCCGCGCCGGCCGAGGAGCAGCCGGCGAGCCAGTAGGAGCGGTTGTGCTTCTCAGGGTCCGCGTGCCGAGCGTGCCCGTGGGAGCGACGCCTTGCCGCGGCGCGACCCCGCGTTGGCGCTGGCGGCTCCGGTCGCCTACGCTCGATCCGGCGATGGTGCGCATCGGCCTGCTGGGCGGCTTCGCGGTCCAGTGCAACGGGACCGCGGTCCCGCAGGGCGCAGGGCGCCTGGCGCCTGCGCAAGGCGCGCAGCCTCGTCAAGCTTCTCGCGGTGGCGCCCGGTCACACGCTCCACCGCGAACGCGCGTGCGAAGTGCTTT